>NZ_CEEDEA010000006.1:0-342332 GCF_979253755.1 Methylobacterium sp. AC315
CTGGCCTTCCGGCTACCCATGGCCGCCACCATGCAGTAGCCTCTCAATCGGCTCGGTCCAAAATACCGGTCAGGTCACAGCGGTGCAGACTTGAGCGGGTCAGGTGCGGAATGCTGGCCTGAGGCGCGTAGAGGCAGTCATCCAGTGGCAGCAGGGTATGCCGGCGAAAGGCAACGATGACCGCTTCGTGCTCCAGGCTCAGCACCGTGGAATGAGGCTCCTTCGGTCCCATCCGCGCATCGGTGCAGGACGGACGCGACCGCCACTTCTGCACGGTGGTCGGGCTGATCCCAGAGTGCTTCGCGGCGGCTCTCACGCTCTCTTTACGAGCTTGGATTGCCCGACGGACCGTCTCTGTCGTTGTGGCGCTGCCGTGGAGAATCTGTCCCACAGCGCGTCCCTCCATGTGGCACCAGATGTATCACCACACGGCGGGACCAAACATCTAGGAAGGGCGCGAGCGAGCGCTCGTGCTGAACCTATTGAGCGAGCCGCACCACCTCGCTAGCCGGTTGGGTGCCGGATAGCGGGTTCACGCCCGATGTTGCGGCCTCTGACAGCAGGTTTCCTGCACACCTCCGGAATGAGCTTTCTGCATCTCGGCTTTGAATAATTTTAATCGGCGTTCCAGCCGAGTGCCGGATTAAGCGGCTTGAGCGGACGTCTACACCTCACTGCGCCAGGCTTCGCATCGCCATCCGTCCCGCCTGGCCGAAGAGGAAATCCATGCGTTCTTTCGTTCTCGGCGCTGTTCTCGCCGCCCTGATCCCGCTTTCGGCCCAGGCCCAGGAGGCTGGTGACGCGGCTGCCGGCGAGAAGGCGTTCGCCCCCTGCAAGGCGTGCCACAACTTCCAGAAGAACGGGGTGGGTCCGGATCTCAAGGGCGTGGTCGGGCGCAAGGCCGGCACCTACGAGGGCTACAATTACTCTGCCGCGCTGAAGAATTCCGGCCTCACCTGGGACGAGGCCAACCTTCACGAGTGGCTGAAGAACCCGAAGGCAAAGGTTCCCGGCAACAAGATGATCTTCCAGGGCTTCACCGACGACAAAAAGATCAACGACGTGATCGCCTACCTGAAGGCCCAGTCCTGAGGAGGCTCTCGAGCGAAGGATCGAGCGCCTCAGCACAGATGAGCTATTCCGAGTCATTGAGGTCCAAATAATCCCTGGTGATCACAAAAATTTGTGGCAAATATTTCGTTCTGAAAGTCATCACGATAGCTTTACTTTGGTGACTGGTATTGCTACCGTTTGATCGGTCGCCGGCGTAACGCACCGAGCGTCATTTTCCTTGAGCCCCGCCGGCTTCTGCCGCGCGGGGTTTTTCTTGCTCTCGAATCTTTGGCGCACCGCGTCGGCGACCGAGATCGCAGAAGTCCAACTTGTCGCGACAGCGGATGACCCTGGCAGTCCTGGCCGTCGCGCGTCACCTGATGCTAGCGAAGGCCCAGCGCTTGATGGACCAGAACGACTGTCCGGAAGCCTTCGAGAACCACGGCACCATCTATCTGATCTGAGGCGGCTTGGCCTTAGAGGCTCCGAGCTGTCGGACCCGCTCAGGATGCAAATTTGGGTGGAACCGCTCGACGCATGGTTGCAGGTTTACTGCGCGTTCTGCTTGTTGCGCCGGCTTTTGAACCGTTGGGCGTGTGAGTGCGTTCCCGAAGACTTCGGTCAATCAGGATAAACGATGCCCATTCGCGTTCTCACGGCTGCGGCCGTCGCCAGCCTCTTCCTTGCCGGGCAAGCGTCTGCACAGGCCCCTGCCACCGCGCCCGCGGCCCCTGGAACGCCGGGCGTCGTGGCGCCGCAGAACAGCACCACCGGCGGCAACGCCGCCGTGACGGCATCGCCGACAGGTCAGCCGGCCGATACGCGGTCCAACAGCTCCTCGTCCGCCGGAAATGCCAACCAGCCCGAGCGCGCCGTACCCCAGGGCGGCGGCGGTGGCGGAAGCAGCAAGTAACGATCGAGCCTCTTCGGACTGCGTCGTTCAGCATGTTGAATGGCGCGCCGATCAAGACGGCCTCGGATCCCGCAGTGACGCAGGGGTCCGGGGCCAGCAGTTCGCCCCAAGAAAAGGGGCCGCGTTTTATAAAGGCCGGCTTATGAGCCGCAGCGCGATTGCTGCCAATCAGCAGCTGAGACGGCGGCCTTCGGCCATTCCAATCTTCCGGTAGTGATACAGACCGGACTTCACCTGCCCGCTGATGACCGCACGGCGGACGTCCGGATTGCAGCGCAGATACTCCATCTCGTCGAACGCATAATCGCCTCGTCCGCCGCGGGGTGCACGATCATAATCCCGCCCGTAATCACGGCGGTCCCGCGAATCGTAGTCCCGTTCGCGACGGTCATAGTCGCCGCGGTCGTAGCCGTAATCTCGGCCGCCATAGGGTTGGGCCAAGGCCGGGGCCACGGCGCTGAGGAGCGCCAGACCCAAAACGGTCGCTGAAATCGCCTTCATGCGGACTTCCTTATCGGTACGAAGCAAGAACGAGTTTAGGGAAATGTGGTTCGACGCCGGAGTTGCAGTCGCTGTCTCTACGTCAGTCGCCATGTTCGTGGTCGGCCTTGCAGGACAAAGCGGCGTACCGGAATAATCTCTCATGTGCGCGGGTTCCGTCCAGGACAAAGAGCTGGAGGAGAACCACGAGACCGGTTCGTGCCGTTCACGAATGCGCGGCGTTCTGCATGGTTGGAGGCGCCTGCGGACATCGTGTCGATCATCGCGGTGTCGCGCGGTTAAGTGCGCGCCAGGTGCCGCCCGAAACCACCATCTGTGCTAATCAATCACCTCGTCGGCCGTCGCGAGGAGCGACGGCGTGATCGTCAAGTCGAGGGACGCGGCGGTTTTCAGGTTGATCAGGGTCATGAAGCGCTCGCTCGCCTGCACCGGCAGGTCGCCGACGGACGCCCCGCGCAGGATCCGGTCGATGTACCCGGCGGCCTGCTGGACGTCCCGGGCCACGCTGGTCGTGTAGGCCGCGAGCCCGCCCATGCGGACCTGGGCCGCGTAGGCGTAGACCGCAGGCATGCGATGCCGGGCGGTCAAGTCGATGATCTGCCGGCTGTAGACTCCGGTGATCGCATCCGGCAGCACGATCAGACCGCCATGAGGTTCCTCGGCGAAGGTGGTGATCGCCCGCTCGATTTCGGCCGCGTCGTGGACGCCGCTGGCCTCGGCCTGGATGTGAAGTTCCGGGCCGATCCGGGCGAGTTCGGCACTGTAGCCGGCAAACCGCGTGCGGTAATCCGGATTGATGATGGCGCGCGCCCGCGTCACGCCGGGGCTGAGTTCCTTGAGGAGCTGCAACCACTTTCCGACGAATGTGTAGTCGAAATTTGTGAACCCGGTCAGGTTGCCGCCGGGCCGCGACAGGCTGGCGACCAGGCCGCCGCCGACCGGATCCTGCGCTTGGATGAACACCACCGGTGTGGTCGTGGTCGCCTGCTGAAGGGCCGTCGTCCCGACGACACCTTGCGCGAAGACCAGATCGGGCTTGGCCGCCAGGATCTCGTCGGCCTGCCGGCGCATCTTCGCGCTGTCGCCATCGCCGTACCGCAGGTCCACGGCGAGGTTCTGGCCCCAGGTCCAGCCGAGCTTCTGCAGGCTGTCCTTGAGCGTGCCGACAATGATCGACACATCCGGATGACCCTCGTCGTAGACCAGGAGGACACCGAGACGGCGCCGAGCCGGGGTCTGGCCGCATCCGGCCGCGGGCCAGGCGATGGCGCCTCCGAGGCCCACCAGGACGTCGCGTCGCCTCATGCGCGTATTCCCGGAGAACTCCGGCTGAGGCAGTCGCGCGGTCGGCCGATCGAAGGACGCGCCATCCCGCCTGCTGCTCGATTGACAGAGAACCGTGTTTCGCGTGTCGGCCATCGCGGACTGCGGGTCGAGGGCATGATCGGGCTCAACGGACTTCGATGCGCGTTCCGGACGCGCCGTTGAGCAGGCGCTTGAGATGGAACGCCGACAGGGCATCGTCGGGCCGAAGCCCGATCAAGGCTGCGAAAGCCGGCATGGCGCCGGCCTCACCCGCCTCCAGCTTGGCGAAGGCATCGAGATAACGGTCCAGCATCGCCGCGTCGTACTCAGCCTCGGTCAACGGCTCGAACGCACGCAGCGCCCCCTGCTTGCCGCGCAGGACGAGATCGCCGACCGGGCGCCCGCGGAACTGCTCCGTCCGGATCACCACGCTCTGGCTGACGCAGATCCGCGTGCCGAAAGCCTTGTTGGCGTTCTCGAGACGTGCGGACGTGTTGATGGTGTCGCCGTAGGCCGTGTAGTCGAAATACCGGCCCCCCCCGAAATTGCCCACGATGGCCGGCCCGGCATGAACGCCGATCCGGGTCGCGCCGATCTCGATCCCCCGGTCCCGCCAGCGGGCCCGGAAAGCCTCGGAGGCGGTGTCGAGGGTGAGCGCGCAGGCGACCGCCCGCGCGGCATGGTCCGGTTGGTCGCCGGGGGCCCCGAAGAGGACGTGGATGGCATCCCCGACGATCTTGGCGACCGTGCCCTCGTGCGCGAACACGAGATCGGTCATCTCGGCGAAGTAACCGTTCAGGATTTCGGCGAGCTGGGTCGGGTCCAGGCTCTCGACCAAACTGGTGAACCCGGCGATGTCGGTGAACAGCGAGGCCACCTCGCGCCGCGCGCCGCCGAGTTCCAGGCCCGACGCGTCGCCGGCCAAGCGTTCGGCGAGATTGGGCGAAAAGTAGCGCGCCAGGGAGGCGTGCGCGCGCTCGGCCAGCATCTGTCTCCGGCGACCCTCGCGCAGTGTCCCGACGTGCCGGAGCGTCCGCGCGATGGTGGTCTCGAAATCGGTGAAATCGATCGGCTTCGTGAGGAAGTCGAACGCCCCGCGATTCATGGCGGTGCGGATGTTGGCCATGTCTCCGTAGGCCGAGACGATGATCGTCGAGGGCTTGTCGTCGGATTCCTGAAGCTTGGCGAGCAGCGTCAGCCCGTCCATCCCCGGCATGTTGATGTCGGATACGACCATGTCGACGTCGCAGTTCTCGGCCAGCAGGTTGAGCGCCTCGTTGCCGTCATGCGCGAACAGGAATCCGACCTGGCCGTCGCGGATCTGACGGCGGAACTTCTGGGTGATCAGCGCCTCGAGATCCGGCTCGTCGTCGACGACCAGGATCTTTGCCGGCGGTGCCTCGGCGATCATGCCGTCCCCGCGATGGAGGCCAGGCGACGGTCGATCTCACCCCGCAGCAGGTCGAAGTCGATCGGCTTGGTGATCAGATCCACCGCGCCGCCCGCCAGGACCTTCTCGCGCGTCTCCGCGTCGCCGTAGGCCGTGATCATGATCACCGGGACGTTGGGGCGTGCGGCCCGAACGAGCGGGAGGAGCTCCAGCCCGGTCATGCCCGGCATGTTGATGTCGGAGAACATCAGGATCAGGCTGGCTCCGTCCGCGGCTTTCACGCAGGCCAGGGCCTCGGGAGCCGAATGCGCGAATTCCATAGCGAAACGCCCGGCGCGCAACTCGCGGCGAAACTGCTGCCGGAACAGGTCGGTGACATCGGGCTCATCGTCCACGACGAGGATGATGACGTTCATGGCTCGCTCTTTTCCGCGGCGACGATCAGCTGCGCGGCCTTTGCGCCGTCGCGCGGCAGCGTGATCGTGAATTCGGTGAACTGGCCGGCCTCGGTGGCCACGTCGATGGCCCCGCCATGCTGCTTCACCAGGATGTCGTGGCTCAGGGACAGGCCGAGGCCCGTACCTTCTCCGGCCGGCTTGGTCGTGAAGAACGGATCGAACATCTTGGCCTTGACGCTGTCCGGGATGCCGGTGCCGTTGTCGCGCACACGGATTTCGACGCTCTCGCCCAGATCGCGGGTCGTCACCGACAGGGAAGGCTCGTAACCCGGCCCGGTTTCCACGGTCTTGCGCTTCTCGGTGGCGTAGAATCCGTTCGACATCAGGTTCAAGAGGACGCGGGTCAATTCCTGCGGGTAAACATCCGCGGCGCCGGCCGCCGGATCGAGATTGCGGTTCAGGGTGATGTTGAAGTCCGGCTGGGCCGCGCGGGCGCCGTGATAGGCGAGGTTCAGGCTCTCTTCGACCAGGGCGTTGATGTCGACCATGCGGTGCTCGCCGGACCCGGAACGGGAGTGCAGCAGCATGTTCTTGATGATTGAATCGGCGCGCTTGCCGTGCTGCACGACCTTTCCGAGGTTGCCCTTGAGCAGATCGGCGATCTCGTCGACCTCCTCGCGGATCTTCGGATCGAGCGCGGCGGGCTGAAGCGCCTCCTGCAGTTCCTCGACAAGTTCGGAGGACAGGGACGCGAAATTGTTCACGAAGTTCAGGGGGTTCTTGATCTCGTGGGCGATCCCCGCGGTGAGCTGCCCCAAAGAGGCGAGCTTCTCGGACTGGACCAGCCGGTCCTGCGCCTTGTGAAGATCGTCGAGGGACTTGTTGAGGTCGTGGGTCCGCTCCTCGACCTTGGCTTCCAGGGTCTCGTAGGATTCCTGGACGCGGCTCGCCATCAGGTTGAACCGGTCGGCCAGGGTCTCGATCTCGTCGCCGGTGCGGATCACGATGCGCTCCGACAGGTCACCGGATCCGAAGCGTTCCGCGCCGTCCTCGAGCTGGCGGATCGGCACGACCAGGCGGTGGGCGAGGAAGGTCCCGGCGACCGTCGCAAGCATCACGCCGAGACCCATCAGGGCTAGGGTCTGGACAACTGAGGCGTAGAGCGGCGCCATCGCCTCGCTCAGCGGCACCTGCACGAACACGATCCAGTCGACCCGCGGGATGGCGGCATGGGCCGCCAGCACCGAGCCACCGTCGAACGCGGTGGCGATCCCGTAATCCGTCGTGTCGGGATTGGCGCCGGTCCGGCGGGCCGCCAGGGCGTTCGCGACCTCCGGCAGGGTGGAGAGGTCCGTGTCCCGCAGGACGAGGCTCAGATCCGGGTGCGCGATCAGCCGCCCGCTGGCTGTCACCACGAAGGCGTAGCCGCCCGCGCCGTTGTGGATGCTGCTGACCACGTCCCAGATCAGCTTCAGGTTGACCTCGGCCACGGTGACGCCGGGGTTGCGCCCGGTATGGGCGACCGAGACGGTCATGTACGGCTCGGATCCCCGCCGGAAATAGACCGGGCCGAACCAGACCTTCTCGGCGAGCGCTTGGATGAAGCGCGGCGCCGTCGAGAAATCCTTGCCGCTGCCGACGACGTCAGGTTCCAAGCGCGAGATCCGCAGCTGCTCCCTGCCGCTCGGATCGAGATAGGCGACCTCCGTGATCGCGGGCGCCTGCCGCAGCAGTCGGATGAAGTCGTAGCGCTGCTGTTCCGGAGTGATGCGGCGCCATTCGGCCCGGGTGGTCCAGCCGATTTGGCTCTCGATCTCGGAGATGAAGGATTCGACCCGCTCGGCAGCCGCGTGCGCCTTCTCGCGCTGAACCTCGATCGCGGTTCGTTTGGCGTCGCCGTAATTCAGCAGCAGGTCGACCACGCCGTTGATGAGCAGCACCAGGGTAACGAGGCCCACAAAGGCGACCGCGAACTTCGCCGCCAGCGGCAGGCGGAAGCGTCGGGCCCGGATCTCCAGGCCCGCAGGCGCAGGGACAGGGTTCACGCGCATCATTCGACGATCTCGTCCGCTTGGGCGAGCAGCGCCGACGAGATCTCCAGTCCCAGGGTCCGTGCCGTCTTCAGGTTCACGATGAAGTCGAACTTCGTCGGCGCCTGCACCGGCAGGGTCGCGGGCTTCTCGCCGTGGAGGATGCGATCCACGTAAGCCGCCGCACGGCGCACGGCATCCGCCGGGTCGGGACCGTACGACATCAGGCCGCCGCGATGCGCGAAGCGCCGGATCGCGAATACCGCCGGGACGCGATGCTGAGCCGTCAGAGCGACGATGCGGTCACCGTTGGCCTCGCTGAACGTCCCCGGGGCCACGATCAGCCCGGCCTCGCCCCGGCGCCCCAGATCCGCGACGAGCGGCTCGATCGCGTCGGCATGGCTGACCATGACGACATCCGTCTCGATGCCGAGGGAGGCCGCCGCCGTCCAGAGCGCCTCGGAATAGAAGTTGCCGCGCCGGATTTCCGTGTTGGCATTGGACAAGAGCACGACGTGTCTGATCGTCGGCAGCGCTTCCTTGAGGGCCGCCAGCCATTTCCCGGCCAGGGACGCCTCGTACAGGGTGAAGCCGGTGACGTTGCCGCCCGGTCTCTGAAGGCTGGCGACGTATCCGGACCCGACCGGGTCGGAGGCACCGACGAAGATGATCGGAATCGTTCGGGTCAGGGACGACACGGCGGAGAGCTGCGCGTTCAGGAACGCGAAGATCACGCGCGGCTCCGACCGCACGATCTCGGCCGCCAACGCGCGGGTATGCTCCACATCCGCCCCACCCCAGCGGTCCTCGACGCGCAAGTCCGCGCGGCCGTGATCGCGCAGGGCCGCCCGGAACAGGGCCGAGAGGGTGCGGCCCTCGGTGCCGCCGTCCGCGAACGGCCAGAGCGCCGTCACCCGGGCTTGCTCCTCGGCCGGTGCAGCCAGCGGCCATCCCGCAGCGGCCCACGACAACCCGGCAAGGACGCTGCGCCGCCTCATCCGATCACCGCGCCGGTGCTTCCGCCATCGCGACCCAATCCCTGATTCCCCCGACGCCCGATCGAGAACTTATGGCACGCATGGCCGCGCTACCAAGGCCGAGCGGTGGACGCAGTTATCAGAATGCCAGCCGCATCCCCCCGACGATGTTGCGTGGCGCACCTGCGAACACGGACCCCGTGGTGGTCGCCAGCACGGCGGCGCCGTTCTGGAGGCCGGTCGTGCCGCTAAGTGAATTGGCGATCGTCTGGGCCGATGCGGCGTAGGTCGTGTCGAACAGGTTGCGCACCTCCAGGTAGAGGTTCAGCCGCTTCGCGTAGCCGCCGGTCAGCTCCGTCGCATAGTGCACGTTGGCGTTGACGATCGCGAAGCCGGGTGCCTTCAGCCGGTTGGCGTTGTCGATGTAGAAATCGCCCTGCACCACCGTCTCGACGAACGCCCCGAGCCCGGCCAGCGGCCCCGCCGGCACGTCGTAGCCGACCCGGGCCAGGAGCTGGTGGGCCGGCACGCCGGGGATCTGGTTGCCCGCCCGGTCGAACCGGCGCGTGAAGCTGCCGGCACTTAGCTGCTCGGTGTAGCGCGTGTAGATCTGGTCATCGAACGTGTAGGCCAGGACCCCACGCCAGCCCGGCGCGAAGGCCCAGTCGGCCCCGACCTCGAGGCCCCGATGCTCTGAGGCCGGCGCGTTGAACGTGTAGGACAACAGGCCAGCGCCCGGCGATTGCGAGACCAGCTCGTTGCGGAAGAACTCGTAGAAGCCGGTCACGCTGAAACGCAACGTCTCGGTCGGGCTCCAATCCGCCCCAAGGTCGAAGCCGAGATTCTCCTGGGTCTGAAGCTGGGTGTTGTTGCCCGGCAGGCCGGCCGATGTGACGAACAGGTTGCTGGCGGCCGGCGTGGTGTACCCGGTGGCGACCCGGCCCCGGAGCGCCCAGGTCTCGTCCGGCCGGTAGACCAGCGCGATCTCGGGGGCGACGTTCAGGAAATTGCGGTCGGCATCCGCCACCGTCCGGGTCGCTCCCCCGGCCGTGTAGCTGTAGGCGAGGTTGCGGCCGGTGATGGCTGTGCCCTCGGCGCTGATCCCGAGCACGCCGGTCCACCGGTCAGACAGGGCGAGCTCCAGCCGCGCCCGCCCGCCGAGATTCGACTGCACCGCGTCCTGGACGCCGATCAGCGCCCCGAGCCTCGGGCCGCCATAGGGCGCCCGGTTGTAGGTCGTGCTGTGGTTGTCGATCGTGTTGTAGGCGAGCGCGACGTAGCCCACCGCCGGCAGGCCGAACAGGTCGCCGCGCCGCGTCAGGTCGGTCAGGAAGTTCCAGGCCGGGAACGAGCCGCGGCCCGAGGTCGTGTAGAACGGCTGGTTGAAGTTGCGTTCGTCGAAGCCGAGCTGCGTGCGCCAGGTGGTGAACGCGTCGATGTCGTGCTCCCAGCGTGCCGCCACGACCGTGCGCCGGTCCTTGCGGCCGAACGCGCCCTCGTCGGCGGTGACCGGCACGGTCGCACCGAATGCTCCGTTGCGGAACAGGCTGAAGGTCGTGCAGCCCGGGGCAGCGGTCGCGGCCGCCGCGCAGCCGCGTTGGTACGGATTGATCCGGTACTGCGCCAGGGAGGAGCGGGCCGCGAGATTCGTGTCGAGGTTGTTGTTGATGACCTTCAGGGTGAAGCGGTTGTCCGGCGTCGGCGTGTAGCTGGCGAGCAGGTTGATGGTCTGCGTGTTGAAGCTCGAATGATCCTGATACCCGTTGGCGCGGACGTCGCTGGCGAACAGACTGATCTCGAACGGCCCGCTGGCCTTGCCGACGGTGAAGTAGGTGTTCAGGTAGCCGAAGCTGCCCGCGTCGGTGCCGATCTCGTAGCCGTCGATCTCGCGGCCGGTGCGGGTGCGGAACGCGATGGCGCCGCCCGTGGCATAGTTGCCGAACAGGGGCGATTGCGGTCCGCGGAAGACGTCGATGCGGCTGTAGGCCCGCGGGTCGGTCAAGTCGAAGCGGGACGCGCCATCGGGCTGAGTGAGGATGAAGCCGTCCTCCAGCACCACCGTATTCTTGATCACCCCGGTGGACCGGGCATTGTTTCCCCGGATCGAGATGATCACGTCGCGCCCGCCATTGCCCTGGCGGACGGTGACGCCGGGGCTGTTGGCGAGCACCGAACCGATGCTGGTCGCGGGGCGATCGGCGATAGTGTTTTCGCGGCCGATACCGGTGACCACTTGGCCGACCGGGTGCTCAATGACCGACGGGGCCGAGCCGGGAGGGGCGGCGATGCCGAAGGGTGACGCGATGGCGGTCCGCCCGGAGCCGGGATTGGCCGCGCCCTCCACGGAGAGTTCATCGAGCATGACGGATTGCTGCGCCGAGGCGGGGAGGGCGCCGCCGCCGAACAGCAGGGCCAACGCGCCGAACCGCGCGGCATTCTGGTGGATCAACATCCTGAATTCTCGTCTGATCGATCTGGGGACCGGACGGCACAGTCGCCACACGGGAGCGCACGTGATCAGGCGATGAGGGGCGGCGCCCGGGGTTGGCCGGTGATGCGCTGTGGCGCGTCCGGCCGCGATGGGGGCGGGATCGGCCACGCCACCGCGATCCAGCGCAGCGGCCGGGCGACGGTGGGGCTGCCCGTAAGGGGCGGGGGGACGATCCCGGCGCGACACAGCCGACAGACCTCACAGGCCGGGGGCGCGACCGGTTGCTCCACGGTGGCGCCGATCGCGTCGTCTCCCGCCGGGTGACCGCACAGGATCGCCCCGGGCAGCATCCCGGGTGCGGTCAACGCCATCCGCAGAGCGGCCATCGGGGCGAGCGCCTGCACCCAGAGGGCGAGCAGGATCAGCCCGGCTCCGAGGAATCGGGTACGCGTCCCAGGATGCGCGAAATCGGTCGTCACGGGCGTCGAGCCCGTCAGTCTGGAGTCAGGCGGTCCTACGCCGGTGGGCGACCTGAACGGCGCAGTCGATCGTGAGCATGCCCAGGATCGCGAGTCCGGTCAGGGGAAACAGCACGCCGAGCCCGGCGATCACCAGGGCGACGGTCGCCACCACCCGCCGGTCCCGCGGCCAGGGCGGCACACCGAGTCCGCCGGCTGGGCGCCGCTTCCACCACATCGTGGCGGCGGTGACGGCGAGCAGGATCGTGGCAAGGCAGAACGCCAGCATGGCGAACTGGTTGATCCGGCCCCAATGCTCTCCCTTGTGGATGCCGATCCCATACTGGATCGCGCGCGCGACCGAGCCGAGGTCGGCAAAGTGGACGTCGACCAAAGGTGCGCCGGTGTACTGATCGAGGGAGATCATCCGTTGCTGCGCGACGTCGTGCGGGTAGACGGCGGCCGCGTAGACCCCGTCGACTCCGACCGGGAGCGCGAGTTCGTAGCCCCGCTCCATCCCGAGCCGCGTGAGAATGTCCGCCGCCTGATCGATCCCGATCGGTTCAGCCGTCCGCCCAGCCGGCAGCGAGCGCGGCACCGGCGCATCCTGCAAGGTCCAGCCCGCATCCGGCAGCCGCGCGCGCAGCGGCACTCTCGAGACCGGTTTGCCGGCCCACAGGATCGCCGGCTGGCCAAGGCCTGCGGCGTTCGACCAGGTCCGGAGCTGCTGCCCCCACCAGATCGACCAGGGTAATCCGGTGATCGCCAAGAACAGCAGGCCGCTGCCAGCCACGAGCCCGGTCACCGCGTGCAAGTCGCGCCACCAGACCCGGCGGCGCGGCGTACCCCGCAGGCTGACGATGCCGCCGCCCTGGCCGCGCGGCCACCACAGGTACAGGCCGGTGACGACCAGGATGATGGCGAAGCCCGCCACCACCTCGACCACCGCGTTGGCCAAGGCGCCGAAATAGCTGAGGCTGTGCAGCTGCCGCACCACCATCATGAACTCGCCGTCGCGATCCACACGGTCGAGCACCGAGCCGGTATAGGGATCGAGGTAGACGAGGCGCTTGCGTCCCCCCTCGGACAGCGTGACCACCGCCGATGCGTCGGGCGCGGCCGGGTCCGCATAGGAGACCGGCACCCCGCCCGGTTCGGCCTGCAGGGCGTTGAAGATCAGGCGGTCCGGCCCGAGCGGTGCCGTCGCCTGGACGGCCACGCGGGTCCGGTAGGCGAACAGGCTGCCGTTGATCTCGTCCTTGAACAGGTAGAGCGCCCCGGTGGCCGACAGGGTGATCAGGAACGGCAGGCACAGCAGGCCGGCGTAGAAGTGCCAGCGCCACACGGCACGATAGACGGCCTCGCGGGATGCGCGCAGAGCGGCGACGGCCCCGAACGCTGGGGCATCGCCGTGCAGAAGAATCGACATGGGAACGGTCCGGGCCTGAACGATCGGGAAGCGGGATCGTCAGGCGGCGGGCGGACCTCGGGCGGAGGTGGCGGTGCGCGGCGGGCCCGTCTTCGGGAGCTCGGCTTCCGGCCGCCAGGCGAGGCGCGAAGCCGGCGCGAACGGCCACGCGACCACCGCCGGCTCGGACACGGGCAGCGCGACGCTTCCGGCCTGCACGAGCGTGCAACACGGATGGGCGTGGTGCGCGACAGTTTCGTTGTCCGGCGCCCCCGAGCCGTGCTCGGCGCACAGGACCGCACCGGGCAGCCCGACCGCGCGGGCCGGCGTCGCAAAGCCGAGGAAAGCCTGAAGCAACAGCGCGTAGAGCGCGACCATCCCGATGATCGCGCGGCCTTGAACCGTCTGGGGCAGGCACCGGCGCATGGCGTCGTTGTTAGGCGTCTCCGCCACCTGCCGTCAACGGGATGCCGGAAGCGCGGAAGCGGCTTCCCACGCGACGTTCGTTCAGCCGGCTGCGCGCAACTCCGGCAGCGCCTCGGCGCTCCAGACCCGGACATGGGCGTCGATAGCCAGCGCCTCGTCCACGTCGGCGGGTGCCGTGCGGTACGGGCCGGCGAAGTGTTCGCAGGCCCGCTCGACGATGTCGCTGATGCCGTAGAATCCGATCCGGCCGGCGATGAAGGCTGCCACCGCCACCTCGTTGGCCGCGTTCATCACGGTGGGCGCCGCACCGCCAGCGGCCAGCGCCGCCCGGGCGATGCGCAGGCACGGAAAGCGCTCCTCGTCGGCCGCCTCGAAGGTCAGCGCGCCGAGCTTCACGAGATCCAGGGGCCGGCCCCGGGCGATGGTCAGGCGGTCGCCGAGCCCGAGGCAATGCGAGATCGGCACGCGCATGTCGGGCAGGGCCAGCTCCGCGGTCACGGCGCCGTCGAGCCAGTAGACGAGGCCGTGGATCACCGATTGCGGGTGCACGACCACGTCCAGGCGCTCGGGCTCGATGCCGAATAGGTGGTGGGCCTCGATCAGCTCCAGACCCTTGTTCATCAGGCTGGCCGAATCGATATTGATCTTCATGCCCATCGACCAGGTCGGATGGGCCGCGGCCTCGGTGGCGGAGGCGGCGGCGATCCGCTCGCGGGTCCAGGTCCGGAACGGGCCGCCGGACGCCGTGATCATCATGGTGCGGACATCCGCCAGCGGCCGGCCGGCGAGCGCCTGGCTCAGGGCGTCGTGCTCGGAATCCATCGGCAGGATCGTGGCGCCGTAGCGCGTGGCGTCGCGCATGAAGGCGTCGCCGGCACAGACCAGGCTCTCCTTGTTGGCGAGCGCGACCTTGCGGCCTAGCCGGAGCGCGGCGTGGGTCGATTTCAGACCGGCGGCGCCGCTCACCGCGGCGACCACGATGTCGGCGTCCCGGGCGGCGGCCTCCATCACAGCGCTCTCGCCGGCTCCGTTGGCGATGCCGCTGCCCGAGAGCGCCTCGGCCAGCGCCGGGCCGGCGGTCTCGTCGGCCAGCGCCGCGAAGGATGCGCCGAGCTCGCGCGCGACTTTGGCCAACGCGATGGCGTCGCGACCGCCGACGACGGCGCCGGTGCGGAACCGGTCCGGATGCTGGGCGAGCAGGTCGGCGGTGGAGCGGCCGATCGAGCCGGTGGCGCCGAACACGGTGACGATCTGGGTCACGGGTGAAACTCCCTCATCGTCATGGAATAGCGTCATGGGATCAGGCCGCTCCCGCGCAGGGCGAGATAGAGCCCGGCCAGCACGGCGACTGCGAAAAACCCGTCGAGCCGGTCCATAACGCCGCCATGGCCCGGGATGATCTTGCTCGAATCCTTGACCCCGTAGCGGCGCTTCAGACCGGACTCCGCAAGGTCGCCGGCCTGGCTCAGCACGGAGGCCAGGGCGCTCACCCCGGCGACCACCGGCAAGGAAGCGGCGCTCGGCAGTTCCAGACCGGCGAGGTCGGCGGCCATGGCCGCAAGCGACCCGGCCACGACGGCGCCGATCAGGCCGCCGATGGCGCCCGACCAGGTCTTGTTGGGCGAAACCCGGGGCATCAGCTTCGGCCCGCCGATCTTGCGGCCGGCGAAGTAGGCGGCGATGTCGGTGGACCAGACCACCGCGAACATCCAGGCCGGGCCAATGAGGCCGATCCCGGGATCGTCGCGCAGGGCCACGGGCACCGAGGCGATCGCGGCCGCCCCGAGTACGCCGGCGAGCGCACGCAGGCGGCCGGAGGCGGTGCGGGCCACCGTGGCGCAGGCCGCGGCCCCGAGGAGCAGGACGGCGATGCAGGCGAGGGCGGGTGCGCCGCCACGCTGGCACAGCAGGAGGGCGGCGAGCGTCGCCGCGCCGAGCGCGATCAGCACCTCGCGCGGCTCGGTGCGGCTCATCACCATCCACTCGGCGAAGCCGATGATGCCGGCAGCGAGCCAGATCCCGGCGAACGGCCAGCCGCCATAGACGAGGGCCGCCAGGATCGCGGGGGCGAGCACCACGCCCGAGGCGACGCGCAGCCAGAGTTCGCGCCGCCCGGAGGGGCGTGCGGCCGGTGGGGCGGTGGGGGGCACGCGCGTCTCGGCCTTCGCCTCAGACGTGCATGATCTCCTTCTCCTTCGAGGCGAGCACGCCGTCGATCTCGGCGATGTACTGGTCGGTCGCCTTCTGGACGTCGGCGGCCTGGCGCTTCTCGTCGTCCTCCGAGATGGCGCTGTCCTTCAGGAGCTTCTTGAGGTGGTCGAGCCCATCCCGGCGGACGTGGCGCACGGCGACGCGCGCCTCCTCGGTGTACTTGTGGGCGACCTTGACCATCTCCTTGCGGCGCTGCTCGTTCATCTCGGGGATGCGCAGCCGGATGGTCTGGCCCTCAGTTTGCGGGTTGAGGCCGAGATCGGATTCGCGGATCGCCTTCTCGACGGCGGTGACCATGCTGCGGTCCCAGACCGAGATCGAGAGGAGCCGCGGCTCCGGCACGCTCACGGTTGCGACCTGTGCCATCGGCATCGAAGAGCCGTAGGCATCGACCTGGATCGGATCGAGCAGCGAGGGCGTGGCGCGTCCGGTCCGCAGGGATCCGAGATCCTTGGAGAGCGACGCGACCGCGCCCTGCATGCGGCGCTTGATGTCGTTGAGGTCGAATTCCGGTGTGGCCATGGTGGTGGTCCCGACAGATCTGACGTCGTCTTCTCGCCCGGTACGGGCAGTCGCGGCCTCAATGGCGGAATTTTCCCGGTGCCGCAAACCTCTGGAGCATCGTCCCGAAAGGTGACGACCTGTTTTTGGACACCAACGATGCGCGTCGAGGAGCGCGCGTCCCGGGCCGGATCAGGGCGCCACGAGGGTCGAGGGTGCCTCGCCGGACAGGATCCCGGCGATCGAGCTCGGCGGATGCAGCGAGCCGACCACGATCGACAGCCGGCTCTCGCGGGCGAGCGCGAAGGCTGCGGTGTCCATCACCTTGAGGTCGCGGGCGATCGCCTCGTCGTGGGTCAGGCGGTCGTAGCGCGTGGCGTGCGGGTCTTTCTTGGGGTCGGCCGAGTAGACGCCATCGACCTGCGTGGCCTTGAGCACGGCGTCGCAGCGCAACTCGGCGGCGCGCAGCACCGCGGCCGTGTCGGTGGTGAAGAACGGGTTGCCGGTTCCGCCGGCCAGGACCACCACCTGACCCTTGTCGAGGTGGTGCAGGGCCGGTTGGCGGGCATAGGTCTCGCAGATCGTCGGCATCGATACCGCCGACATGGTCCGGGCCGGCACGCCCGCAGCGTTGAGCGCGGTCTCGATCGCCAGTGAGTTCATCACGGTGGCCATCATGCCTAGGGAATCACCCGTGGCCCGGTCGATCCAGCCGGCCGCTGAGATGCGGGCCCCACGGATCATGTTGCCGCCGCCGACCACGATGGCGATCTCGGCCCCGGACTCGATCGTGCGGGCGATGTCCTCGGCGAGCGCCGCCAGCGTCGGCGGATGGAGCCAGTAGCCGTCCGGGGCGGCCAGGGCCTCGCCCGACAGCTTGAGGAGGATACGGCGAAACGGCGTCGCTTCCGGCATCTCGATCTCCGGTTCCATACCGCATCACCCGAACCCGCGAGGCTTCTACGTCAGCCGCGGGATCGGCGTCGAGGGGCGGACGCCGATCCCGGCGGGGATCACGGGGACGAAGTCCCACCGACACGCGATCGACGTGCAGCTTTGGCAGAGGAGCGGGGCACGCCATCGGGATGAACACCCGGGATTTCATGCGCATCGCACTCGTCATTAATGCCGCGTCCGGGGCCGTGGCGTCCGGCAACGCCGCGTCCGGGGCCGTGGCGTCCGGCACGACGCCGGAGGCGATCCGGGAGAAGCTCGTGGCGGCCGGGATCGAGCCCCTGGGGGAGGCCGACCGCGGGGCGGCTCTGCCGGTACGGATCGCCGCCGCCGCGTCGGAGCCGGGCATCGACGCCCTGGTGGTCGCTGGTGGCGACGGCACCATCGCGTGCGCGGCCGCCGCCCTCGTCGGGAAAGCGACGCCACTCGGCATCCTGCCGCTCGGCACCCTGAATCTCCTGGCCCGTGACCTCGGCGTGCCGCTCGATATCGATGCCGCGGTGGCGGCCCTCGTCTCGGGCACCCGGCGGCGGATCGACGTCGGTGAGGTCAATGGCCGCACGTTCCTGATCAACTCTGTGCTCGGCCTGCCGGCGCGGGTGACGCGGCACCGGGAAGTCCATCGCCGGCAACTCGGCTCGCGCAGCCTGCTGCGCTGGATCCACGGGGTTTTGCGCCATCTCGTACGCTATCCGCGGCTGACCGTGACCGGCACGATCGACGGCGTAGCGCGGACCTGGCGGTTCCGGCTGCTGGCGGTGGTGATCGGCGACTATGCCGAGCGGCCCGGCCACGTTCTGGTGCGGTCACCGAACGATGCCGGGCAGCTCACCCTCTACGTCCTGTCGCAGCTCTCGCTGGTGCGAACCCTCCGCCTCGCCCTCGGCTTCGCGTTGGGCGACTGGCGGCGGCTGCCGGACGTGGAACGGCTGCCGGCCGCCAACCTGACCATCGCATCGGAGACGCGGGCGCTGCGGGTCATGAACGACGGCGAGGTGATGCTGCTCCCGACTCCGCTGCGCTACCGGATTCACCGGCGGGCGCTGACCGTAATCGTCCCCGGGATGGGCGAACGCCGGTGAGACGGATCAGTCACATCTCCGACCTGCATTTCGGCTGTACCGACCCGGCCGTGGCGGAGGCCCTGATCAACGAGCTGAACGCCGATGCGCCGGATATGATCGTAGCGTCTGGCGACTTCACCATGGCTGCACGCCCGTCGGAATTCGCGCAGGCCCGCGCCTTCCTCCGTCGCCTGAAGACGCCTTGGATCGGGGTGCCGGGCAACCACGACATCTCGCCGTTCCGGCTGGTCCAGCGCTTCGTGTCCCCGTTCACGCGCTATCGGCGCGCCATCGCGGCCGAGACCGAGCCGTGCTTTGAGGACGCCGAGATCGGGGTCGTCTGCCTCAACACCGCACGGCGCTGGGCGCCGGAGCCGAATTGGTCGCACGGCGTGATCCGCCGCAGCCAGCTCGCCCGAGCGGAGGCCCGTCTCTGTGCGATGCCCGACCAGCTGTTCAAGATCGTGGTCGGCCACCACCCGTTCCTGCCGCCGCCCTGGGACCCGGGAACGCGCACGGTCGGGCACGCCGACCGGGCCTTGGCCTTGTTCCGCCGGTGCGGCGTGGGGCTGACGCTCGCCGGCCACCTGCATCGGCACTATGCGCGCTACGCGGAAGGAGGGGGATCAGTCCCCGATACGCTCGACCGGACTCTGGTCCCAGCACGCCCGGGGCGGCTGCTGACCATTCAGGCCGGCTCGGCGACCTCGACGCGCCTGCGGGGCAACGAGCCCAATTCCTATAATCGCATCATTGTCGCGGAGGGCTGCGCCACCGTCCGGGTCCGGGTCTGGGACGGGGGCGCCTGGATCGATCTAGCGCCGGCATGACTGAAGCGTTCACGCCGGCGCCGTGTTTCAGCTCCCGGCGAACAATCCGACGGAGCCCAAAAGGGTCATGACCAAACCGGACGCGAACACGCCGATCATCAGGTAGGAGAAGGTTTTCAAAGCCATGGACGGCATGTAGCGCGGCCGTATCGAAACGCGTGTGCGCTGCAGCACGGGGCGTCGGGGATGAGGATCCGAACGCAGCCCGCGCAGCGTCTTATGGGCAGCGATGGGCGGAGATCAGCCCGGCCGCTCATAGGCAAGGTTCGGACCGAAGCAGGCACCTCAGTTCTTCGCAAGACCCCGTCCGGACCTTCTAACTCGCCGTATCCGAGGTTACGCTCGCAACCCGGATTGCCACCACGAAAGGAAGTGCCGTGCCGGACGGAACGACTGCATTGAAGCCAAATGAACCGGACTACGACCGCCTACTTCGGGCGAACCTCGAACGGGTGTTCAACGAACGCGACAGCGCCAAGCGTGATCACGCGTTGGATGAACTCTTCGTTGCCGATCCGGTCATGTATGAACCGGCCGACGTCGTCAGGGGACGCGCGGCAATTTCCGCCGTCGCCGGCAAGCTCCTCGAGGAGTTCGGGTCAAACTTCCGCTTCGTGCCTGATGGCGCTGCGACCGGGCATCACGGGTTCGGCGTTCTGCGCTGGCATGCCGGCCCACAGGATGGCCCGGTCACCCTCAACGGCTCAGACGTTGCGGAAATCGTCGAGGGTCGGATTACGCGCCTTTGGGTGATGCTGGACCCGCCGACAAAGTAGAGGCGCGTGCTGGACGTCGACACGGTGCATCAGATGCCGCGATGAGCGTCCGCTCGAGGGCAGCAATCGATCGGTGTCGAGGGAACGATTCGAGCCCGCCACCGCCCTGGAACCGCCAAGCCGCGTCGTTCAAATCGTGGCCCCGCCCATAAGAAACCCCGCCCAGCTCGCGCCGGGCGGGGTTTCGAATTTCCGAACCCAAAGGTCCGAAAAGGATCAGGCGCGGCCGGCCTGCTGGGCGACTTCGGTGGCGAAGTCCGGGCCCTCTTCCTTCTCGATGCCTTCGCCCAGGGCGTAGCGGACGAAGCCGGTCAGGGCGACGGCGCCGCCGACCTTGCCGGCGGCTTCCTTGAGCACCTGGCTGACCGTCTTCGAGCCGTCGTGCACGAAGGGCTGCTCCAGGAGGGTGACCTCCTTGTAGTAGCTCTTGAGGCCGCTCTCGACGATCTTGGCGAGCACGTGATCCGGCTTGCCGGCGTTCTTCTCGCGCAGGATGTTCGACTCGCGCTCCAGGGTTGCGGCGTCGACGCCCGACGCGTCCAGCGCCACCGGGTTGGTGGCGGCGACGTGCATGGCAATCTGGCGGCCGAGCGCCGACAGGGCCTCGACGTCACCCTCGGACTCGAGCGCCACCAGCACGCCGATCTTGCCGAGGCCGTCGGAGACCTGGCTGTGGACGTAGGAGGCGATCACGCCCTTCTTGATCTCGAGCTTGGCGACCCGCCGCAGGTTCATGTTCTCGCCGATTGTGGCGATCAAGCTCTGCAGCTTCTCCGAGACAGTCTCAGTGGCGCCCGGGAAATGGGCGGCCTGGAGACCCTCCAGCGTGCCGTCGGTGTTGAGGGCGATCTTGGCGGCTTCGCGGGCGAAGGCCTGGAAGGCGTCGTTGCGGGCGACGAAGTCGGTCTCGGAATTGACCTCGACGATCGCGGCGTGATGGCCGGCAGATTCCACGGCGACCAGGCCCTCGGCGGCGACGCGGCCGGCCTTCTTGGCGGCCTTGGCGAGGCCCTTCTTGCGCAGCCAGTCGATGGCCGCCTCGATGTCGCCCTGCGTCTCGTTGAGCGCGCCCTTGCAGTCCATCATGCCCGCGCCGGTCTTCTCCCGGAGCTCCTTCACCATCGCGGCGGTGATGTTGGCCATGGCGGTCCCTTTCGTATGGTCTGGATGAGAGAGGCCCGGCACGCGGGTGAGCGGCCGGGCCCGATAAGGTCGGATCCGCGACACCCCGATGGCCGGGGCGTCGCGAGGTCCGGAAGGCTTACACCGCGGCGGCGGCCTCGACGAAGCCGCGAGCCTGCGAGACCCACGAGTCGCGATCGATGCGGCCGTTGAGCTTCAGGTCGGAATCGACCTTGGCGACCTCCTCGGGCGTCATCGCGGCGATCTGCCAGTAGTGGTAGATGCCGGCATCGTTGAGCTTCTGGACGATCTGCGGACCGGCGCCGTGGAGCTTGGTCAGGTCGTCCGGCGCGCCGCGCGGGGCGGCGAGCAGCTCGAAATGCTCGGTGGTCTCGGCGAGCATCGCCACGTCGGCCGGATCGAGCGCGTCGGACTCGACCGAGACGGCGGCGGCGTCGTTGGCCGGCAGCTCCTCGGCCTGCGGCTCCTCGGAGGCGCCCAGATCGACGCCCGACGAACCTTGGGCCCGCGAGATGCCATCGATGGCGGCCTTCGCGATCAGGTCGCAGTAAAGCGCGATGGCGCGGCCGGCGTCGTCGTTGGCCGGAACGATGTGGGTGATGCCGTCCGGGTTGCAATTGGTGTCGACGATCGCGGCCACCGGGATCCCGAGGCGGTTGGCCTCCTTGATCGCCAGCTGCTCCTTGTTGGTGTCGATCACGAACAGCAGGTCCGGCACGCCGCCCATGTCCTTGATGCCGCCCAGTGCCTTCTCCAGCTTGTCCTTCTCACGGGACAGCATCAGGCGCTCCTTCTTGGTCAGGCCCGGGCCGCCGGTCTCGAGCGTCTCGGTGACCTTGCGCAGGCGCGAGATCGAGCCCGAGATGGTCTTCCAGTTGGTGAGCATGCCGCCCAGCCAGCGGGAGTTCACATAGTACTGGGCCGAGCGCTTGGCGGCGTCCGCGATCGTGTCGGCGGCCTGGCGCTTGGTGCCGACGAACAGCACCCGGCCGCCCTTGGCCACGGTGTCGCTCACCGCCTGAAGCGCGGTGTGCAGCGCCGGCACGGTCTGGGCCAGGTCGATGATGTGGATGTTATTGCGGGTGCCGAAAATGTACGGCTGCATCTTCGGGTTCCAGCGGTGCGACTGGTGACCGAAATGGGCGCCCGCCTCGAGCAGCTGACGCATAGAGAAATCGACGGCCATATCTTTTTACTCTCCGGTTGGATCCGCCGCGGAGGGATGCAGCCGCCCGAAAGATTCGGTCGGCCACCGGAAGACGCCTCATTCAGGCATGAGGCCGGCTCCGCGTGTGGGATGGGCGGGCGCTTAGCAGAGGACGGGGCTCGATGCAAGGATTCGGGTGACGCGCAGGGAGCGGCTCGAGGCGTTCGCAACCGGTCGCGCTCGGCTCTGATGATGCTCCGATGGCTGCCGTCGCATTCGCTATGCTGACGTTCGCCGAAGGCCGCTTCAAGGGGCGGCAAACACCGCCGCAACATCGGGCTCGTTCATCACCCGATACCCCCCGGCCGGAAGGTCGGTCGGCAGGTCGAGCCCCCCGATTCGGTCCCGATGCAGCACCACGACATGGTTGCCGATCGCCGCGAACATCCGGCGGACCTGGTGGTAACGGCCCTCGGTCAGCGTGACCGCGCAATGAGTCGGATCTTCCACCTCCAACTGCACCGGCAGCAATGGCCGGTCCTCGCCCTCCAGCATCAGCGTGCCGGACGCGAAGGTGGCCGCTTCGGTCCCGTCGAGTGGCCGGTCCAGGGTGACCCGGTAGCGCTTCGCCACGTTCGCTTTGGGGGCGATGATCCGATGCAGCAATGCGCCGTCATCGGTGAGCAGCAGCAGGCCCGAGGTCTCCTTGTCGAGGCGCCCCACCGTCGAGAGCGGCGGGTCGCGCCGCCGCCAGCGCTCCGGCAGCAGCCCGTAGACCAGCGGGCCGGCCTCCTTGTGCGAGCAGGTCACGCCCAGCGGTTTGTGCAGCATCAGGCACAGCCCCGGCAGCGGATCGACCGGTGCGCGGTCGATGGTCAGCCGCTGCGGGAGATCGGGATCGAGGGCGATCCGGTCACCGGCATCCGCCACCTCCGCGCCGTCCAGCAGGATCGCGCCGCCCCGCGCCAGATTCTGGATCTCGCGGCGCGATCCGTAGCCGAGGTTGGCGAGCAGCTTGTCGAGCCGGACGGACTTCGTCGCCCTCATCGGCGCGCCTCGTAGACCCGGTAGCCGCCGGCCTGCACCGTGACCGCGACGTCGCGGAAGGCCGCCCCCAGGGCGGTCTCGTACGGGAGGTGCGCGTTGGCCACGAGCCACAGCGTGCCGCCCTTCCGCAACGCCTCGGCGGCCCGGGCGATGAACGTCCGGCCGAGCGCCTGGTCCTCGGTGCCGCCATCGTGGAACGGCGGATTCATGACGACGAAATCGAGGCTCCCCGGTACCGTGCCGCCCGCCCGGATGTCGGCCCAGACGATCGTGGCGCGCGGGTCGGCGACGTTGCGATGCGCCATGTCTACGGCGCGGCGATCGACCTCGACCAGCGTCAGCGCCGTGACGGCGGGCGAACCCAGGATTACCCGGGACAGGATCCCGAGGCCGCAGCCGAGATCGGCGCCCCGTCCCTTCATCGCCGGAAGGTTGGCCAGGAGCAGCGCCGTGCCGGGATCGAGCCGATCCCAGGAGAAGATGCCCGGCTGCGTGCACAAGGCCAGGTTGTCGACGTGGCGCGGCCCGCCCTCGTCGATCGCGGCCGCGAGCCCGGCCGGTTCCGGCGGCCGCACCAGCGTGCAGATCCGGTGGTGGCGGCGCGGCTCGTCGGCCGCTTGGCATTCGAAGGCGGCCAACTCCTTGGCCAGCCGGGCACCACCCCGGTCCTTCGGGGCGAGCGCCATCATCCGGCCGCCGGGCACGAGGGCCCGCAACGTATGGGCGAGGACGTAGCGCCGCTCGATAGTGCCGGGCGGTGCCAGCACGGTCGCGGCGTTAAGGCTGCCCTCGGACAGATCTTCGAGCCGGGCAGAGCCGGGGATCAGGGGGGACAGCTGGACGGCGTCACCGGGGACCTCGGCGAGGTCAACCGGCGGCAGGCCGTAGACGGCGTGGCGCATGAATGATTCAGGATCTGGAGAGCTGGCATCGGAACGCGAATCCACGGCGGAGCGGGAAACCCGCGCCCGACTCGGATCATCCGGGGGGAACGATGCCTGTTACACTGGAATGGGCCTGGAAGCCCAGCCTCAGGATCCGCGCACCTCGCCGTCCGATCCCGACCGAGCCTCCAACCGGCAACCGGTGCGTGTGTGCAAACTGACGCGGCCACAGCCGTTCACGAAACCCCGGATCCGGGTCTATCGTGTCCGCCATGAACGTTCCGATCGATCCGTGCCCGTCCCTGCAGCATCCGGACGACGATCCCTATCTCTGGCTGGAGGAGATCGACGGGCCGGAGGCGCTGGCCTGGGTCGAGGGGCGCAACACCGAGACCCTCGCCCGCTACGGCGATGCCGCCTTCGCCCGGGACCGCGACATCGCGCGTGTAATCCTCGATCGGCCGGATCGGATCCCGCTGGTCTCGCGGCGCGGCGGACAGCTGTACAATGTCTGGAAGGATGCCGAGCATCCGCGCGGTCTGTGGCGGCGCACCGACGAGGCGAGCTTCCGGACCGGGGTGCCGGACTGGGACATCCTGATCGATCTCGACGCCCTGGCCGTCGCGGAGGGCGAAGATTGGGTCTGGGCCGGATCGTCGATCCTGAAGGACGGCCATGATCGCGCCCTGCTCTCCCTCAGCCGGGGCGGCGGCGATGCGAAGGTCGTGCGCGAATTCGACCTGACGGCCCGCCGCTTCGTGGCCGACGGCTTCGTCCTGCCCGAGGCGAAGGGCGGCGCTGCCTGGCTCGACGGCGATACGCTGCTGGTGTCGAGCGCCTACGGCGACGGAATGGCCACACGTGCGGGCTACCCGCGCACCATTCGGATAGTATCGCGCGGCTCGGATCCACAGGCCGCCGCGGTGCTGTTCGACGTGCCCGAGACCAGCATGGCCGCATGGGCCTCGGTCGATCGGGAGACGGGCGTCGAGCGGCTCGTCTTCATCGAGCAGGTCGGCTTCTTCGATACGAAGATCCACTTGGGCGACCGGACTGGCCCGCGCACGGAGCTCGACCTGCCCTCCGACGCGGATGTGCAGATCGACCGGGATTACCTCGCCGTGCGACCGCGCCGGCCCTGGCCCGTGGACGGCGTAGAGCACGCGACCGACACCGTGCTGGCGCTGCCGCTCTCCGAGTTCCTGGCCGGACGTCGCGACTTCGCGGTGCTGTGGCAACCGGACGAGCGCCGGGCGCTCCAGGACGTGTTCTGGTCGGCGGGGCGCCTGTTCGTGCATGCGCTCGACGATCTGCGCCCGACCTACACGGTTTGCACGCCGGGGGACGATAACTGGACGACACAGCCGTTGGAGGGGCTGCCGGCGCTCGGCAGCGTCAATGTCTGGCCCCTCGACGGCGATCCCGAGGAGGCGGACGGCACGCTGCTGGCGCTGGTGCATGACCCCGTGACGCCCGCGACGCTCCTCATCATCGCGCCGGATCTCGGAGCACCCGCGGTCTTACGCGCAACGCCGCCGGCCTTCGACGCGCGTGGATTGCGCGTGACCCGGCATGAGGCGATCTCGGTCGACGGAACGCGCGTTCCCTATGTCCAGACCGGCCCGGAGGGCCAGACCGGCGAGGCCCCGGTGCACATGACCGCCTACGGCGGTTTCCGGATCCCGCTGCTGCCGAGCTACGCGCCGGTTCTCGGGAAGCTCTGGATGGAGCGGGGCGGTACGAACGTCGTCGCCAATATCCGCGGCGGCGGCGAGTTCGGGACGCGCTGGCACGATGCCGGCCGCCGCGAGGGCAAGACCCGGGCGCATGACGACTTCGCAGCGGTCGCGGCCGACCTCGTCGCACGCGGCGTGACGCGGCCGGGCCGGATCGCCGCGGAGGGCGGATCGAACGGCGGCCTGCTTATCGCCAACATGCTGACCCGCTATCCGGAGCGGTTCGGGGCCCTGTTCTGCACGATCCCGCTGATCGACATGCGCCGCTACACCAAGCTCCTGGCCGGGGCGAGCTGGATCGCCGAATACGGCGATCCGGACGACCCGCAGGACTGGGCGTTCATCCGTGCGATCTCGGCCTACCATGCGGCTGAAGCAGACCGGCCCTACCCGCCGATCCTGCTGGCTACGAGCCGCCGTGACGACCGCGTGCATCCGGGCCACGCACGCAAGATGGCCCGGAAGCTGAACGCGCTGGGCTATGACGCGGCCTTCTACGAGCCGGCCTCGGGCGGACACGGCTACGGCAAGGACAATGCCGAGGCGGCGGCGTTCCTGGCGCTGGGCCTGACCTTCCTGCGCCGGTCGATCGGCTGGTCCGAACCGGACGCCTGACGAACGCGAGAGCCCTGAATGTCTAAGGGGCTCAGCCGCCGAACCCCGCCAAAGGGCCTCGCCCCTTGATACCCGGTTCAGCCGCGCGGGAATTCGAGACCCATCTCGCGGTAGCGGGCCGGGTCGTCGGCCCAGTTCTCCCGGACCTTCACGTGTAGGAACAGGTGGACCTTCGTGTCCGCCGCCTCGGCGATTTCGATGCGGGCCGCCTGGCCGATCGCCTTGATGGTCTGGCCGCCTTTGCCCAGGACGATCGAGCGCTGGCTCTCGCGCTCGACGAAGATCGTCTGCTCGATCCGCACCGACCCATCCGGCCGGATCTGCCACTGGTCGGTCTCGACCGTGGACCGGTATGGCAATTCCTCGTGCAGCCGGTCGTAGATCTTCTCCCGGGTGATCTCGGCGGCGAGCATGCGCAGCGGCGCGTCCGAGACCTGATCCTCCGGATAGAGCCACGGACCCGGTGGCATCCGGGCGGCGAGCGCCCGACGGAGATCGCCGACGCCATCGCCCTTGAGCGCTGAGATCATGAAGGTCTCGGCAAAGGGAGAGGCCGCATTGAGCTTGGCGGCGAGATCGAGCAGCCGCTCGCGCGGGATCAGGTCGATCTTGTTGAGGATCAGCATCTTCTCGCGCTTCACCCCGCCCAGTCGGCTCAGGATCGCCTCGACCTCGTCGTCCAGGCCCTTGCGGGCGTCGACCAGCAGGCACACCGCATCCGCGTCGGCGGCGCCGCTCCAGGCCGAATGCACCATCGCCCTGTCGAGCCGACGCTTCGGCGCGAAGATGCCGGGGGTGTCGACCAGGATGACCTGGGCTGATCCCTCGATCAAGATGCCGCGCACCAGCGCCCGGGTCGTCTGCACCTTGCGTGAGACGATCGAGACCTTCGTGCCGACCAGGTTGTTGAGGAGCGTCGACTTGCCGGCATTCGGCACGCCGATGAGCGCGACGAAGCCCGCCCGGGCATCGGCGGGCGTGCCCGGGAGCGCCGAGGGGCCCTTCGGTGCCGAGCCCTCGGCCGGGCCGTCATCCTGTGCGTCGTCGTGATCGTGATCGGTCATGCTGTCTCCGTCGGTCCCGCCTCGGGGACGGTACCGATACCCTCGCGCTCCATCAGCGCGCGGGCGGCCTCCTGCTCGGCGACACGCTTCGAGGTGCCCTCGCCGTGTCCCGGCTCGAGCCCCTCGACCTGTACGGCAATGCGGAACCGGGGCGCATGATCCGGGCCGGTGCGCTCGACCACCGCGTAAATGGGGATCGGCAGGCTCCGGCCCATTGCCCATTCCTGCAAGGCGGATTTCGCGTCGCGGCCGCGATGGGCCGACAGGGGCTCGGTCGGGTGGAAATGCGCCTCGACGATCAGGCGCGCCGCGTCGAAGCCGGCATCGAGGTAGACCGCCCCGAGGATCGCCTCGCACACGTCGGCCAGGATCGTCTGGTTGCGGCGGCCGCCGCCCATCACCTCGCCCTGGCCGAGGATCAGGTGCGGCCCGACCTCCCAGGAGGCCGCCACCGCCGCGCAGGTCTCCCGGCGCACGAGGCCGGCCAGGCGACGCGATAGGTCACCCTCGTCGGCGTCCGGAAAGGCGGCATAGAGCCGGTCCGCCACCGCCAGCCCGAGCACGCGGTCGCCGAGGAATTCCAGGCGCTGGTAGCTGCCGCCGCGTCCGATGGCCTTGCTGGTATGGGTCAGGGCCCGGGTCAGCAGGTTCTGATCGGCGAAGGTGTGGCCGATCCGCTCCTCCAGGACACCGAGCGGCGGCCTGGGCTTGTGGGAACGCCGCGCCCGGGAAGACGGTCGGGCCTGTCCAGCCTCGTCCAAGTCCGGGCCGTTCAATGGATGGTCGAGAACAGGCGCGACCAGCGCACGTGGGCCGGCCAGTTCCAGAGCTGCCAGGCCGGGGTGCCCTCGTCGATCGAGAAGAAGATCATCTCGGCGCGCCCGACCAGGTTGGCGAAGGGCACGTAGCCGACGCTGGCGAGATCCCGCGAATCGGTGGAATTGTCCCGGTTGTCGCCCATCATGAAGAAATGACCGCTCGGCACGGTGTAGAGTTCGGTCTTGTCCCAGAACCCGTTGTCGCCGTCCCGCTCGATCACCCGGTGAACGACGCCGTTCGGCAGCGTCTCGAGGTATTGGGGCACCTTGGTCGCCTGGCCGTAGGGATCGGTCGTCTCGTAATCGGCGATCCGCTCGCGCTTGACCGCCTTGCCGTTGATGTTGAGCACGCCGTCGATCATCTGGATCTTGTCGCCCGGCAGCCCGATCACGCGCTTGATGTAATCGGTCGCATTGTCCTTGGGCAGCTTGAACACCGCGATGTCGCCGCGCTTCGGCTCGGCCGCCCAGACGCGCCCATCCGCCTGAATCGGAATGTATTCCGACAGCGGAAGCGAGTACTTCGAGTACCCGTAGGAGTACTTGGAGACGAACAAGTAATCGCCGATCAGCAGCGTCGGCACCAGCGAGCCCGACGGGATGTTGAACGGCTGGAACAGCAGCGTGCGCACCACGAGGGCGATCAGCAGCGCCTGGACGCCGACCTTCAGCGTCTCGCGGATGCTGGCCCAGGTGCCGGTCTCGACCGGTTTCGTCAGCGGCTTGCCGTCGTGATCCACGCGTGCGCGTTCCATCTTCAGACTCAGATTCCGTCGCCGGAGCACGCCCCGGCTCTTCCGTTATCGTACGATGGTCCCGGAAAGCCTGCTTCCGCAATCCCGCATCATACGCCCGCCGCCAGCAGGGCACGGCCCCGCCGCTCGCGGCGGATCAGCGGTTGTCCCGAGGAATGCGCCGCAATCGTGTCCGCTGCGTGCGGCGGTCTAGACCAAGCGCGAGCCCCCCGCAACGCGCGAGGGGTGCGGGGTAATCCGCCATCCCGACTCTTAACCGGATGACGAAGTCGGCAGCGCCTCGATGATCACGAAGGCTTGAGCCATCGGCGGGTCGTCCGTCAGGCTGACGTGCAGGCGGCCCTCATGCCCCACGGGCAGCAGTTCGGAGAGGCGTGCGGCGGCGCCACCGGAGAGCCGCAGGGTCGGCTGGCCGGAGGGCAGGTTCACCACCTCCATGTCGCGCCAGAACACGCCGGCGCTAAGGCCCGTCCCCAGGGCCTTGGCACACGCCTCCTTGGCGGCGAATCGCCTGGCATAGCCGGGCGCCCGCGCGGCGCGGCGATCGCAGCGCGCCCGCTCCCCGTCCGTGAACACCCGGTGTGTGAAGCGATCGCCGTGCCGCTCCAGCGTCCGGGCGATCCGGTCGATGTCGCAGAGATCCGAGCCGATGCCGATGATCATGCGCGCCGGCCACGATCCATCGCGGCCCGCATGTTCCGGACAGCCTGGGCGAGCCCTACGAAGATCGCGTCGGCGATCAGCGCATGGCCGATATTCAGCTCCCGGATCTGCGGCAGCGCCACCACCGGGCCGACGCTGTCGACCGTGAGCCCGTGGCCGGCATGGATCTCAAGGCCGAGGCCGGCGCCGTGCTGGGCGGCCCGCGTGATCCGGGCCAGCTCGTGGGCGATGCGCCCGTCGTCCCCCGCCACGGCGGCCTCGCAGTAGCTGCCGGTGTGCAGCTCGACGACCGGAGCGCCGAGCGCGGCGGCCGCCTCCATGATCGCCGGTTCGGGCTCGACGAACAGCGACACCCGGATGCCGGCCTCGGCGAGGGCCCGGATGCGGGGGGCGAGATGAGCGCGGCCGCCGACGATGTCGAGGCCGCCCTCGGTGGTGCGCTCCGCACGTTTCTCCGGCACCAGGCAGGCGGCGTGGGGCCGGGTCGCCAGGGCGATCGCCACCATCTCGTCGGTCGCGGCCATCTCGAAGTTCAGCGGCACCGTGAGGTCGCGCTTCAGCGCGGCGATGTCGGCGTCCCGGATGTGGCGGCGGTCCTCGCGCAGATGCGCGGTGATCCCGTCCGCTCCGGCCTCGACCGCCAGGAGGGCCGCGCGAACGGGATCGGGATACTGCTCGCCGCGTGCATTGCGCACGGTGGCGACGTGGTCGATGTTGACGCCGAGGCGCTGCTTCTCGAAGGTCGTGTTCTCGGACGTCATGGGCTCATCGGTCCCGGGGCCGGCCTGCTCCGGCAGGCGCCCTCGAACCGCCGATATGCTGGCGGCGCGCCCCATCGGCAAGACGGACTGGTACGTTGGCCGAGCGGACGCGTCCGGACCTGCCGCCCTTGCCAGTGCGGGAAAAAACCAGTATGCGCCGCCCCTCGCGTTCGCTCCGGCCGGGGGCTGAACGGACGGTGCCGCTCGCGGCATAGGGTCTTGAACGACCCGTCGTCCGGTGTCTCCGCCTTCGATCAACCGCTCGGGCCTGAAAATCGGCTCGAAGGGCTTGGCGCCGAGCGTCTCGCGAAATGAACCGGCCCGAACCAGCTGCCTTCGGGCGGCCGGGCTCCTTTTGACACTGAAAGGCCCGAATATGCCTCTCTACGAGCACGTGCTCTTGGCCCGGCAGGACGTGACGTCCCAGCAGGTCGAGACGATGATCGACACCTACAAGGGTGTGATCGAGCAGAACGGCGGCCGCCTCGAGAAGATCGAGATGTGGGGCGTGAAGTCCCTGGCCTACCGCATCAAGAAGAACCGCAAGGCGCATTTCGCGCTCCTCAACATCGACGCCCCGCCGGCTGCCATTGCCGAGATGGAGCGCCAGATGCAGATCTCCGAGGACGTGCTGCGCTTCATGACCGTCCGGGTCGAGGATCTCGATTCCGAGCCGTCCGCGATGATGCAGAAGCGCGACCGCGACGACCGCAAGGATCGCGAGCGCGGCCGGCGTCGTGACGATGACGGCTTCGGCGGTGGCGGCGGCGGCGGCTTCGGCGGCGGCGACCGTCCGGACCGTGGCGATCGCGGCGGCGATCGTCCCGAGCGTACGTTTGGCGGGGAGGCCTAAGCCATGGCATTTGGTGCTGGTGCGGGTGCTGGCGGTGGACGCCGTCCCTTCTTCCGTCGTCGCAAGACCTGTCCGTTCTCCGGCGCGAACGCGCCGAAGATCGACTACAAGGACGTCAAGCTGCTGTCCCGCTACGTGTCGGAGCGCGGCAAGATCGTGCCGTCGCGCATCACTGCGGTGTCGGCCAAGAAGCAGCGCGAGCTCGCCCAGGCGATCAAGCGCGCCCGCTTCCTCGGCCTCCTGCCCTACGTGATCAAGTAGGCTGATTCGACCGTCCGGCCCGGGCTAGACCCGGGCCGGTCCTCACAGAGCGATCTGGCATCGCTCGATCGTTGGGGCGCAGTGTCGCCTCTAACCCTGCCTTGATGGCAGCGGGACAGCGGAATCCATGGCACAACATATCGGCATCGGTATCGGCGCGGGCCTCGTATCCGCACTCCTGTTCGGAGTGTTGTTGAAGGCGACCCCGCTGGCGATCGTGCTCTACCTCGTGGCGCCGCTGCCGATCCTGATCGTCGGCCTGGGCTGGAGCCACAAGGCGGCGTTGGCCGCCGCAGCGGCCGGCAGCCTGGCGCTGGCCCTGGTGATCGCGCCCTTCATGGGCCTCGCCTACGCCGCCTACATCGCCCTTCCGGCCTGGTGGCTCGCTTATCTGACCCTGCTCGGCCGCGAGACGTCTTCCGGCCTCGAATGGTACCCCACCGGCCGCCTGCTCGGCTGGACCGCCGCCACCGCGGCGCTGGCGTTCATCGCCATTGCGGTTCTGTCCTCGCCGAACCACGCGGCCTTCGACGCGCAACTGCGCGGGCTCGCCCGTACGCTGGTCCAGGTCCGCGATCCCGCTGCCCGTCCGACGCCGGACCGTCGTGCCGAGGTGCCCCAGCCGGAGGTGACCGAGTCCGGTTCGGACCCCGCGTCGGACACGGAGCAAGCACCCAAGGCCGGCGCCGACGAGGCCGAGGTGACCCGGACCGAGGTCGCGGACGCGCTCGCGCGCGTCGTCCCGGCCTTCGCGGCCAACGGTCTGGCTTTGCTCCTCACCTTCTATCTCTGGGCCTCGGCCAGGATCGTGAAGATCTCCGGCCGGCTGCCGCGGCCCTGGCCGGACCTGCCGGCGACCGCAATGCCGCGCACCACCCTGGTGACCCTGGCCGCGGCCGTGCTGATGTGCTTCGCCCCCGGCTACGTCGGCGTGTTCGGCGTGGCGCTCGTGGGGGCGTTCAGCGCGGCTTTCGCGCTCCAGGGTCTCGCGGCGTTCCACGACCGCTCGCGCGGCCGGCCCGGTCGCGGGCTGATGCTGTTCGGCATGTACCTCATCCTGTTCGTGACCCAGGGTGTGGCCCTGGTGGCACTCACCCTGTTCGGCTTGGCCGACACCGCCCTCGATCGCCGACGTCCCAAGGACAACCCGGCGCCGTGAGTCCCCGGCCCGCGAGGCCGACCAACTGAAGGAGAAAAACGATGGAAGTGATCCTGCTCGAGCGCGTGGCCAAGCTTGGCCAGATGGGCGAGACCGTGAACGTCCGCCCGGGCTTCGCCCGCAACTTCCTGCTCGCCCGCGGCAAGGCCCTGCGCGCGACGGAATCCAACAAGAAGCACTTCGAGTCGCAGCGCGCCCAGCTCGAGGCCCGCAACCTCGACCGCAAGAAGGACGCCGAGGCCGTCGCCGAGAAGCTGAACGGCCAGAGCTTCATCCTGATCCGCCAGTCGGGCGAGACCGGCGTGCTCTACGGCTCCGTCTCCACCCGCGATCTCGCCGAGGTGGTGGCCAAGGACGGCTTCACGGTCGATCGCGGCCAGTTCATCCTGAACCAGCCGATCAAGACCCTCGGCCTGCATAACGTCCCGGTGGTCCTGCACCCCGAGGTCGATGTCCAGGTCACGGTCAACGTCGCCCGCAGCCCCGAGGAGGCCGAGCGTCAGGCCCGCGGCGAGTCGGTCACCGAGCGCGAGGCGTTCAACCTCGACGACCTCGGCCTAGAGGTCGGCATGGCGTTGGCCGATGCCGGCGAAGGTGCCGACGACCGCGGCTGATTCTCTCGGGACGACCGGTTTTCGCGGCTCCGCAAGGGCCCTCCGGGTCGCGCGGGGCGGCGCAGGCGGGAGCCCTGTATACCGGTGAAGACTGGGGATCGGTCCCTCCGAGACTTGACACGTTCCAGTTTTGTTCCAGCATGGACGCCCGCCCCTCGCGAGAGTCGGCGGGCGTCCGTTCGTCCGGGCCGGGGCCGGACGAACCGGCCGTCGGCTAGGCTTCAGTAACCATACTGAGGCCAAGGTCGCGCGGTGTGATCCTGGTGCGCCCGCCGCGGCGCCTGAATTCGGAGTCGTCCGCCGATGGCCCTGCCCAATGCGCTCACGGCCAAGCTGGAAGCGGTCCAGGCCGAGTACCGCGTCGCCCCGCACAACATCGATGCGGAGCAGGCGCTGCTCGGCGCCATTCTGGTGAACAACGACGCCTATTACCGGGTGTCGGACTTCCTGCTGGCCGAGCACTTCATGGAGGATGCCCACCAGCAGATTTTTTCCGTGGCGGCGTCCCTGATCCGGGCCGGCAAGCTCGCCACGCCCATCACTATGAAGACCTATCTGGGCGACGCCGATTTCGGCGGCCAGACGGTGATGCAGTACCTCGCTCGGCTTGCCGCCGATGCGACTACGGTGATCAACGCCGGCGCCTACGGCCGCACGATCTACGACCTCGCCATCCGCCGTCGCCTGATCACCATCGGCGAGGATCTGGTGAACGGGGCCTACGAAGCTCCGGTCGAGCAGGCGCCCCGCGACCAGATCGAGGAGACCGAGCGGCGCCTCTACGAGCTCGCCGAGGCCGGCAAGTACGATGGCGGCTTCCAGAAATTCTCCGACGCGCTCACCGCCGCGGTCGACATGGCCGCGAAGGCCTACCAGCGGGACGGCAAGCTCTCGGGCATCGCCACCGGCCTGTCCGACCTCGACGCCAAGATGGGCGGCCTGCAATCCTCCGACTTGATCATCCTCGCTGGCCGCCCGGCCATGGGCAAGACCTCGCTGGTGACCAACATCGCCTTCAATATCGCCAAGGCGTATCGCGGCGAGAAGCAGGCGGACGGCACGATGCAGACCGTCAACGGCGGGATCGTGGGGTTCTTCTCCCTTGAAATGTCAGCCGAGCAGCTCGCCACCCGCATCATCGCCGAGCAATCGGGCGTGCCGTCCTACAAGATCCGCCGCGGCGACATCCGGCCGGAGGATTTCTACAAGATCACCGACGCCGCGCGGGATATGCAGACGATCCCGTTCTACATCGATCAGACCGGCGGCATCTCGATCGCCCAGCTCGCTGCCCGCGCCCGGCGCCTCAAGCGCCAGAAGGGGCTGGACTTGCTGATCGTCGACTACCTGCAACTGCTCTCCGGCTCCGGCAAGCGCAGCGACAACCGCGTGCAGGAGATGACCGAGATCACCACCGGCATGAAGGCGCTGGCGAAGGAGCTGGCTGTGCCGATCATCGGGCTGTCGCAGCTCTCGCGTCAGGTCGAGAACCGCGATGACAAGCGCCCGCAGCTCTCGGATCTGCGTGAATCGGGCTCGATCGAGCAGGACGCCGACGTGGTGATGTTCGTGTTCCGCGAGGAATACTACGTCAACAACAAGAAGCCGCGGGAGGGCACGGAGGAGTTCTTCGCCTGGGAGGCAGAGATGAACCGCGTCCACGGCAAGGCCGAGGTGATCCTGGGCAAGCAGCGCCACGGTCCGACCGGGACGGTGGAGCTGCAGTTCGACGCGAACATCACCCGGTTCTCGAACCTCGCCCAGAGCGAGCGGCTGCCCGAGCAGATGTGATAGAGAACCGTCCCGAAAGGCGGCTGCCGAATTTCGGAAAAAGGTCGCACGGATCGAAAGGCTACCGCATCTTGTGGGTTCTGATACCAGGCATGATGCGGTCGTGTGGCGATGACCGTGTGAACGGGCGGCTGCGAGGATGTGGTCGTGACAGATCCGAACCGGGCGCCGCAGAAGCTGTAGCCGGCGCGGTACGAGGACGATGTCTATGCCTGGACGCAGGAGCAGGTGCATCTCCTTCAGGCGGGTGCTTGGGCGCGTCTCGACATCGAGCATCTTGCGGATGAGATTGCCGACGTGGGCCGCAGCGAACGCCACGTGCTGACGAGCGCCGTCTGCGTGATCCTGCTTCACCTACCGACGTGGGATCATCAGCCCACGCGGCGGAGCCGCAGCTGGGTGACGTCGATACGGACGCAGCGCAGCTTAGTGGTGGAGCGTCTTGAAGACAGCCGAAGCCTCAAGTCGCAGATCCAGGCGCTCATGAATCGGGCCTATCATCGCGCGCGGATCGAGGTGGCAGGGGAGACTGGGCTCGATGAGGGCGCCTCCCCGCCGTTCTGCACCTACGACTTTACCGCGATCATGACTCGGCCGATTCCCTGGCTGCCGGACGACGGCGAGCCCCAATCGACGCGCAGGTAGGGTCGCCCCCGGCGGTCTGCGGTCGCTGCGAACCATCGCCGGATCCGGCCGTTGAGCGGAAGACGAATGTCCCGCCGCCGCAGGATCGACGATGACCGAGCCGACCCCTCCCAAGATGCCGTATTGGCACGTCTATACCGACGGGGAGGGGGTGAGCCGCCAGGAGCTCTTTTCCATCGAGCGCTTCACGTTCGAAGGGATCAACCCCGAGACCGCGCCGCAATGGAACGACAAGATGGACCCGGCGCCGTCGGTGGTGACCTTCACGGTGCTGCCGGTGGGTTGGGTCGGCGAGTGGCATGAGAACCCCCGACCGCAATGGATCGCGATCCTGTCTGGCCGCTGGTTCGTGGAGACCATGGACGGCCATCGGGTCGAGATGGGCCCGGGCGAGCTGATGATGGGCGAGGACCAGAACACCAGGGTCCGCGATGGCAAGAAGGGCCACCTCTCGGGCACCGTCGGCGACGAGCCCTGTACCATGATCGTGACGGGGCTCCAGGTTGAGCCGACCGTCAACCAGCCCGGCCGCTTCAAGTAGGGCCCGCGGCATGGACGGCTTCGAGCTGACGCAGCCGCGCTTCAAGGCGTATGTGCTGCCGAACGCGCCACTGGAAAAGCTCGCCGACGGCTTTCGCTGGACCGAAGGCCCTGTCTATTTCGGCGACCGCAACGAGTTGCTGTTCTCGGATCTTCCCAACAACCGGGTGATGCGCTGGACGGATCAGGCCGGGCTGAGCGTCTATCGCGAGGGAAGCGACTTCGAGAACGGCCACACCCGGGATCGCCAGGGGCGGCTTCTGTCCTGCTCGCATCGCGGCCGGCGGATCCACCGGACCGAACTCGACGGCCGCATCACCAGCCTGGTCGAGCATTATCAGGGGCGGCGGCTCAACTCGCCCAACGACATCGTCTGCAAGTCCGACGGCACGATCTGGTTCTCGGATCCGCCCTACGGCATCCAGACCGATTACGAAGGCGGCAAGGAGGAAGCCGAGCTTCCTGCTTCCCTCTACCGGTTCGACCCCCGCGACGGGTCGCTGCGCGTGGTCGCCGACGACTTCCAGGGTCCGAACGGCCTGTGTTTCTCCCCCGACGAGCGTAAGCTCTACGTCGTCGAGACCGGACTGCAATTCGCAACGGACCCGATCCAGCACGTGCGCGTGTTCGACGTCGCCGAGGATGGCGGCCTGTCCGGTGGGGCGGTGTTCTGCAAGATCGCGCCCGGCAATGCCGACGGGATCCGCTGCGACGAGCATGGCAATGTGTGGTCCAGTGCCGGCGATGGCGTGCACTGCATCGACCCTGGCGGCGAATTGATCGGCAAGATCCTGGTGCCGACGACGGTCGCGAACCTCACCTTCGGCGGCCGCAACGACAGCCGCCTGTTCCTGTGCGCCTCGCATACGCTGTACGCGATCTACACCAACGTGCGCGGGGCGCGGCTGCTATGAGCGGCGTCCGGGCCATCGTCGGCTTCAGCCGCACCGTGGCGGACCTCGGCGTCACGGAAGCCTTTTATCGCGACGGTCTCGGCTTCGAGCGGATCGCTCCGCCGGAACCGGTGCCGACCGCCCAGGCCCAGGCGATGGGGCTGACGGGGCTGCAGGCCCGGCAGCTGCGCCTGCGTCTCGGCGGCCAGATGGTGACGTTCCTCACGGTCGAGCCCCCCGGCGCGGCTTACCCGGTCGATCCTGCGGCGACCGATCCGTTCTTTCAGCACCTCGCGATCCCGGTGCGCGACATCGATGCTGCGATGGCGCAGCTCGGCCGGGTCGAGACGACGCCGATCAGCCAGGGCCGCGCGCAGGTCCTCCCCGCGTCCTCGGGTGGCGTCACCGCGTACAAGTTTCGCGATCCGGACGGGCATCCTCTGGAACTGATCTTCTTCCCTGATGGGGAGCCAGCCGCGCGCTGGCGCGCCGCGCCGGGTCTGTTCCTCGGGATCGACCATTCGGCGATTACCGTCGCCGATCTCGATCGGACGCTGTCGTTCCTCACCGGCGCCCTGAACCTGCACGTCGCGCAAACCGGCCTGAACCGGGGGCCCGAGCAGGCGCGGCTCGACGGCCTCGATGATCCCGTGGTCGACGTGATGGCGCTCACGCCGCCCGCACCCGCGCCGCACATGGAACTGCTGCACTACCGTCAGCCGGCCGGCTCGAAGCGGTCAAACACGGTGTTCGGCGCGGCCGACCGTGCCTCTACGCGATTCGTCTTTTCCGTGGCCGATATGGACGGGCTGCTCGAGGTACTCCGTGTCGCAGGGTTTGCACGTCGTTCGTCCGTGGATGGCGAGGCTGCCTATTGTGTGGGACCGGATGGCCATGGGTTCCTGTTCGTGAAGGCTTGAGCCCGCGGACGGACGCTGCGTGTTGCGCACTTGACGCGTCGCCCCTCCGGCGTCCAATCCGGCCGCCCCGGAGGTCAGACCGATGCCGTTCCTCGCACTGCCCTTTCCGGCCATCGATCCGGTGGCGCTCGCGATCGGGCCGATCACGATCAAATGGTACGCGCTTGCCTACATCGCCGGCCTGATCGGCGGGTGGTACTACGCGCGCCGCCTCGTGATGGCCGACAGCCTGTGGGGCGTGGTCAAGCGCCCGCAGGTGGTCGACATCGACGACTTGGTCGTCTGGGTCGCGCTCGGCGTCGTGCTGGGGGGGCGGATCGGCTACGTGCTGTTCTACAATCTGCCGATGTACCTCGCCGACCCGATGGAGATCCTGGCGATCCGCAACGGCGGCATGTCGTTCCACGGTGGCTTCCTGGGCGCGATCCTGGCCTTCCTGCTGTTCGCTCGAGCCAAGAAGCTCAACGGCTACACCCTTCTCGACATCGGCGCCGTGGTCGTGCCGATCGGCCTGTTCTTCGGGCGGATCGCGAACTTCGTGAACGGCGAGTTGTGGGGCCGCGTCGCGCCCGACTTCGCTTACGCGATCGTGTTCCCCACCGGCGGGCCGCTTCCGCGCCATCCGAGCCAGCTCTACGAGGCGGCAACCGAAGGGCTGCTGCTGTTCATTGTCATGGCGTTGAGCGTCCGCCGGTTCGGCTTCCGCAAGCCCGGTCTGCTCGGCGGGATATTCGTGTTCGGCTACGCCCTGGCCCGGACGATCTGCGAGTTCTTCCGCGAGCCGGACCGGCAGCTCGGCTTCCTGTTCGGCGACCATCTCGGGCCGATGGGCGGCGGCGTGACCATGGGCATGCTGCTCTGCGTGCCGATGATGATCGTCGGCCTCACCTACATCGTTCTGGCGGCGACAGGGCGGACCCGTCCGCGCAACGCGGTGGCGGCGTCCGACCCACGGGAGGCGGCGCGCGAGGCGCCCGCGAAGGCGTGACGCCGCTCGGAGCCGAGATCGCGGCGCTGATCCGGCACGGCGGCCCGATCGGCGTCGACCGCTACATGGCCCTGTGCCTGGGACACCCGGTCCACGGCTATTACCGCACCCGCGATCCGCTTGGGGTGCAGGGTGACTTCACCACGGCGCCCGAGATCAGCCAGATGTTCGGCGAGCTGGTCGGCGCCTGGGTGGCCTACGTTCACGGGCGAATGGGGCGGCCGGACCCGCTCATTCTGGTGGAACTCGGCCCCGGTCGCGGCACGCTGATGGCCGACGCCCTGCGAGCCCTGAGGGTGGCGGCCCCGGGCGTGCGGGTGTCGCTTCACCTGGTCGAGACCAGTCCGGTCCTGCGGGACGTGCAGGCGCGCGCCCTGGCCGGAACGGATCCCACTTGGCACGCAGGCCTGGAGACTCTGCCCGAGGGGCCGGCGATTTTCATCGCCAACGAGTTCTTCGACTGCCTGCCGGTCCGCCAGTTCGAGCGCCGGCCGAGCGGTTGGCACGAGCGGCAGGTCGGCCTTGGGCCGGAAGGCGGGCTCGTCTTCGGGCTAGCCCCCGAGCCCACGGCGGAGATCGAGGCCCCGGGCACGGAAGGCGCTCTGCTGAGCGTCCCCGGTGCCGGGCTCGCGCTGATGCGGACGCTGGCCCGCCGGCTGCGTGCGACTGGCGGCACGCTGCTGGCGATCGATTACGGCCATGTTCGGCCGGGCTTTGGTGATACTCTCCAGGCTCTGGCGGGGCATCGCTTCGCCGACCCGCTCGCGGCACCGGGCGAGGCGGATCTCACGCATCACGTTGATTTCGCGGCCCTGGCCCGGGCCGCCCGTGCCGAGGCGGCAACGATCCTCGGTCCGGTTGAGCAGCGGGAATTCCTTCTTGCCCTCGGTCTGCTGGAGCGCGCCGAGCGGCTGAAGGCGCGCGCCACGGCAGATCAAGTGCTTACGATCGATTCGGCCGTGGAACGGCTGACGGATGCTAGCCTGACCGGCATGGGCAGCCTGTTCAAGGTCCTGGCGGTAACCGACCAGGATCTCGGGCCGCTGCCCGGATTTCCCGAAGCCTGAGGCTTCGCGTCCGGACGGCGGCTGAGGATGTGGTCAGCCGAACGAGCCGAAACCTGCGTCGGATCCACTCGCGGCCCGCGGGGTTGGCGGTGCCGGCGGGTTCAGGTCAGACGGGTCGATGTCGCCGCGCTCGCGCACGACGGGATGCTCGGCGGTGCTGGGGCTCCGGTGTTCCGGAACCTCGGGCGCCCTGGTCTCGATCGGGGAGTCGTTCTCGGTCCGTCGTGACATTGCGATCCTTCTCGGAAGAATCCGGAACCCGGACTCATGCTGCAATGCAGCAAGAATCTGACGGTTCCACGACATCGTCAAGGGCCGGCCGTTCCGCTATCGAGCGCGGCAGCACAACCGCTAGGGAGCCGACCGTGACCGCAGGCATGTCCATCGAGGCGCCGGAACTTTCGTCGCATGCCGGTCTGCGCCATGCCTTCTTCACGCGGGCCGGCGGCGTCTCGGGGGGCGTCTACGCGTCGCTCAACGGCGGCCTTGGCTCGCACGACGCACCGGAGCATGTGGCCGAGAACCGGACCCGGATGTGTGCCCAGTTGGGCCTGGCGTCGGACCGCCTCGTGAGCCTCTACCAGGTCCATTCTGCCGTGGTCGTCACCGTGGAGGCCCCGTTCCCGGCTGCGGACCGCCCAAAAGCCGACGCCATGGTGACGCGGGTCCCGGGCCTCGCCCTGGGCATTGCCACGGCCGATTGCGGCCCGATCCTGTTCGCCGATCCCGAGAACGGGGTGGTGGGCGCCGCCCACGCCGGCTGGAAGGGTGCGTTGACAGGGGTGATCGCCACGACGGTGCAGGCCATGGAAGCCCTCGGTGCGCGTCGGCAGCAGATCGTAGCGGTGCTTGGGCCGACGATCGGGCAAGCCTCCTATGAAGTCGGCCCGGACTTCATCGCGCGCTTCCGCGCCGAGGCTCCCGGCCAGGAGCGCTTCCTGGGAGCGGCGAATCGCGATGGGCATGCGCAGTTCGATCTTCCGGGCTTCATCCTGGCAAGACTCGGCGAGGCGGAAATCGGCGAGGCCGCGATGCTCGGCCTGTGCACCTACGCGGACCCGGAGCGCTTCTACAGCTATCGCCGGACCACGCATCGCGGAGAGGCGGATTACGGGCGGCTGATCTCCGCTATCGCACTGACCCCATGATGGTATCGGACGACGCCCAACGCCAGCGTGGCCGTTGCGTCCAGGGGGGTGCGACACTTTGTCAAACGAAAATCGCGCGAAAAAGCGTGGCCATAAGCGAACCTTGACCATTCGAGCGCGTTTTGACCCACGAGGTGCCGGGGAAAAACGGCGGATTGCCAGAGGGGCCGCGATGAGCGGTCGGCGATACCGCCCGCGTAAAGCAGCCCTGGAACCGCTGGACGATTGTCAGATCCGCGTTCCGTATCGGTCCCGAGAGGCCGAAGCGGAGCAACCCGTGAGGACCAGAAGATGAAATCCCTGCTTCGCGCCACCACCGCCCTCGCGGGCGTCGCTCTCGCCGGCTCGGCCTTCGCCGCCGACCTGCCGCGCCGCGCCGCCCCGCCGCCGATCTTCACCCCGGTGCCCGTGTTCACCTGGACCGGCGCCTACTTCGGTATCAATGCCGGCTACGCGTTCGACGCCAGCAGCCGCTCCAACAATTCGGTCTTCGGCATCCCGGCCCCCTACGCCGCCGTCGGCACCACCGCCACCTTCCGCGACCGCAGCCAGGACGGCTTCTCGGGCGGCGCCCAGGTCGGCTACAACTATCAGTTCACCCCGGGCTCGGGCGTGGTCGTCGGCATCGAGGCCGACGCCCAGTACCTCGACTTCGGCCGCAACCGGAACAACGCCTTCATCAGCGGCGCCGTCGCCCCGGGCTACTACGTCACCGACCCGCGCGGCCTGTCGAGCCTCGACTATTTCGGCACCGTGCGCGGCCGCCTCGGCTACGCCTTCGACCGTACCCTCGTGTACGGCACCGGCGGCTTCGCCTACGGCTCGGGCAGCGCCGACCGCTCGTTCGGCGGCTACGCCGGCAACGACAGCTTCCGCACCGGCTACGCCGTCGGCGGCGGCATCGAGTACGCGCTCCCCACCGACTCGTTCCTGAACTTCTTCCGTTCGAGCGCCGTGACGCTCAAGGTCGAAGGCCTGTACGTCAACCTGGATCGCGGCAACCGCAACCAGGGTGCCCTGGTCGTCAACGCCGCCAACCTCGTCCCGGTGGCCTACAGCGCCATCGGTCGTCGCGACGACGAGTTCGCCGTCGTCCGCGCCGGCCTGAACTACAAGTTCGGCTCGTACTAAGATCTGAGTTCGGCGCGCTCCCCGCGCCGGCCTCTTGGGAACAGGTGAGAAAGCCCGGCCGAAAGGTCGGGCTTTCTTGCGTGAGGGGCCTGCACGCGCTGAGATGAAGTTTTCGCAACCGCCCCTGACAAAGCGTCACCGCACACCCATGTCCTCTGCGGCCGTGCGGCGCGTTCGAGCCCGCGGGTACGACTCGAGGAGGACGACTCCATGAATAGCGAAGAACGCGACGTCATCTCCGGTATCTTCCAGCGTCTGGAGCAGGCCCAGACCCAGCCCCGCGACGCGGAGGCCGAGCGCTTCATCGCCGACAAGCTCCGCACCCAGCCCTATGCTCCCTACGCAATGGCTCAGCTGATCTATGTGCAGGAAGAGGCGATCAAGAGCCTGAACCAGCAGCTCGAGCAGGCGCGCAGCCAGGCCGCTCCGGCTCAGTCCTCCGGCGGTGGCGGTTTCCTGTCGAGCATCTTCGGTGGCGGTGGCAGCCAGCGCCAGGAGCCGCAGCCCGGCTACGGGCAGCAGCAGCGGCCTGGCGGCCAGCCCTGGGGCGGCGCGCCCCAGGGCAATCCCCAGCAGGGCTATCCCCAGCAGGGTTACCCGCAGCAGCCGGGCTACCCGCCGCAGCAGCAGGGCGGTCCGTGGGGCGGGCAGCCCCAGGCAGCTCCGGCCCGGGGCGGTGGCTTCATGGCTACCGCGCTCCCGATGGCGGCCGGCGCGGCCGGTGGCATGCTGCTCGGCAGCGCGCTGTCGAACGCCTTCGCGGGTGGGCATTCGAGCCTCGGCAGCGCCGCGGCAGCGGGCCTTGGCGGTGGCGGTGAGACGGTCGTGAACAACTACTACGGCGACGGCGGCAACCAGGATCTCGGCTCGGCCCTCGACGGCGGCGGCGGTGGCGGCAGCGACTTCCAGGATGCCAGCTTCAGCGATCCCTCCGGTGATTTCGGCGGCGATCTCGGCGGTGGCGACGACAGCGACTGGACCTGATCGATCCAACCAGACCGAAACGATGCCCGGTCGCGCCCATGCGCGACCGGGTTTTTTCTTGCCGACTTGGACGGCTATGCGAGGCGGCTCCAGTCTCGAACGCACTGTCGACGAGGCGACACTGGCCGAAGCTTCGATGTTCAGTCGTGTCGACGTCAGCGCGCGAGCTTGAGCCGATCCGACGCGGCCGGACTTTGTATCGTGGCCGGCGTCGCTCCAGGTTCCGGTCCTGAATTCTCCCAGTGGGCGAAGGCGACGCTGGCGAGAATGAGTGCGATGGCGACCGGGAACAGGAAGCGTGACATGGGCCGGAAACCGAGGTGTGGGGCCTCGGTTCCGGCGGTGCGGCTATCGGGCCGGAGCCGTGGTGCCTGTGCCAGCTCCGACGCCCGGCCGCGCGGTGCCGGTGCCCGGCACAGTCGCCGCACCCGCCGCGCCCGTTGTGGTGCCGGTGGTCGCAGCAGGTGCGCCCTCGTTCATCTTCTGGCTGTTGCTCTTGACCGAACCGGGATTGTTCATGTTGCCGGTCGCACTGCCGCCGCCGGCGGGCTGCTGGGCATAGGCGGTACCGGTCAGGGCGACGGCGAGCGCGGCCGCGAAGCCGTAAGTCTTGATGCGCATGTGCGTTTCCTCGGTTCGGCCCGTCTTCGGGCTCCTAAGACAACGCGGCCGGACCCGGTCTGTTCGCTGGGGATGTGACTTCACCTGAGGCGGAGCAAAGGAGCGGCGTGGTCAGCGGTTCGGCGGATCGATCCACACCCGCGGGCCCGGGACCGCGGGATGGGCCGGGGCCTCGCTTTTCCGGGCCGGCCGAATCGGGGCAGCGTCGGCCTTGGTCGCCCGCGTGATCGATCCGGTCGTCAGTGGATCGGCCCAGGACGATGCGAGTTCGGCGACCTGCAAGGGCGGCGCCGGCAAGTTGCTCTGATACCCCGCCACGATGGCAGCTAGCCCGGTGCCGACCAGGACGAGGGCCAGCCCGTCGATGATCCTATGGCCCAGTCTCGGCATATCACCCACGCGTGTTGAGGAGCCTCCTGGCTACGACCGTAGGCTTAACGAACTGTGCCCGGATCCGGCGGATCGGCACGGGCCTGCGCAACGATCCGGGTCGCCGGGCGCTTACCGCGACACGATCCGATGAGAGGCGACATCCGTGGAAGCCAGTGACCTGAAGCAGCACCCGCCCTTCCGGGTGATCACGTCTCGCGATGGCCATGAGGTCATCTCCGAGGATGTCGAGACTGAAATCGCCGCGCGGACCCGGTTCGCGTCGGCGATCGACCTGTGCAAGACCCGGGACGACGCGCATTCCCACCGCGTCACTCTGCAATCCGCCGGCGCGACGATCGCGGTCTGGCCTGAAGCCGGCGCGTGATCGAGAGAATTGGCCATGCGTGATTTGTTGCCGAGGGCCTCGACCCTTGGGGCTCTGCTCATCGCGCGCAAGCAGACGCTGGCGGTCGCCGAGTCGTCCTCCGGGGGGCTCGTCGCGGCCGCGCTCCTGTCGGTGCCTGGCGCCAGCGCGTATTTCCTCGGTGGCGCCATCGTCTACACGGCCGAGGCCCGCGCCCGCCTGCTCGGCATCGACGCCGCTGCGATGGCCGGCCTGCGCTCGGCCTCCAAAGGCTATGCCGCACTCCTGGCCCGGACGGTCCGGGAACGGCACGGCGCGACCTGGGGTATCGCCGAGACCGGCGCCGCCGGCCCAAGCGGCAACCGCTACGGCGATGCCGCCGGGCACACCTGCCTGGCGGTCAGCGGACCGGTCACGCTGGTGTCCACGATCGAGACCGGCGGCGCGGACCGGGTCGCGAACATGCGGGCCTTCGCTGGCGGCCTCCTCGATCTGCTGGATCGGGTTCTCACGGAGGAGCGCTGACCGGCGCGGGGCGTCGGCGGGCCGGAACGGGCCTGTCGGCCCGACGTTCCGCCTTGTCGAACCGGCCTCGTTCCAGGAGATCCACGTGCCTCAGAGATACCCGCTTCGGTTGTGGGTCGTGCGCCATGGCGAAAGCTCCGGGAACGTCGCCCGCGACGCAGCCCAGGCTGCGGGCGCCGCGCGCATCGACATTCCGGAGCGCGACGTGGACGTGCCGCTCAGTGCGCTCGGCCATTCTCAGGCGGAGGCTCTGGGGCGCTGGTTCGCCAGCCTCCCCGACGACGAACGCCCGAACCTCGTCCTCGCCTCGCCGTACCGGCGCGCGGTCGAGACGGCCGAGGGGATCCGCAGGGCGGGCGGCGTCGCATCGGCGCCGCGGCTCCTCGTGGACGAGCGGCTGCGCGAGAAAGAGTTCGGCATCCTCGACCGGCTGACGCGGATCGGGATCGAGAGACACCATCCCGAGCAGGCCGAACTGCGCCGCGATCTCGGCAAGTTCTACCATCGCCCGCCGGGCGGCGAGAGCTGGTGCGACGTGATCCTGCGCTTGCGCAGCGCCCTCGACACGGTCGGCCTGCACCATGATGGGCGCCGGATCCTCCTGGTCGCCCACCAGGTGGTTGTGCTGTGTCTGCGCTACCTGTTGGAGGAGATGACCGAGGCCGAGATCCTGGCGATCGACGCCCGGGGGGACGTGCCGAATTGCGGCGTGACCGAGTACGCATTCTCGGCCTCCGCGGCACCCGGCGGCGGGCTTGTGCAGATCCGCTACAACTTCGTCGCACCCCTTGAGGCGGAAGGCACTCCCGTTACCTCCGAACCCGGTGCCGACGCGACTGCGACGTAGCTCGTACACGGCGGCAGCCTGAGCGCCCGGGGGAAACCATGAGCACCGTCACGCCGGTCACCGAGCACATCCTCCGCAGCATGGCCCCGCCCGAGCCGGACGGCGACAGCAAGGACGGACGTGGCCGCGTCCTCATTGTGGCCGGATGTACGGGCCTGCCCGGCGCGGTGCTGCTGGCGGCCCATGCGGCACTCCGGGTCGGCGCCGGAAAGCTGCAACTTGCGGTCTGCCAGGACCTGGCGATCCCAATCGGGATCGCGGTGCCGGAGGCGCTGGTCGTCGGGCTCAAGCAGACCGAGGACGGTGGCATCGACCGCTCCTGCGCCGAGGCGCTCGCGAAGCGGGCGGCCCGCGTCGATGCGGTTTTGGTCGGACCCGGCATGTCCGAGGATGCCGACGCAGAGGGCGTCACCGGGGCTCTGGTCCGCGGAGCCGGCGAGGCCGCGCTCGTCCTCGATGCCGGCGCCCTTGCCGCGCTGCGTGCCGTCCCCGACCTGACGCGGAGACTGACCAAGCCGGCGATCATCACCCCGCATGCCGGCGAGATGGCGCAACTCCTCGATGAGGATCGTGCGGCGATCGAGGCGGATCCATTGGCAGCGGCCCGACGCGCGACCGAGCGCTTTGGCACGGTCACGGTCATGAAGGGTGGCCGAACCCATGTGGTCGCCCCGGATGGCCGCGCCTGGTGCTACGAAGTCGGCCATGTCGGGTTAGCCACGTCGGGCTCCGGCGACACGCTCGCGGGCCTCGTCGTCGGCCTGCTGGCCCGCGGTGCCGAGCCGGAGGCGGCCGCCCTTTGGAGTGTGTACGCCCACGGCGAGGCCGGGCGCCGGCTCGCGCGCCGCTACGGCGGCATCGGGTTCATGGCCCGCGAGATCCCGGGGGAGATCCCTTGCATCCTGGCCGAGGTCATGACGTAGCGGCTTGCCGACGGCACCGGACCGGAGCGTTCGCAACGGCAGAGGATGGCTTAAACGCTAAGTCTCACTCCGCCGCAGTCGCGGAAAATTCGCCTTCCGGAGGCGAACCGAACTGTGCCGCGTGCAGGCGGCGATAGACGCCGTCGGCATCGAGCAATGCCGCGTGCCGCCCCTGCTCGACGATGCCGTCCTCACCCAGGACCACGATGCGGTCGGCGTCGCGGATCGTCGCCAGCCGATGGGCGATGACCAGGGTCGTGCGTCCCTGTGCGAGGTCGGCCAGCGCCTGCTGGATCTCGCGCTCGGTCTGCGTGTCGAGGGCCGAGGTCGCCTCGTCGAGGATCAGGATGGGCGGATTCTTGAGGAACACCCGCGCGATGGCGATGCGCTGCTTCTGCCCCCCGGACAGCCGCACCCCGCGCTCGCCCACCACCGTGTCCAGCCCGGTGGGCAGGCTGTCGATCAGCGCGCCGAGCCGGGCGCGGCGGGCCGCCTGGTCGATCTCGGCCTCGGTGGCGTCGAGGCGTCCGTAGGCGATGTTCTCGCGGATCGTGCCGGCGAACAGGAACACGTCCTGCTGAACGATGCCGATCTGCCGCCGGAGGGAGGCGAGGGTGAGGGCGCGCACGTCGATGCCGTCCAAAGTCACCCGCCCCGCCGCGACCTCGTAGAAGCGCGGCAGCAACGCGCAGAGCGTCGTCTTGCCGACGCCCGACGGGCCGACGAAGGCGATTGTCTCCCCCGCGGCGATGGCCATGTCGAGCCCGGCGAAGATCGGGCGGCTCGCGTCGTAGCCGAAGCTCACGCCCTCGAAGCGGATGTCACCGCGCAGGGTCCCCGCATCGATGGCGTCCGGCCGGTCGACGATATCGGGTTCGGTGGCCAGCAGGTCCTGGTAGCGGCGAAAGCCGGCCACCCCCTTCGGATAGGTCTCGATCACCGCGCCGATCTTCTCCAGCGGGCGGTAGAAGACGCCGACCAGCAGCAGGAAGCCGACGAAGCCGCCGGCGGTCAGGTCGCCGCGGACCACGAAGGCCGCGCCGCCGAGCAGCACTGCGATCTGGACCAGGCGCAGGCCGAGATAGTTGATCGACAGGCTGGCCGCCATGAGCCGGTAGGCTTCAAGTTTGGTGTCCCGGTAGCGGGCGTTGTCGCGGGCGAACAGGGCGCGCTCGTGCTGCTCGTTGGCGAACGCCTGCACGACCCGCATGCCGCCGACATTCTCCTCGATGCGCGCATTGAAGGCGCCGACCCGGCCGTATTGCGTCTGCCAGTTCCGGGTCATGCGGCCGCCGTAGCGCAGGCTCACGAAGGCGATGACCGGCAGGATCGCACCGGTGATCAGCGCCAGGGTCGGGTGAACCCAGACCATGAGGGCGAAGGCCCCGATGAGTGTCATCACGGCGATGAACAGATCCTCGGGCCCGTGATGGGCGACCTCGCCGATCTCTTCCAGATCCTTCGTCACCCGGGCGACGAGGTGACCCGTCTTCTGCCCGTCGTAGAACCGGAAGGAGAGCTTCTGCAGGTGATCGAAAGCCCGAGCCCGCATCGTGGTCTCGATGTTGATGCCGAGCACGTGGCCCCAGTAGGTCACCACCACCATCAGGCCGGCATTGGCCACGTAGACCAGAGCGAGGCCGCAGGCCGCCAGCACGATCAGGCTCCAATCCTGCTGCGGCAGCAACCGGTCGACGAAGACCTTCACGGCGATCGGAAAGCCGAGTTCCAGCAGGCCGGACAGCACGGCGCAGCCGAAATCCGTCAGGAACAGCGTCCGGTGCGGCCTATAATAAGCGAGGAAGGCCTTCAGCATGGCGGACGGGTCAACGCTCGGTGGCGCGTTCGAGGGGGCAGAGCGCTCCGCAGGACGGGACGCCCGGAAGGCGGTGGCGCAGGCAGCAGACCCGCCGGCGCCGGCAGCCCGACGCATCCGCGCACAGGGCCTGCGCGAGGGGGTTCCTACCGCAGGCGAGCGGACCGCGCCATCCGCGCCCGGTCGCGGCGGCCGTGCAGGCCAGTTCATCTGCGCCGCCGAGTTCTCCGGCGACGTAGTCGAGGATCACCGCGGCGTTCCCCCACAGGACCCGGGGGGCGATGCCGCAGCGGGCGTGGCACATCTCGACGAACGGGCTGAGGTGCCCCTCGACAAGACCAGCCAGGCCGGACGCGCAACCCGACGACCGGCAATCCGGGGTCTCCGCCGGGACCAGGAGGCGGGCGGGCCGGCCGGCATCGTCGAGTTCGAGACGTGTCGTGTCGAAGCCCAGCGGCAGCGGGCGCCCGAGGCGGATCAGGGCGGTCAGGGCCGGTGTCGCGAGAGCTGCCAGGTAGAACTGGCTCCAGTACGAGACCAGGACGCGCCGGTCGGCGGCCCCGTATCCGGCTCCGAAGGTTGCCAGCGTCGCGTCGAACACGGCCGGCTCGCGCAGCGCGGCGACGGGAAGCGCCGTGGGACCGCCGGGCCCGACGGCGACGCCGCCCCGGTACGCCTGCAGGGAGGCCGGGACGCATGCGGCGATCTCGGCGATCATCGTGCCCCCACTCCGTCGGCCCGCAGGGTCCGATCGACCGTCACCACCAGCGCCGCCACCGCGGCGGCGTAGATCGGCAGCGCGGCTCCGAAATAGGAGGGCCACCCGATCCACTCGGCCAGAGCCGGGGCGGCGACCCGGAGCGGCATCGCCGCGAAGAATGCCGCGCCGAACAGCAGCGCATAGTCCGTGGCCGGCCTCGGTCCCTGCGCCCAGCGGTAGATCATGTTGAACACCGGCACGCCCAGGATCCCACCGCAGACGAAGTTCAGGATGGTCGCCGCGACCGCAACACCCACTGCGCCGGCGGCACAGGCGGATGCCATCACGCCGCCGGAGGCGAGGACGCCGACCGCCCCGATGGCGATCAGCCGGGCCGTGCCGAAACGTGCGGCGAGGCCGCCCGCGACAAGCGCCATGACGAGGTTGATCGCCGGCAGCACCGTGCCGGTGAGAAAGCCGACCTGCGCGAGCGGCACGCCGAGATCGAGCAGCGCCAGCGTGTTCGGCCCCGACAGGAGGTAGGCGGCGGCGAAGTAGGAGCCGAGTACCAGGATCCGCGCGCCGAGGGCGCGCAGGCGGGCGAACGACCCCGACCACCGTTCCGGCAGACCGCCGGACCCGCGGAGCCGGGCCTCCGGGTAGCCGAGGATCGGCAGGAGACAGAGGGCGTCGAGCGCGGCGCAGGCGAGAACGGCAACCCGCCATCCGAGGATATCGTAAGAGCCGACCAGGACGCCCACGCCGAGGATGCCGCCGAGGGACGCCCCGCAGAGCTTGGCCGAGGCGACGAACGCCCGTCGCTCCGCCGGGATCGTTTCGACGACCAGGGCCTCCAGGGCGATGTCCATGGTGGCGACGCAGGCGCAGGCCGCGATCGCCAGCAGGAGCAGCGCCGACACCGGCCAGTGCTCGCCGAAGCTCAGGACGCCCAGCAGCAGGACCGTCACGCCCTGTGCGGCGACGATCCATCCGACCCGGTGGTCGAGGAACGGCAGGCGGATCCGGTCGATGGCACCGGCCCACAAAAAGGTCAGGCCCACCGGCAGGTTGATGAGCTGCAACAATCCGACTTCGGCGAGATCGAGCCCCCGGACCCGCAGGATCAGCGGCGCTCCGCCGGCGAGGAATCCGAGGGTCGCCCCGAAGGTCATGTACAGGCAGAAGAACGGCGCGAGGGGGCGAACGCCCGCCAGGGACCCGCCCAGACGCACCCCGACCTCGGCGTCGCTTGCCCGGGTCACCGGGTGCAGCATCGCATGCGCCGTCCGGCCTCGGGATCTTTGCCCCAAGCCTCATCGTGCCCCGATCGAGGTCCGTGTCGGCAGCGCCAGTTTATAATCAAACTAATTCAATATTCTTCTTTCGGTATACATGTTTAAACCGTGCGGATCGGACCCGGCAAGCCTTCGATGCTGGACAATATGCGCGCGGAGACCCGCGACATCGACCCGCCCTACCGCTCCGGCCCATACCCGGCCAGGAACACCCGGACTGCGCCGTCGACCTGATATCGGATCTCGGCCGCGCCCGCCGCATCGCCGGCCGCAAAGAGCAGCCGCGTCATCTGGCCGGCCTGGCAGAGGTGCAGGAAGTGCCTTGCCGCGAGTTCGGTGTCGGCGACGCGGAGCCGGCCGGCCCGCACCTGGGCGTCCAGATAGCTAGACAGCCGCGCCACGCCGCAGGCCGGACCGGCCTCGTAGAAGGCCTGTCCGAAGCGCGGGAATTTCTCGCAGGCGCCGATCACCATACGGACCACCGCCACGTGCTCCGGCCGACCCATCTCGGTCAGGAAACGGGCGCCGAGTTTCGTCAGCACGGCCGGCACGTCGGGATCGTCGGCGTCCAGGGTGAACAGGGCCTCGGCCAGGCTGCTCTTCTCCCGGATGATCAGCGCCTCGAACAGATCCTCCTTGCTGTCGAAGTAGACGTAGAGCGTGCCCTTCGAGACGCCGGCCGCCCGGGCGATCTCGCCCATGCTGGCTCCATCGAACCCCGCCGCCAGGAAGACCGTGCGCGCGCCGTCGAGGATCTGTCGCCGCTTGTCGCTCTCGATCGGTGACGATCCCCGTTCCAGCACCGCGCCCTGAATCATCGCCCACTCCGCGTCCAAGACGCCGTTTCCCTTGACCGAACCGTTCGGTCAATTTACTCTGAAGTCAGATTCGACGTGCGTCAAGGCACGTCCGGTGCGTTGACCGAACGGTTCGGTCATCAGGTCAGAGGCGTACGATGTCCCTACGCGAGGATGGCGACCGGTCCGGTGCGCACAGCGAGCCATCGGACGAGGAGCGGGCCGAGGGGCCTGCACCGGCGCCCGTTCAGCCCCGTCCCGCCGTGATGTCCACGACCGCCCCTATCGTTCAGGAACCCGGACCGGCCAGTAAGCGCCCGCTCCGGCGCATGGTGCTTCTGGGAGTTCTGGCTGCAGCCCTGGCCGGCGGCGGCTACGAGGGCTGGCAATGGTGGAGCGTAGGGCGGTTCTTCATTTCGACCGACGACGCCTATGTGCAGGCCGATATCTCGGTCCTGGCCGCCAAGGTCTCCGGCTATCTCGAATCCGTGCCCGTGGTGAACGGCCTCTCGGTCAAGAAGGGCGACGTGATCGCCAAGCTCGACGACGGCGATTATCGCCTCGCGCTCCAGGCCGCGCAGGACAAGCTCGCCACGCAGGAGAGCACGATCGTACGGATCGGCCGGCAGGTCGAGGCCGCGCAGGCGCAGGTCGCCCAGGCCTCCGCCCAGATCGACGCGAGCCGCGCCGATGCCGTTCGCGCCCAGGCCGACTTCGCCCGGGCGACCCAGATGCAGGCGGATTACGTCGCCAAGTCGCGGATCGACCAGGCCCGCGCCGACCGGGACCGGACCGAGGCTTCCGTGAAGGGCATGGAGGCCGGGCTGCTGGCGGCCCGGGCCAACGTCGACGTGCTCCAAGCCCAGAAGCGCGAGGCGGAGCGCCTGTCGGCCGAGTTGCGCACCGCGGTCGACCGCGCCCGGCGCGACCTCGACTTCACGGTGATCCGCGCCCCGTTCGACGGCGTGGTCGGCAACAAGGCGGTCGAGGCCGGCGCCTATGTGGCGCCGGGCACCCGGGTCGCGGCCCTGGTCCCGCTCCAGAGCGTGCGCATCGACGCGAACTTCAAGGAGACGCAGGTGCAGCGCATGCGCCCGGGCCAGCCGGTGATCGTGACGGTGGACGCCTACCCCGATCGCGAGATCCACGGGGTGGTCGAATCGTTCTCGCCGGCCTCCGGTTCGGTGTTCAGCCTGCTGCCGCCGGACAATGCCACCGGCAACTTCACCAAGATCGTCCAGCGCCTGCCCGTGCGGGTGCGCGTGCCCGATGAGATCGCCCGCGAGGGGCTGCTGCGGCCCGGCCTCTCGGCCGAGGTGCGGGTCGATACCCGGACCGGCACCGACCGCTCGGTCCTCGACCAGGCCGCGAACCGGCGGTTCGACGCGGCAAGCCGCTGAGCCCGACCATGGCCGCCACCGCCGCCGCCATCCCGGCCGGAGCCCCGGCCGCCGAGCCGCCGATGGACCGCCGCCGCATGGTGGCGTTCTTCTGCATGGTGTTCGGGATGTTCATGGCGATCCTGGACATCCAGATCGTCTCGGCCTCCCTCAACGAGATCCAGGCCGGCCTTTCGGCCTCCGGGGACGAGATCCCCTGGGTCCAGACCAGCTACCTGATCGCCGAGGTCATCTCGATTCCGCTGTCGGGTACCCTGTCGCGGGTGCTCTCGACGCGCTGGATGTTCGCGATCTCGGCGGGCGGCTTCACGCTGATGAGCGTGATGTGCGCGACCTCCTCGTCGATCTCCGAGATGATCGTCTGGCGCGCCGCGCAGGGCTTCATCGGCGGCGGCATGATCCCGACCGTGTTCGCCGCCGCGTTCACGATCTTCCCACCGTCCAAGCGTACCATCGTGTCGCCGATGATCGGTCTGGTGGCGACGCTGGCGCCAACCATCGGGCCGACGATCGGCGGCTATCTCACCGACCTGATGTCCTGGCATTGGCTGTTCCTGATCAACGTCGTGCCCGGCATCGTCGTGACGGTCTCCACCTGGATCCTGATCGATTTCGATAAGCCGAACTACGGCCTGCTGAAGTCGTTCGACTGGGCCGGCCTCGCGTTCATGGCGGGTTTCCTCGGCTGCCTCGAATACGTCCTCGAGGAGGGTCCGAACCACGATTGGCTGCAGGACGAGGCGGTCTTCGCCTGCGCGGTGGTCTGCGGGGTCTCGGGACTGCTGTTCTTCTGGCGTGTGTTCACGGCCAGGCAGCCGATCGTCGACCTGCGCGCCTTCTCCGACCGCAACTTCGCCAGCGGCTGCGTCGCGAGCTTCGTGCTCGGCATCGGCCTGTACGGGCTGACCTACATCTACCCGGTCTACCTCGCCCGGGTGCGCGGCTACTCGGCGCTGATGATCGGCGAGACCATGTTCGTCTCGGGCCTGTGCATGTTCGCCACGGCACCGATCGCCGGCCGGCTGTCCGGCAAGGTCGATCCGCGGATCATGATGGGGATCGGCTTCGTGGGCTTCGCCTGCGGCACCTGGATCGTCACCGGCCTTACGAAGGACTGGGATTTCTGGGAGCTGCTGTGGCCGCAAGTGCTGCGCGGCTGCTCGCTGATGCTGTGCATGATCCCAATCAACAACATCGCGCTCGGCACCCTGCCGCCGGCCCGGATGAAGAATGCCTCCGGGCTCTACAACCTCACCCGCAACCTCGGCGGCGCGGTCGGCCTGGCTCTGATCAACACCGTGCTGAACGCCCGCTGGGACCTGCATCTCGCCCGGCTCCACGAGCGCTTCACCTGGGCCAACACCGCCGCCCTGGAGCGCCTCGACTCCATGCAGCGCGGATTCGACTCCTACGGCAGCGCGGCCCCCGGCATGGCGCTCAAGGCCATGTCCAACACGGTCCGGATCCAGGGCCTCGTCATGGCCTTCGAGGACGTGTTCCTGGCGCTGACGGTCCTGTTCCTGGCGATGGCCTGCGCTGTGCCGCTGATCCGCCGGCCCCGCGCGGCGGCTGGCGGGGGCGGGGGACACTGACGGCTTGCACTGCGTAGGCCCGAGGATATCGGGGATCGTCTGTCGCGATGTGCGCCCCGCGACCACCCGCGTCAGGCCCGGAGGATTGCGTTGGCGGTCAACCGCACCGATCTGCTAGACCGGCCGGATGGCCGGCCTGAGAAGCCGGTGCAGAGACGGCCAGGGATCGGCTTATGGACTTTCTCAACGCGATGGGCGGGACCGCCGGCGGCTTCTTCGGAGCCGTGATCCCGTTCCTGTTCGTGCTCACCGTGGTGGTCTTCGTCCACGAGATGGGCCACTTCCTGGTCGGCCGCTGGTGCGGGGTCGGCGTGCACGCCTTCTCCCTCGGCTTCGGACCGGAACTGGTCGGGTTCAACGACCGGCGTGGCACCCGCTGGAAGCTCTGCGCCATCCCGCTCGGCGGCTACGTCAAGTTCCACGGTGACGCCAACGGCGCCAGCATGCCGGATCCGGAGACGATCGCCCGGATGTCCCCGCACGAGCGGGCGATCAGCTTCCCGACCCAGCCCGTGGCCAAGCGCGCCGCGATCGTCGCCGCCGGACCCGTGGCAAATTTCATCTTGGCGATCCTGCTCTTTGCCGGAGCGATCTGGCTGGCCGGGCGCTACGAGCTGCCCGCCCGGGTCTCCTCCGTGGAACCCGGCAGCGTCGCAGCCCAGGCCGGCTTCCAGCCCGGCGACGTGATCACTGCCATCGACGGCGAGAAGATCGGCGACTTCAACGCCATGTACCGCACCGTGACCGGCAGTGCCGGCACACCGCTGACCTTCACGGTGGAGCGGGCCGAGCAACCGATCACCATCCAGGCGACGCCCGCCACCTACGAGGAGAAGACGCCCTTCGGCCGCCACCGGATCGGCCGGCTCGGCATCCGCTCGCCGGCCGGGTCGGAGGCGCGGCTGGTCCGGTACGGAGCGCTCGATTCCCTCGATCTTGGCGTGCGCGAGACCTACTTCGTGGTGGAGCGGACCTTCTCCTACCTGAGCAAGCTCGCAACCGGACGGGAATCGGCCGATCAGCTGTCGGGTCCGATCGGCATCGCCCGGGTCTCCGGCGAGGTCGCCAAGAACGGCGGCGTCGGAGGGCTTGTCGGCCTCATCGCGCTGCTCTCGGTCTCGATCGGCCTCTTGAACCTCTTTCCGGTGCCGCTTCTCGATGGCGGGCACCTGTTGTTCTACGCCTTCGAGGTCGTCCGCGGTCGTCCGCTCAGCGAGCGCGCCCAGGAGATCGGGTTCCGGATCGGCCTCGCGCTGGTCCTGATGCTGATGCTGTTCGCCGCGTGGAACGACATCCTCAACCTCGGCGCGTCCTGGCGGAACACCTGATCCGGGGATCCCGCGCGGGCACCGGTCCGGTCTCCACCGGAATCGGTGCCCTAATCCCGCCGCGATACCGCCCGGAGACTGCCCCGAAGCCGCCCCGGGCGGTGCTTAAAACAGCGTTAATGCTAGCATTGGCGGGCGCGAAAACAGGTGTGGTCTCAGAGATTTACGGGCCATTCACCATGATTGGGGCTTTGCCCGCGTGGTCCGCCCTCCGTTAAGTGGCGCGAAGGCCACGACCCCCCAAAATCCCCTGACGATGGCCTCCCGCGCGTTTGCTTGGCAGGGGAATCCCGCTAAGAGCTACGCTTGGACCTGAAGCCACGCTTGGACCAGGGTGACAGGACGACCGGTCAACGGTCGCCTGTGACGGGCTAACCCCCGCGACCAGAACAGAAACGGGCGATTGCATGATGTCGTTGACGGGGAAGCCCCGACGTAAGTCGGTGCGGAAGACCATCGTCCTAGTCGCCGCCGGTGCGGGCCTGGTCCTGAGCGGTGCCGCTCAGGCGCAGCAGATCGTCGTCCAGGGCAACCAGCGCGTCGATGCCGACACGATCCGGTCCTACGTGACCGGGACGGCGTCCGGCTCCGCCGAGGAGGCCCGGCGCAACCTGCTCGCCAGCGGCATGTTCTCGGACGTGAAGGTCGCCCAGTCCGGCGGTCGCACGGTGGTCACCGTCCGCGAGAACAACCTGATCAACCGGGTCGTGTTCGAGGGCAACAAGAAGGTCGAGAAGGCGACGCTCGAGGGCATCGTCGAGGCCAAGGCGCGGGGCCCCTACAGCGAGGCCATCGTCAACGCCGACCTCGCCCGCATCCGCGACGTCTACAAGCGCTTCGGCCGCGGCACCGCCAAGGTCACCTACCGGACCGTGGACCTGCCGAACGGCCGGGTCGACGTGATCTACCAGGTCGACGAGGGCGACAAGACCGGCATCATCTCGATCAACTTCGTCGGCAACAACGCCTACTCGGAGCGGACCCTGAAGGGGCTGATGAGCTCCTCCGAGATGAACTTCCTGTCGTTCATCAAGACCTCCGACGTCTACGATCCGGATCGCATCACCACCGACCTGGACCAGGTGCGCCGCTACTACCTGAAGAACGGCTACGCCGACTTCCAGGTGGTCAGCGCCGACGCCCGCTACGTCGAGGCCGACAGCTCGGGCTACGTCATCACCATCACGGTCAACGAGGGTGAGCAGTACAAGGTCGGCGCTGTGGCGGTGGATTCCCGCCTGCCCGGCATCGACACCGCCAAGCTCGACAGCAACATCACCGCCGCGGTGGGCGACGTCTACAACGCCGACGACGTGGAGCGGACGCTCAACAACGTCACCCGCGAGGTCAACCGCGCCGGCTATCCGTTCGCCCAGGTCCGCCCGACCGGCCAGCGCGATCCCGCGACCCACCAGGTCTCGCTGGGCTTCGTGGTCGAGGACGGCCCGCACGTCTACGTCGAGCGCATCAACATCCGCGGCAACACCCGCACCCGCGACTACGTCATCCGCCGCGAGCTGGATATCGCCGAGGGCGATGCCTACAACCGCGTGCTGACCGATCGGGCCGAGCGGCGCCTGAACGGCCTCGGCTTCTTCAAGAAGGTCCGGTTCTCCAACGAGCCCGGCTCCGCTGCCGACCGCGTGGTCATCAACATCGATGTCGAGGATCAGCCCACGGGTTCGTTCTCGGTGGCGGGCGGCTACTCCACCCAGGACGGCATCATCGGCGAGGTCTCGGTCTCCGAGTCCAACTTCCTCGGCCGCGGCCAGTATGTCCGCCTCGCCGGCACGGGCGGCCAGTACTCGCGCGGCGTCGATTTCTCGTTCACCGAGCCGTACTTCCTCGGCTACCGGCTCGCCGCCGGCTTCGACGCCTTCTACAAGTACTCCGACCTGACCCGGTACTCGCGCTACGAGACCACGGTGTATGGCGGCCAGCTGCGCCTCGGCCTGCCGATCACCGAGGAGTTCGGCATCACCCTGCGCTACTCGCTGTACAACACCGAGCTGAAGGTCCCGAACACCCTCAAGCGGCCGTACAACGACTGCTCGACGCCGATCCCGGGCTACACCGCCACCTACGCGGGCGGCACGATCGACCCGAACAGCGGCCGCAACATCGGCGGCCAGTCGGTCTACCCGAACTGCGCGTATGACGGCGAAGCGTCGATCGCCATCAAGGGCTCGCAGGGCAACACGCTGACCTCGCTGGCCGGCCTGACGCTCGCCTACTCGACCCTCGACGTGGTCGGCGCACCGCGCAACGGCCTCTACGCCGAGCTGAAGCCCGACGTGGCCGGCCTGGGCGGCGACTCGAAGTTCTTCCGCGTCACCGCGGATGCGCGCTACTACAAGGAGCTGTTCGAAGACGTGATCGGGTTCGTCCGGTTCCAGGGCGGTCACATCAACGCCATCGACGGCAAGCCGCTGCGCGTCACCGACGAGTTCTTCCTAGGCCCGTCGCTGGTCCGCGGCTTCGCGCCGAACGGCATCGGCCCGCGCGACGTCGGCATCGCCGACGCCCGCTCCAACGCCATCGGCGGTTCCACCTATATCGGCGGTACCCTCGAAGTGCAGTTCCCGCTGCCCCTCATCCCGCGGGATCTGGGCCTGAAGGGCGCGGTCTTCGCCGATGCCGGCACGCTGTTCGGCTATAGCGGACGGCGTAACTTCAACGTGAACGGCGACGGCTTCATCAACGGCATCTCGCCCCAGACCGGGAAGTGCAACTTCTCCGCATTCAACATCGGCGTCGAGCCGGAATGTGTGAACGTCCGCGACACGGCTGCGATCCGCTCCTCGATCGGCGCGTCCATCCTGTGGAACTCGCCGCTCGGCCCGATCCGGTTCGACTACGCCTACGCCCTGACGAAGGACGAGGGCCAATCGGTCTACGTGCCGCTGCTCGGCAAGGTCGGCCATATCGGCAAGGATCAGACCCAGGCGTTCCGCTTCTCCGGCGGCTCGCGGTTCTGATAAAAACCACACGCGCTGGCCGGATTTCTCCGGCCGGCGCGTTGCCCTGCATGTCAGATCCCGATTTCTTCGCCGCGACCGGCTTCCTCACCCTCGCCGATGTCGCCGCCGCCGCCGGTGCGTCCCTGCCCGAGGGTGCGGACCCGGAATACCGGCTCGCCGCCGCGGCCCCGCTCGAGAGCGCCGGGCCGAACGACCTCGCCTACATGGACAATGCCCGCTACGGCGACGCGCTCACTGCGACCCGCGCCGGCGCCTGCCTGGTAAGCCCGCGCTTCGCGGCGCGCTGTCCGGCCGGGACCGTTGCGCTGGTCAGCCGCGACCCATACCGCGCCTACGCGGCCCTGCTCGGCCGCCTGCACCCGGACGCCCTGCGTCCCGGTTCTCAGTTCGGCGGCCGCAGCATCGCTCCGGGCGCCCATGTCCACCCGGAAGCGCGGTTGGAGGAGGGGGTCACGGTCGATCCCGGCGCCGTCGTCGGGCCGGGGGCGGAGATCGGGTCCGGGAGCGTCATCGGCCCGAACGCGGTGATCGGCCCCGGCGTCCGGATCGGGCGCGACTGCTCCATCGGCGCCGGCACGACCCTGAGCCACGCGCTCCTCGGCAACCGGGTGATCCTGCATCCCGGTGCCCGGCTCGGACAGGACGGTTTCGGCTTCGCCATGGGCGCCACGCACCTCAAGGTGCCGCAGATCGGCCGGGTGATCGTCCAGGACGATGTCGAGATCGGCGCCAACACCACGATCGACCGGGGCGCCTCGCGCGATACGGTGATCGGCGAGGGCACCAAGATCGATAACTTGGTCCAGATCGCCCACAACGTCGTCATCGGCCGCCATTGCGTGATCGTCTCCGGGGTCGGCATCTCGGGCTCGACCACGCTGGAGGATTACGTGGTGCTCGGCGGCCAGGTCGGCGTGGTCGGCCACCTGCGAATCGGCCGTGGCGCCCAGATCGCCGGCTCGTCCAACGTAAACCGCGACGTCCCGCCGGGCAGCCGCTGGGGCGGCACCCCGGCCAAGCCGGTGCGGGCGTGGTTCCGGGAGTTGACGACGCTGGCGCGCCTGGCCGAGCGCTCGGGCAAGGATGCGGAGAAGGATCCGCCTTCGGACGCCGTCTGATCGTAGCCCGGTGCCGGGAAACCCTTGCGCTTCCGCCGAATTCTTCCGAAGAGGGCGTCCGCCCGTCATGGCGGGCGGATATCGGTCCGCCCGATGGCGGTGACGCGAGGTACGGGATTCGATGAGCGAGGCGGCGCGCGACACCGACGAGGAGCTGGGCACAGCCGACATCCAGACGTTGCTGGAGCTGCTGCCGCACCGCTACCCGTTCCTGATGATTGACCGCATCGTCGAGATCGATCGCGATGAATCCTGCGTCGGCATCAAGAACGTCACCGCCAACGAGCCGCAATTCATGGGGCATTTCCCCGGAATGCCGGTTTTCCCCGGCGTCCTGCTGATCGAAGGCATGGCCCAGACCGCCGGCGCGATCTGCTGCCGCCACATCCGGACGGATGAGTTGCGGACCAAGCAGGTGTTCTTCATGACCATCGACAAGTGCAAGTTCCGCAAGCCGGTCACCCCCGGCGACCAGGTGCGCTTTCACATGAAGAAGATGAATCACCGCCGGACCATGTGGTGGTTCCGGGGTGAGGCCCGGGTCGACGGCGTGCTGGTGGCGGAGGCCGAGATCGGCGCCATGCTGGTGACGGAGTGAGCGACGCCTTCATCCACCCGAGCGCGGTGATCGAATCCGGCGCCGAGATCGGGGACGGCGTGCGGATCGGCCCGTTCTGCCACGTCGGCCCAGAGGTGGTGCTAGGGGAGGGGTGCGAGCTCCTCAGCCATGTGGTCCTTGCTGGCCGAACCGCGATCGGCCCCCGCACCCGGATCTTCCCGTTCGCCTCCATCGGTCACCAGCCGCAGGATCTGAAATATCGGGGCGAGGCCTCGACGCTGACGGTAGGCTCCGACTGCCTGATCCGCGAGGGCGTGACCATGAACCCCGGCACCAGCGGGGGCGGCCTCGAAACTTCGGTCGGGGATCACTGCACCTTCCTGGCCAATTCCCATGTCGGGCACGATTGCCGGGTGGGCGACCACGTCATCTTCTCCAACAACGTGATGCTGGCCGGCCATTGCAGCGTCGGCGATTACGCGATCCTGGGGGGCGGCGCCGCCGTGATCCAGTTCGCGCGGGTCGGGGCGCACGCCTTCGTGGGCGGCCTCTCCGGCCTGGAGAACGACTGCATCCCGTACGGCATGGTGCTCGGCAACCGCGCCTACCTGTCCGGGCTCAACATCATCGGCCTGCAGCGCCGGGGCTTCGCTCGGGAAGACATCCACGCGCTGCGCAGGGCTTACCGGCTGCTGTTCGCGCCGGAAGGTACGCTGATGGAGCGGGTCGAGGACGTCGCCGTGACCTTCGAGTCTCACGCCGCCGTGTCCGAGATCCTTGCCTTCATCCGGGCGGGCGGGAAGCGCTCGATCTGCACGCCCCGCGAGCTCCCGGTCCCGATCGGGGCGGCCTGAGCCCCCGTCATGGCCGATGCCGCGCCGCTGCCCGAGAGTACGCTCGTCCTGATCGCTGGCGCCGGCCGGCTGCCCGATCTGGTGGCTGAATCGCTGAACCGGGCAAACCGACCGTTCCGGCTGATCGCGCTCCGCGGGTTTACCGAGCGGTCCCTGCGCGCCCGGGCCGACGCCACCGTCGACCTCCTCGATCTCGCGGCGATCCTCAAGCTGCTGCGCCGATGGGGGCCGGCCGTGATGGTCCCGGCCGGCGGCGTGTCTCGGCCGAGCCCGGCGGCGCTCCTCAATGCCGGTGCGGCCTTGCGAAATCGCGAGACCCTGCGCGCGATCGCCGGAGGGGGCGACGACCGGCTCCTGCGCGCCGCCCTGGCGCTGGTCGAGGAGGAGGGCCACCGGGTGCTCGGCGTCCACGAGGCCGCGCCGGACCTGCTCTGCCCGGTGGGCCGGCTCGGACGCCTGGGTCCCGATATGGATGCCGGCCTGTCGATCCGTACCGCGCGCGGGGTCCTCGACGCGCTCTCGCCCTACGATCTCGGGCAGGCGGTGGCGGTCTCCGGCGAGCGGGTGATCGCCGTCGAGGGGCCGGAGGGCACCGACCGCATGCTCGCCCGCGCCCGGGCGCTCGGGCGCAAGCCGTTCGGTCGGGGGCGGGCGCTGCCCGCGACCGTGCTGGTCAAGGCGCCGAAGCTCGGCCAGGACTTGCGCATCGATTTGCCGGCGATCGGCCCCCGGACCGTGCGCAACGCCGCCGCGGCCGGCTGCGTTGGCCTCGCGCTGGAAGCCGGCGGCACCCTCGTGATCGACCGGGCCGCCACTGCCGCGGAGGCCGACCGCCTCGGCCTGTTCCTGGTCGGCTACGGAACCGCGCCATGAGCGCCGCTCCCGTGCCCGCATCGAAGAAAATCTGGCTGGTGGCCGGCGAGGATTCCGGGGATCAACTCGGTGCCAAGCTGATGCGTGCGCTGCGCGCTGCGGCGCCCGGGACCGTGTTCGGCGGCGTCGGCGGCGAGGCCATGACCGAGGAGGGGTTCACCTCCCTGTTCCCCCTCGATGACGTCGCCGTCATGGGTTACCTGCCGGTGCTCGCCCGGGCTCGGACGCTGCTGCGGCGCATTCGCGAGACCGCGACCGCGGTGGTGCGGGCCCGGCCCGACGTCCTGGTGATCATCGACAGCCCGGGCTTCACCCACGCGGTCGCCCAGCGGGTCCGGAAGGCGGCGCCCGGCATCCCCATCGTCGATTACGTGTCGCCGAGTGTCTGGGCCTGGCGGCCATGGCGGGCCAAGGGCATGCGCGGCTTCATCGACCACGTGATGGCGTTGCTGCCGTTCGAGCCGGACGCGCATCTGCGCCTCGGAGGCCCGCCCTGCACCTATGTCGGCCACCCGTTGATCGAGCGGTTTCCGGACTTGCGCCCGTCCGCGACGGAGGTCCGGCGGCGGGCGGCGGTCCCCTACCGCCTCGTGGTCCTGCCGGGCTCCCGCCGGGCAGAGATCGACCGGCTGATGCCGGTGTTCGGGCGGGCGTTGGAGCTTGTCTCCCGCGTCCTCGAGGTGGAGGCTGTCCTGCCGGCCGTGACCCGCCACCGGGCCCTGATCGAGCGGCTGGCCCTGAACTGGCCGGTTCCCGTTCAGGTGCTGACCGGCGAGGCGCCGAAATATGCCGCGTTCCGGGGGGGCCGGGCGGCGCTCGCGGCCTCCGGCACCGTCACGCTGGAACTGGCGCTGGCGGGCGTCCCGATGGTTGTGGCCTACAAGGTCTCACGCGCGGAGGAGTTCATCGCCCGCCGCCTGATCCAGGTGCCCAGCATCGTGCTGCCGAACCTGATCCTGGCCGACAACGCCATGCCGGAATTCGTCCAGGCCGATTGCACGCCCGAGCACTTGGCCGAGGCCCTTCTGCCGCTGCTGGCGGGCGGCCCGGAGCGCGACGCGCAGAGCGACGCGCTCGCCCGGATCGACGGAATGATGCGGCTCTCCGGCGACGACACGCCGAGCCGGGCCGCAGCGCGGATCGTTCTGAACGCCGCCGGGGAACGGACGATCGGGCTGGCCTGACGGGTGAGTTGCTCGCTCGCTTCAGGAGCAAACCCAAGTCCTGACTTGGGGCGCATCAGCCGGAGCGGTCCGACCGCGATACGAAACGCGATAATCAGCCGCCGCGCCGCCCGCAGCGCACGTAGGCCGCTGTGCCGCGCCCGCTCGACCAGGTGAGGCGGTCGCCTTCGACCACGAGCCGCACCTGCGAGGACCAGTGCCGGCCGCGGTCGCTGCATTCGGCGGCGACCACCCAGGCGTTGCCGACGCGGTGGCCGTCGTGGAAATTGCAGATGGTGCGGCCGGCCCGGGCTCGCTCCGGCGTGATGGTGGCCGGGATGTAGCCCCTGCGTCGGGAGCGTGCCGAGCAGGCATCTGCGGTTGGCCCCCAGATGCCGGCATAGTCGGGATTGGCCGGGCTCGCTTGCCTCGGGGATACCGGTGCCGCCGGGGGAACGATCGCCGCCTGCGCGCCTGGATCCGCAGGGCTCCGAACACCGGGCGAGGCCACCGGAAGCGCGGCATCCAGGCCCTGCACCGCTGGTGCGGCCTCGTCGAGCGCGTCGAGCATCACGACCCGACGGCCCTGGGGCTTCGGGGCCGGAGCGGGCCGGGTTTCGGCCGGCTGCGTCCGGAACGGCATGTCCTCGGTGAGGTAGATCGCGCTGTAGGCGAAAAGCCCGACCCAGCCGAGAACGAGGAACGCGGGCACGACGAAGCGGCGCTTGGAGCCGGTACGGGGTTCATCACCCGGATCGGCCAGCACGACCGCACCCATCCTTACCCCCTGATCCAGGCATCCGACGCCGATTCGGTCGCCAAGATGATGGGGAAAAGGATGCCCGAACAAAGGGCTATGGGGAACTGTCGTGTCGCTCAGCGTCCGAAGATCCCTTTCAGGAACTGGGCGGTGCGGTTGCGCTTGCGCTTGCGCTCCAGTTCCGCGGCGTCCTTGAGCCAAGCGACCTGCACCACCCGGCGCTCACCCTCGAACGGCTCGTGGCCGTGCCAGGAATTGTCGGCCCGCAGGAACGCGAACATCGTCCCCATGGTCGGGGGAACCTCCACGGCGAAGGGCGCGTAGTTGCGGCCGTCGTAGAGCACACGCAGGCGTCCGGCGGCCGGGGCGTCCCAGGCGTCGTTCATGTAGACGAGCAGCGTCAGCACCTTCGACGGGCCGTCGGTGTGGATCGAACCGTATTTCAGCTGGCTCTTCCGCATGATCGTGGTCAGCCGCGGACAGGAGACGAGATCGATGCCGAACTTCTCGCCGAGGATCTCCGAGAACGCGTCGCTCTCCAGTTCGTCGATCAGCGCCTTGAACCGGCCCTTGAGGGCGACTTCATCCACCGTGAGGTAGCCGGGCTTGGCGATGTCCGGGAAGTCGCGCCGGATTGCCTCGATGGCGTCCGGGTTCAGGACGTTGGTACCAAGCGTGTACGGGTAGGGCTCGCGGGCCACCGGGGCGGCACGCACCGCGGAAACGTCGAGGATCGAGAGGGCGGACATCTGCGGGTCCCTGGTCTCCGGCGCGCGACGGCCGGCACGCCGGCGCCAGGGGCGCGTGCCGGAGGATCATCGGGGGGGCGGGCCGGGCGCGCGCCTTGGGCGTCGGCGGTCACCAAATCTCGAGCGCTTTCCCTGATCCTGGAATCCCATAATCCGGTGATTGCGGCGGTCCAACGGCGAAAGCCGTGTGGTGGCGCATTCCGGTGACAGTCTCGGGCCGCCTGGCCGTGCAGGATGGCGCGATGCCCGAGGACTTTCTTCTCGGGTGCGTACCCGGAACCCGTCCGCGATGAGGCCGCTGGTCCTCGCCTTGCTGTACGTTCACCTTGTCGCTATGGCGGCCGGGGTGAGCGCGTTCGCCCAATCGTCGCGGTCGTCGCGCCCCGCCGGGCCGGCGCGGATGAGCTGCGCCGAGGCGATGGCTCTCGTGAAGAGCGAGGGCGACGTGATGATCGCCGGCGGTACCGTGCCGGAGCGTTTCGTCAGCGGCCCGGGCCAGTGCAGCGGCGGCGAGATCGCCGAACTGCGCTTCGTCCCCACCCGCGACAATCCGCAATGCCCGATCGGCTATCGCTGCCGCGAACCGGGCTTCGAGGAGTGGAACTGGTAGCGCGTGACCCGCCGTAGCGTGGCCTCGGCCGGATCGTGACGAAACTTTCACGTGACAGCGGCCGCGAAGTGCCACGTTCTCGCCATGACCCAGGGCCAAGGCCGCCGGGTTGCGTTCCCGAATGAACGCTCACGTTAGGCGGGAGACACGCGTGGCTTCACTCAGGACCGGGCTCGGGATCCAGGCCGTGCTCACGGCCGTGGCCGCGCTGATCCTGCTGGCGCTTCCGGGGATCCCCAGCCCACCGCTTTACGTCTCGCTCGCCGGCTTCGCGATGGCCGGTATCCTGATCGCCGCCAACGGCATCTCGGCCTACCTGAAGGTCTTCGTCTCGGTCTACGGGTTCGGCTACCTGCTGCTCGCCGGCCTGAAGACGAGCGCCGCCATGGGCCTGCTGCCCCCGGTGGTGGCCGCGCTGCTGCCGCCGGACTTCGCCGCCACCGGCGCGGTGGTGTTCGGCGCCATCGTGCTCGGCGTCTCGCATCTCGGTCCGATCCGCGCGATCACCGACATCGCCGACCCGTATTTCGCCAACCGCGACAAGCCGACCAAGGAGATCGGCCTGTTCCGCCGGTTCGGCAGCACCGAGGGCCGGATCGGCCGCAACCTGGTCGCGCTGTCGATCTTCGTGAACTTCGCCGACGTGGCGCTGACCCTGCGGTTCAACTTCTTCTACCGCGACATCTACAACGCGCTGCAGGAATACGACGCGACGGCGTTCTGGTACCAGTTGCTCTGGATCTTCGTCCCCCTGGCGACGCTCAACATCGCCATCGGCATGTTCGACCTATTCGTCGATTCCTCGCTGCACATCCGCTGGCGGACGTGGCTGACCCACAGCCTGTACGAGCGCTGGCTGGGCAACGGTACCCATTACCGCATCCCGTTCACCGACGAGGAAGCCGACAACCCGGATCAGCGGATCCAGGCCGACGTGAACCTGTTCATCCAGCAGACCGCGAGCCTGTCGATCCGGCTGCTGAGCCAGGCGGCGCAGCTCGTCTCATTCATCGTGATCTTGTGGACCCTGTCGCGCGACTTCGTCGTGCCGTTCACCGATACGGTGATTCCGGGCTTCCTGGTCTGGCTGGTGATCGCCTACGCGGTGGTCGGCACCTGGCTCACCCACCTGATCGGCCGGCCCCTGATCGGGCTCAACTTCCGGCAGGAGCAGGTCGAGGCCGATTTCCGCTTCTCGCTGGCCCGCAACCGGATCTACTCGGAGCAGATTGCGCTGCTGCGCGGCGAGCGTGCGGAGGCGACGCGGCTCGGCTCGCTGTTCCACATGATCATCGACAACTACGTCGGCATCATCTTCCGGCGCATCAAGCTGATCGCCTTCACGTTCAGCTACCGGCAGGCCAGTGTGATCTTCCCGATGGTGCTGGCCGCGCCGTCGTTCTTCGCCAAGAAGATCACGCTCGGCGCTCTGCAGCAGACCTCGCAGGCGTTCTCGCAGGTGCAGAGCTCGCTGTCCTTCTTCGTGGACTCGTACACGACCCTCGCCTCGTACAAGGCCAACACCATCCGTCTCGGCTCCTTCCGCCGGGCGATGAGCAAGGCCGAGGCGCTGGAGACGGCGGGCTACGGTTTGATTCAGGGCAATGAGACCGCCAACGGCGTCACCGCCCGCGGGCTGGTACTCGCCCTGCCGGACGGCCGCGAGATCGTCTCGGCCCCGGAGCTGACCCTGCCGCAGGGCGGCGCCACCCTGGTCACCGGCCCCTCCGGCTCAGGCAAGTCGACGCTGTTCCGGGCGATCGCGGGCATCTGGCCGTTCGGCAAGGGCCGGGTGGACGTGCCGGCCGGGCAATCGACGCTGCTGTTGCCGCAACGGCCCTACATCCCGCAGGGGACGCTGCGCGGCGCCGTGGTCTACCCGAACACCGTCGATCAGTTCTCGGACGACGCGATCCGCGATGCCCTGAGTGCGGCCCAGCTGCCGCACCTGATCGACCGCCTCGACGAGACCGACACCTGGGAGCGGCGACTGTCCGGCGGCGAGCAGCAGCGCCTCGCCATCGCCCGGGCGATCCTGGCCAAGCCCGCCTGGCTGTTCCTCGACGAGTCGACCGCGTCGCTCGACGAGCCGTCCGAGGCCAAAATCTACCGGATGCTGCGCGAGCGGCTGCCAGATACCACCATCGTATCGATCGGCCACCGCTCGACCCTCGACGCGTTCCACGACAAGCGTATCGTGCTGGAGCCGCAGGGCAACCTGTTCACGCCCCGGGAACGCCAGGAGCCGCAGCCGGCAGAATAAGTGCCATTTATCCCGGAAGCCCGGGGAAAATGCCCCGTAGAAGTTGCGCCTTGGAAATATTAAGGAACCTGTGACTGCGGGGTCCGTTTGTCATGCGATAAATAAATCGGAGGAACGCATGACCATGATCAAGACCCTCGCGGGCGCCGGCGCTCTCATCTTGATGTCGACTGCTGCTTTCGCGGCGCCTTGCGCGACCGGGACCACCGTGACGCGCGACAAGGAAGCCAGCAAGGCCTCGACCGTGGATCCGAGCGTGAAGACCCCGACCACCCCTGGCGCCAAGGCCGAGTCGCCCGGCACCGTCGGCGCCATGACCAATGCCGGCACCGCGACCTCGCCGTCGGACGTGCAGGCCCAGTCGCAGGGCAAGCCGACCGCTGCGCAGGCCGGCAAGGGCGGCGACGACTGCTGATCTGCTGTTGATCTGACGTGACGACGAACGCCCGCCCGGCCCCGCCGCGGCGGGCGTTCTCTTGAACGAAGACACTTACGCGGTCCGGCGTAGCTTGGAGGCTGTCCGGGCCGCGCGGGTGACGGCGTCGCGATCCAGGGCTCCGGGTTTCACGACCCAGCTGCCGCCGACGCACAACACCGACGGAACGGCCAGCCAATCCGGAGCGGTCGCCTCGGTGATGCCGCCGGTCGGGCAGAACTTCACCCGGCCGAACACGGAAGTCAGCGCCTTCAACGCCTTGATCCCGCCCGCCGCCTCGGCCGGGAAGAACTTGAACCGGTCGAGACCGTGGTCCAGGCCGCGCATGATGTCGGCGGCGGTGGCGATGCCCGGCAGGTAGGGCACGCCGTTGGCCTTCGCGGCATCGGTCAGCGGGTCCGTAAGCCCCGGCGAGACGATGAACTCCGCCCCGGCCGCCAGGGCGCTGTCGAGATCGCCGGGGTTCAGGACCGTGCCGGCCCCGACCACCGCCCCCTCGACCTGGGCCATCTCGCGGATCACCTCCAGCGCCGCGGGCGTCCGCAGGGTGACCTCGAGGGCCGTCAGCCCGCCGGCCACCAGCGCCTCGGCGATCGGCCGGGCCTGTGCGACATCCTCGATGACGAGGACCGGGATGACGGGCACGGAGCGCATCAGAGCGTCGATGCTGGTCAGATCGTTCATGATCGGCTTCTCCGGTTCGACGTTCAGAGGCCGGCCGCGGCGAGCATGGCGGAGGCGCCCCGCTCGGCGGTGTCGGCCCCTTGGCGCATGAAAGCGAACAGCTCCCGGCCGGTTCCGGCCTCGGGAACCGGCTGAACGGCCTCCTCGCGGGCGGCCAACTCGGCGTCGTCGACGAGGACCTCCAGGAGGCCCTCGGCGGCGCTGAGGCGGACGATGTCGCCGTCGCGGATCCGCCCGATGGCCCCACCGCCGAGCGCTTCCGGGCTCAAATGGATGGCCGCCGGCACCTTGCCGGAGGCGCCGGACATGCGCCCATCCGTCACCAGGGCGACCTTATGGCCGCGATCCTGGAGCACGCCGAGCGGTGGCGTCAGCTTGTGCAGCTCGGGCATGCCGTTCGCGCGGGGGCCCTGGAATCGGACCACAACGACCACGTCGCGCTCCAATTCGCCGGCCTTGAACGCCTTAAGCACGTCGTCCTGGTCCGAGAACACCCGGGCCGGGGCCTCGATAGTCCGGCGGCTCTCTTCAACGGCGCTGGTCTTGAACGTCGCCCGGCCGAGGTTGCCGGTCACCAGCCGCATGCCGCCATCCGCCTGGAACGGGTTGCCTGGCCGGCGGATCATGGTGTCGTCCAGGCTCTCCGGCACGGCATCCTGGAAGGCGAGTTCGTCGCCGTCGAGCTTCGGGTCGCGGGCGTGGTCGCGCAGGGACTGGCCGGCCACCGTCAGGATGTCGTCGTGCAGCAGCCCGGCATCGAGCAGGGCCGCCATGACGAAGCTCATGCCGCCGGCGGCGTGGAAGTGGTTCACGTCGCCCGCGCCGTTCGGGTAGACCCGGGCGATCAGCGGCACGGCGTTGGACAGCCGGTCGATATCCTCCCAGTCGATCACGATGCCGGCGGCGCGCGCGATGGCCGGCAGGTGGATCGCGTGGTTGGTCGAGCCGCCGGTGGCGAGCAGGCCGACCGCGGCGTTCACGATCGCCTTCTCGTCCACGCACAGGCCGAGCGGCCTATAATCGTTGCCGTCCGCGCCGATCTCGGTGAGCCGGTGAACCGCCGCCCGGGTCACGGCCTGGCGCAGCTTCGTGCCCGGATTGATGAACGAGGCGCCCGGCATGTGCAGGCCCATCATGTCCATCATCATCTGGTTCGAGTTGGCGGTGCCGTAGAACGTGCAGGTGCCGGCGCCGTGATAGGAGGCGGATTCGGATTCGAGCAGCTCCGCCCGGCCGACCTTGCCCTCGGCGTAGAGCTGGCGGATCCGCTGCTTCTCCTTGTTGGCGAGCCCGGAGGGCATCGGCCCCGCCGGGATCAGGATCGTCGGCAGGTGGCCGAAACGCAGCGCCCCGATCAGCAGGCCGGGCACGATCTTGTCGCAGATGCCCAGCAGCGCGGCGCCGTCGAACATGCCGTGGCTCAGCCCCACCGCGGTGGAGAGCGCGATCGTGTCGCGCGAGAACAGCGACAGCTCCATCCCTCGCTGCCCCTGGGTGACCCCGTCGCACATCGCCGGTGTGCCGCCGGCGACCTGCGCGGTGGCGCCGCGCTCCCGGGCGAACACCTTGATCTGATCGGGATAGCGCCCGTAGGGCTGATGCGCCGACAGCATGTCGTTGTAGGCGGTAACGATGCCGATGTTCATCACCGTCCGGCCGTCGCGAAGCGCCGGCTTGTCCTCGCCGGAGGCGGCGAAGCCGTGGGCGAGGTTGCCGCAGGCGAGCGTCGGCCGGTGCACGCCCGAATCGCGCTCCCGGGCGATCAGATCGAGATAGGTCCGCCGGGACTCGCGGGAGCGCGCCACGACGCGCTCGGTGACCGCCGCGACCTCGGGATGAAGCTCGGTCATGCTCGTTCCTCCGTCAGGGTGCCGGCGGATCGCAGGGCCGGCACTGATCCCGGCCGCGACCGCGTCGCACCGGGCTATCTAGGCGGTGCCCGGGACGATGTAACCCGGTTGCGGCGCAGGGCGGCCGAGCGCGGCTGCCGACGATGGCCGTCCCAATCACACCCTCATCCAGAGGCGCGAGCGCAGCGAGCCTCGAAGGATGTCTCTAGGGAGCGCGTCTGACTGGAGGGCTTCTTCGAGGGCGACGCTATGCGCCGCGACCTCCCGATGAGGTCGCGGGTGGGAAGCTTGGCAATGACGGGTGTTCAATACTCCCAGAAGATGCGCTGCAGCTCCTTGGTGTCCTGCGTCTTGGTTAGTGCCACGGCGGCCAGGATCTTGGCCTTGGCCGGGTTGAGGTCGTGGGCGACCACCCAGTCGTATGTGTCGTCGGGCTGCTCGGCGTTGCGCAGGACCAGGCCGTCCGGCACCCGCGAGGAACGGATCACGATTGTGCCCTTGGAGCGGATGTCCTTCAGCTTGTCCACGAGGTAGCCCGCCACCGAGCCGTTGCCGGTCCCGGCGTTGACGATCGCCTTCGCGCCGGCCTGAACCTCCGCGTCGTAGACGCCCGGGATCATGTTGCCCGAGCCGTACACGATACCCACCAGCGGCAGGCTGTCGATCTGGTCGATGTCGAATTCCGAACTCTTGTTGTGGCGCTTCGACAGGGAGCGGAAGAAGTAGGTCTTGCCCTCGATGACCATGCCGAGCGGCCCCCACTGGCTGTAGAAGGCGCTGGGGACGACGTTGGTCCGCTTATTTACGTCGCGGCCGGACTGGATCGTGTCGTTCATCGTGACGGTGACGCCCTGGCCGATCGCCTCCTTGCTGGCCGCGACCGTGACTGCATCGAGGAGGTTGAGGGCGCCGTCGGCCGAGATCGCCGTGCCCGGCCGCATGGAGCCGACGACGACGATCGGCTTGTCGCTCTTCACCACGAGGTCGAGGAAGAACGACGTCTCCTCGAGGGTGTCGGTGCCGTGGGTCACGACCACGCCATCGACGTCGTCCTGCTTCAGCAGGGCGGAGACCCGCTTGGCGAGCTGGACGAGCTGCGCGTCGGTGAAGCTCTCCGACGCGATCTGGAAGACCTGCTCGCCGCGCACGTTGGCGATGGTGTTCACCTGCGGCACCGCGGCAATCAGCTTGTCCACCGGCACCTTGGCGGCCGTGTAGGTGGCGCTGTTGGCCGCGTCCGCCCCGGCGCCCGCGATCGTGCCACCGGTGGCCAGGATGACCACGTTCGGCTTCTTGACGGCCGCAGCGGTGCTGGAGTCGGTCATCTCGCGGGCGCCGGACGGGGTGGCCCCGATCGTGCCGGCCAACAACAGAGCCAGGGTCGCTCCGCGCAGGGAACAGGCCGCGCCGCTTCGGCAGGAGATCATCGGGGATCCTTGACGTCTGAAGAAGAATCGCGAGTCGGGCTCGCGTCCGGGATCGTAGACCCCGCTCGCCGGGAGGCAAGTTTCATGCAGCGACGATGCTGGCCGATGGATCCATTTCGTAAGCTTGAGCATTCCACTGCGACGCTGTTCGTTCGGAGGTAGACCCCAATGCTGCATCTCGCCGGACTGCTCGACGAACTCGAGCGGAGCGAGCCCGCGCGGGCCGCGATGGCGATTCTCGAATCGGCGCTGGCCCGGCGGTCGGTCGAGGAGCAGACAGCGTTCTGGCGGGCCGTCGATCTCTATTACGTCTCGCGCAAAGCACCGCCGGATCCCGTGGGGGGCGCCTTGGGGGTCGACCTGGGGACCGCGCCGCAGATGGCTATCGCCCTCTGAATTGACGCCGCGCTCTGCCCGGTTGGGCTCGATCGCCTCAAGGCGTCGCCAAGCGGTTCACGTCGCCAGCGCGCGGAACTGCCGACCTTCGGTCGAGCAGGCGGTTGAGATAGCGCCGCGCCGGCTGCTCGATCAGGAACAGACTCACGAGCCCCATGGCGATCGCGGGCAGGACCAGGGCCTTGCTGGCCGTCCCGCCGAGCCGATCGTGGAGCACGTAGAAGGGCTGCTGCCACAGGTAGATCGCGTACGACCACGCGCCGAACAGCAGCAGCGGTTTCGCACTCAGGCCCCGGCGCAGGAGGGCCGGTGCGCTCGGCAACGAGGCCACCGCCAAGGCCAGGAGCGCGGAGCCCAGACTGTACTTGATCGGATCGGGCACGGCCGCGACGTTCAGGGCGAGGCCGGCCAGCGCCAGGAATGCCGGCCGCCACGACGTCCGCGGCGCGCTCCGGCCGACCGTCAGGTAGGCGGCAGCCCCGAACAGTATCGACGCCACCCGAACATCGCTGCGCCAGTAGACCGCTGTGTAATCGCCGCCCAGCGCAGTCGAGACCGCGCCGTTGAGGCTGGCGAGGGCTGCCAGGGCGGCGAGAACCGGGGCCACGGGAAACGCGTGCCGGCGGCTGAGGAGCGCGATCATCCCGAGCAGGATGTAGCCGTGCTCCTCGATGCAGAGCGACCAGATGTGGTCGACATTCGGCACCTCCGGAAACCACAAGTGGTAATAGTTGTAGGTCAGCGTCAGGGCTGCGACGCAGCCGTAGAACTGCTGGTCGTGGCCCGTGGCGAGGACGAGCCCGGTCATCACCAGCACGAAGCAGATCAGCGCCGGATAGATCCGGGCGGCCCGGCGGAGGAAGAACGTCTTCAACGGCGTGCCGCGTTCGAACAGGATCTCGGCCATCAGGCGGCCGCTGAGCACGAAGAAGAACTCCACCCCGAAACGGCCGAGATTGATGCCGCGGGTCGTGCCGAAGTGGCCGACGAGCACGAGCAGGATCGCGCAGCCGCGCCACCCGTCGAGGAAAGGCCAATGACGCGGGGGCATGGTGCGCCTCTCGAACCTCAGGTTCGACAGTCTGGCGGCGCGCTGCCTTGGCTTTGCGAGATGACCTTAGGGGGTAGGTTCTTGAGGCGCGTGCCACCGGCGGTTCGAAAGGCGTAGGGTCATTGCGAGGCCCGATCCTGGACCGGTGCCGGTCCCGACCCACGCGGGTGGGGCCGGGCTTCCGCTGGGCGACCTCGCAAGACGTTGAACGGTCATCGGTTCCGCGTTCGGCGTCGCGGCCCGGGAGGCCGTAGCGGCGGCCCGGGCCCCTGCGGAAGTCGAGCTTTCCGGCGCTCGGGTCAATCCGCGGCCGTTGCTCCGCGCGCGATCAAAACACCGAGATCAGCACGATGCCGGCTGCCATCAGCAAGCCGCCGATCAGCCGACCGATCCCGGCGCGGACGCGCTTCATGCCGAGCCAACCGAAATGGTCGATGGCGATGGAGGTGAACAGGTTGGCGGTGATCAGCAGACCGTTGAAGGCGCCGGCTCCGACCTTGTCGACGAACAGCAGGCCGGCGAACACCGCCACCGCCCCGGCGATGCCGCCCAGCGCGCCCCACCACGGCACCCGGGCTACGTCCGCCCGGGTCGGCAGCGGGGTCGGGCGGAGCAGGAACACGAACAGGAAGACCAACGCGACCGGGATGAATGACACGGTGGCGGCGAGCCAGGGATTCACCAGGGCGCCGCGCAGCTGCGCGTTGAGCACCACGCCGACGGCCTGGAGCGAGCCCGCGACCAGGATGAACGGGTAGAGCAACCGTGCCATCAGGCCGCCCTTGCCCGACTCGGCCTGCTCGTCGTCCGATTTCGGGCCGGTGGCGCGGGCGATGAACACGATGCCGACCACCATCAGCAGCCCGCCGAGCCACGGCATCGCCTTGAAGCCCCCGGCCTTCAGGCCGAACAGGCCGAGGCTGTCGAGCGCCAGGGAGGTCAGGATGTTGGCCGTGATGGTCAGGCCGTTGAACGGGCCGGCCCCGACCTTGTCGACGAAGGCGAGCCCGCCGAACACCGCCACCGCGCCGGCCACCCCGCCGAGCGGCGCGTACCAGGGCATCGTGCCGAGGGTCTCCAGCGTCGGCAGCGGCGTCGGCATGGTGAAGAACAGGATCGTGAACACGATCACGATCGGCATGAACGAGTAGGTCGCCGCGAGCCACGGGTTAACGAGCGCGTCGCGCAGGCGCGCGTTCATGGAATTGCCGAGCGCCTGCAAGGCGCCGGCGACCAGGATGAAGGGATAGAGCAGGGCGGCGTTCAAGATCGGGGTCTCCGGTCGTGGGAGGGCGAGGCGGTTTGGTGCGGCGTCGTCCTGGGAACCGGAGACCGGGCTCTCAGACGAGCAGCAGGGCGGCGAGGGCCAGCACGAGGGCGGGCGGCATCACCAGCAGGCCGAGCTTCAGGAACTGCCAAGCCGACACGTCCTCGCCCTCGCGGCGGATCGCGGTGAGCCAGAGGATCGTGGCGAGCGAGCCGGTGACCGACAGGTTCGGCCCGAGATCGACGCCGATCAGGATCGCGCCCGCGACCTTGTGGGAAACCTCGGCGGCCTGGACCGCAGCCCCGGCGAGCAGCCCGGCCGGCAAATTGTTCACGAGGTTGGTGCCGAAGGCGACGAGGGCGCCGCCCGCCCAGGCGGTGGCGGTGGGATCGCCCTGGGCGTAGCTCTTCAGGGTGTCGGCCAACAGGGTCAGCACACCGGTCTTCTCCAGCGCCTCCACCAGCACGAACAGGCCCGCCACCAACGGCAGGACCGCCCAGGACACGTCCTTCACCACCTCGACCAGGCCGCCGCGGTTGAGCGCCACCACCAGCAGGGTCGTGGCGAGGCCGGCCACAAAGGTCGGCAGGCCGAGTTCGATGCCGGCGGCCGAGGCGCCGATCAGCGCGCCCGCGGTGGCGATAATGCCCAGGCCCGCGACCTTGCCGCCGAGGCCGAGCTGTACGGCCTCGACATCGGTCTTGATGGTCTGGCCCTTGAGCCGGCTGTTCTGGGTCAGCCGCAGCACCGCGTAGGTGGCGACGATCGCCAGCGCCGAGGGCAGTGCGAACGTGGCGAGCCACTGGCCGAGAGGCGGCATGTCGGTGGCGAACACCACCAGGTTGGCCGGGTTCGAGATCGGCAGCACAAAGCTCGCCGCGTTGGCGATGAAGGCGCAGATGAACAGGTAGGGCAGGGGCTCCGCGTCGGCGGCCTTGGCGGCGGCGTAGACCGCGGGCGTCAGCACCACCGCGCAGGCATCGTTGGACAGGAACACCGTCACCACGGTGCCGACGAGGTAGATCAACAGGAACAGCCGGGTCGGCGAGCCCTTGGCGGCCCGCACGGCGAGGCCGGCGAGCCAATCGAACAGCCCCTCCTTCCGGGCGATCTCGGCCAGCAGCATCATGCCGACCAGGAACAGGTAGACGTCGGTGCCCTTCAAGACGCCGTCGAGGGCGACAGGCCAGGGCAGGAGGCCGAGCACGACCAGAAGGGCGGCGCCGAGCACCGCCCAGATCGCCTCCGGCCACGAGAACGGGCGCACGATCACGCCCAGGGTGGCGAGCGCGGCGATGCCCCAGGTCGCCAAATTCGGTGTCAGGCTTAATCCAGCGAACACGTCTAACGATCTCCCCCCGGAGGCGTGGCGAGGCTCACCACTTGGTCACGATCACCACTTGCGGCCGTAGCGGTTGGGTCCGAGCTGGTCGCCGCGGATACCCTTCCCGACCCAGCTCTGGATCCGGCCCGCGTCGCTACCCGGATTTTCCGGTATCGGCGGCGCGGCCGCATGGTCCGAAAAAGCGATTACCGGCTCGATCACGTCGGTGTCGACGTAGTCCGGGCCGTGCCCGGGCCAGCATTCATGCACCGCCTCGACCTGGATGCTGCGTCCGCCTCCGTCCCAGGACAGCGCCGCCGCATAGCAGCGCGCCCCCTCCGCCCGGTGCATCAGGATCCACGGGCCTGTATCGACCCGGCAATGGACGTAGCGCGGCGGTGCGTCCGAGAGCACGACGGCCCGGACGGCGATCCGCCCGTCGGCGTCGAGCGCCATGCCGCACGTCACATCCGTCGTCGGCAGCGTGGCGACGCGGCGGTCGGCCGGGCTTGTGATCAGCACGAACGGCGCGGTCCGGTCGAGGGCGCGGAACCGCCAGCTCGTCACCGGCCCATCGATCGCCGCGACCGCGTAACCGACCGAGCCGTCCTCGTTCTGCCCGACCGAGCGGGCGGCGGCGTAGAGGGTCCGGCCATCGGGTGCGAGCTCATTGTAGTGGGTGTGGCCCATCTCCACGAGGCGGACCCGGGTCGCCCAGACCAGACCTCCGATATCGAGACGGTCATCGGGCTCGCGCAGGTCGTCCGGATAGGCGTGCATGAACACGGCACACGGTATTTTCTTGTTGGCCGCGTCGGTGAGCTGATCGCTCAGCCACTGGGTCTGGCAACCGCCGAGCCGAAAATCGAGGCCGATGCCTTTCCGGCTGAAACCGGGGCTGATCATGTCGACGAACAGGCAGCGCACGCCCTGGATATCGGCGCTGGCGCAGTAATGCGGGATCGGCAGGACCGGCCAGGTCTCGGGACAGCCGGACGGCGGCTGTTCCAGCTCCCAGGTGATCGGTTCCGGCAACCGGGCCCCCAGGCTCGCCGCGAAGGCGTGGAACGCGTCCATCCGCCCGTGCTGGCGGTCGTGGTCGCCCGGGATCAATCGCAGCGGCAGGTGCGGATGCCGGTCGAGCGCGTCCTTCAGGATGCGGTATTCCGCGGCATAGCCGTTCTCGGCCAAATCGCCCGGCAGGTAGACGAAGTCGAACAGGTCCTGGGGGGCGATCGTCGCGATCTGATCGAGGATCGCGGCGAAGTCGCGGGCATTCTGCGCGTCGGGATCCTGCAGGTGCAGGTCGCCGACATGCAGGAAGACGAGCGGCTCGCGCGCAGGCGAGGACTGGTGGTCGGGGGCGGACATCGGAGGTTCCCGTCGGCGGTTCAGACGGCCGCCGGTACGGCCGGCGGAAGGCCGGAGCCGCTATCCGGTGTGCCGCTCGCGGCTTCCCCGCCCCGTGTCTCGGGCATCAGCGTCAGGTAGAGGACGAAGCCGAGCCCGGCGATCGCGGCCAGCGCCAGGAAGGCGGTGGAATAGCCGGCCGACACGATGATCAGTCCGGCCAGCGTCGCGCTCACCGAGGCGCCGACCCCCTGGGCCGTGGCCACCGCCCCCTGGGCTGCGTTGAACCGCCCGGCGCCCCGGGTCAGGTCGGCGACGACGATCGGGAACAGGGCGCCGTAGATGCCGGCCCCGACCCCGTCGAGGAGCTGGACGCCGACCAGCCAGAACGGGTTGTCCGAGAGCGTGTAGAGCACGCCGCGCAAAGCCAGCACGCCGAAGGCCGCCAGGAAGATCGGTTTGCGGCCGATGATGTCGGCCCGGGCGCCGACGAACACCGCCACCGGCACCATCACGCATTGTGCGGCGACGATGCACACGGCGATCAGCGACGTCGCGTGGTCCTTGCCGGAGAGATGGGTCAGCAGCTGCCCGACCGAGGTCAGCATCGCGGCGTTGGACAGGTGGAAGATCGCGCAGAGGACGGCGAACAGCATCAGCGGCTTGTTCTGCAGCAGCGTCTTCAGGCCGGAGGGCTGTTCGTCCGCCTTGGCCTCCGCCTCGGTCATGCCGCGGGCGAGGTCGTCGTCGATGGCATCGGCCGGGACCAGCAGCATGGCACCGATCGAGAGCGCGGCCAGCACGCCCATCAGCCAGAACACCACGATCGGACCGAAGAAGTAGGCCAAGCCGCCGGCGATGGCCGCGGAGGCGGCGTTGCCGGCATGGTTGAAGCCTTCGTTGCGGCCGATCCGCTTGGCGAACATCTTCGGGCCGACGACGCCGAGCGTGATCGCGGCCAGCGCCGGCGGGAAGATGGTGCCGGCCACGTGAGCGATCGATTGTGTGGCGGTCACGAGGTAGAAGTTCGAGATGAACGGCAGGATCAGGCAGCTCGCCGTGACCGCGATGGCACCCCCGATCACGATCGCCCGCTTGTGGTTGGTGGCATCGATCAGCGCGCCGGCCGGCGTCTGCGCCACGAGGCCCAGGATGCCCGCGATGGTCATCACCAGCCCGGTGGTCGCCTCGTTCCAGCCCTGGTCCGGCCCCCGGACCGCGATCAGATAGATCGCCAGATAGGGCCCGAGCCCGTCGCGCACGTCGGCAAGGAAGAAGTTGAGGGCGTCGAGGCCGCGCAGGGCCTTGGTGGAGGGAGTCCGGACGGTCGCGCCGCGCGCCGCCGCTCCGGTATCGGTCCTGTCCATCCTGATCCTGGCCCCCGCCCGAATACCGCCGCGGCCGGACCCTGTCTGGGACGGCACGTGACGAGCTTGACGCCCGCTTAATCCATCTGTTCCCTGTAATTGTTCGAGAAGACTCGTTCGGGGACGATTCTCAGGCCTGTGAGTGGTTTACCCACCCTTGGCCTCGCCGGATACGTCGGGATTCGCGACATCAACCGTCGCTTCTGCCGACAGGTCTGTTCCCGGAGCGGCGAGCCCGTAGCGCTCGATCTTGGCGTAGAGGAGCTGGCGCTGGATTCCGAGGCGGCGAGCGGCCCGGGCCCGGTTTCCGTCCGCTTCGCGAAGCGCCACGGCGATCATGGTCCGCTCCAGGCGGGCGACGGCGCCGGGCAGGTCGCCCGCGAGCCAGTCCGCCGGCCATCCCCCCGGGGCGCCCCCATCCCCGGAAAGCGGTGCGGCACGCGCCGTCGGGAGATCGATCGCGTCGGCCGCGATCACCCCGCAGCGCACCAGCACCGCGGCACGCTCGACGGTATTGCGCAATTCGCGGACATTGCCCGGCCAGCCATAGGCCAGCAGCCGGGACGCGGCGCCCGCGCTCAGCCGCTTGCCCGAGGGACCGAGAAAATGCTCGGCCAGCGGCACGATGTCGGCCAGGCGCTCGCGCAGGGGCGGCAGCAGGATCGGCACGACGTTGAGGCGGTAATAGAGGTCGGCCCGGAACCGGCCCTGGTCCACCAGCACCGGCAGGTCGCGGTGGGTCGCGGCGATCAGGCGGACATCGACGCGCCCCGACCGGCCGCCGAGCGGCGTGACCATGCGGTCCTGGATCACCCGCAGGATCTTGGCCTGCATCGGCGGGGGCATGTCGCCGATCTCGTCGAGGAACAGCGTGCCGCCTTCAGCCTGATGGAAGGCGCCGGCCCGGTCGGCGACCGCGCCCGTGAAGGCGCCGCGGACATGGCCGAACAGCTCGCTCTCCAGCAGGTCGGGTGGGATCGCGGCACAGTTGACCGGCACGAACGGCCGTCCCCGGCGGGCGGAATAGGCGTGGAGCGCGCGTGCCACCTCCTCTTTGCCGGTCCCGGTCTCGCCCTGGATCAGCACCGTGGAGTCGGTGTCGGCGACGAGACCGATCGTCTTCTGGACCCGGCGCATGCCGACACTCGAGCCGATCAGGCCACCCTCGGGATTGCCGTCGTCCGGATCCGGCCTGACGCTCGACAGCATCGCATCGAGGGCGGCGGCGAGCTCGGAGCGCCCGACCGGCTTGGTGAGGTGGTCGTGGGCGCCGAGGCGCATCGCCTCGATCGTATTGGCCGGGCTCGCGAAGGCGGTGAGCACCGTCACGGGCGGCCTGGCCTTCAGGGCGCAGATCCGCGCCAGGGTCTCCATGCCGTCGAGGTCGCCCGGCATCCGCAGGTCGAGCAGCACAGCCGAAACCGGCTCCGTCTTCATAAGCGCCAGGGCCTCCGCCCCGGAGGCGGCCGGCAGGGGCCGGTGGCCGAGATCGGCCACGGTCTCGGCCAGCCCCTCGCGCAGGGCGGAATCGTCGTCGACGATCAGGATGGTCGCCATGGCAGGTCCAGCACGAAGGTGGTCTCGGGCGCGCCATCGATCAGCCTGACGGCGCCGCGATGCGCCAGAGCGATCTCACGCACGATTGCGAGACCGAGGCCGGTCCCGTCCGGCCGTCCGGTCACGAATGGCTCGAACAGCCCGGGGCGGATCGCGGGATCGATGCCGGGGCCGGTGTCGCTCACCCGCATGTGCAGACGCACCGCGCCCTCGACCGCCACGCGTTCGGCAGTGAGGCGGACCCGGCCCCCCGGGGGCGTGTGCTGGAGCGCGTTGAGCAGCAGGTTGTCGAGGGCGCGGGCGATCTGGGCCCCGTCGATCTGCGGCCGGTCCGCTCCGCGCAACGCGTCCCCCTCGATCGCGATCCGCACGGCCCCGGCGCTCGCCAGATCCTCGTGCAGGCGCGCGCAATCGGACAGCAGCGCCGCGATGTCGGTGGGGCTGCGGGTGAGCGTGCGGGCCTGGGTGAGGTTCAGGAGGTCGCGCAGCAGGTGATCGACCCGAGCGATCTGGCCGAGCACGCTCTCCAGGGCCACGGTGGCTCGCTCCGGGGTGCCGCTGGCCAGGGCGTTCTCGGCCTTGAGCCGCATCGCCGCGATCGGATTGCGGATCTCGTGGGCGATGCTGGCCGCGAGGCGCCCGACGGCCGCCAGGCGTTCCGCGGCCACGACCCGCGCCCGCGCCTCGCGGAGGCGCCCGCCCGCGGCGTTGAGGGCATCGACCAGCCGGTCGAGCTCGCGCTCGCCGGTCCGTTGCAACCGCGGCAGGTCCTCACCGTCCGGCGGGGGCGCGGCCAGGGCGGCCTCCAACCGGGCGATCCGGCCCGAGAACCCGTACAGGAACCATCCGAGGAAGGCGGCCGAGCCCAGCACGGTCACGGCCAGGAAGCCGAGGCCCGCCAGGAAGCGTGTGTAGGCGGGCCCGTCGTTGACGTGAGCGCGGCCCATCGTCCAGGCGGTCAGCGCGGGTTCGGGTCCGTGCAGCGGGCAGCCCTGAACCAGTAGAACCTGCGTGCGGCTCGGCCGGCGGAACGCCACGGCGTGGTCCACCCGCAGGGCCTGGGCGTTCACCCCCGCGATGCTGTCGCGCTCGGCCTCGGGGAGGTCGGTCTTCGGCCCGGTGCCCTCGTAGGTCGGGTACGCGTAGGCGACCGGGCCGTCCGCGGCACTCCAGACACCGCCCTCGATGCCCGGGAAGAGTTCGAGCGCCGCCCCGACGGTGCCGCCGAGCTCGCTTCGCGGGATGGTACCCTTGGTGCGGCGGGTGAGAGCGGCGTAGCGGTCGATGATCTCCCGGCAGGCCCGCCCGACCGCGACCTCCGCCTGCGCGACCTGGACGGCCGTGGATTGGCTGTAGAAGCCGAACATCAGGTAGGCGGTGGCCGCCGCCGAGGCCAGCAGCAGGATCCAGAGGGCGAGCAGCCGGGCGCGCAGGCTATAGGCCGTCACGGCGCAGGGTCCTCCGGGGCGACCGTCGCCCCCGCTCAGCCGATATCCGGGTGGGCACGCTGTGGAAACGGTGGCACATACCGGTGTGATCGGAATCGGCCGCTGGACCTCGCGGCAATAGCGCGCTTTTGTCGAAGCGTTCCGCAAATCCGCTGCCGGAGACGGATGGTGTCACAGTCCCGCGTCGATCGGTCCGCGCTCGACGAACTCGAAGGTGTCATCGGCACCGAGAAGCTCGCGCGCCTGCTCGATCGCTTCGCCACCAGCCTCGCCACGGCGTTCGACGGCGCGGACCAGGGCGAGGCCGACTACGCCCGGGAAGCCCATACCCTGGTCTCGATGTCGGGGATGCTCGGCTGCTCGGACTTGTCCCAGGCTTGCCGCACCTTCGAACAGGCCGCGAAGCTCGGCGGCGGCGACCTCGCGGGGCAACTCGCACATCTCCGAAGCCTGCGCGACGAGACCATCGCGGCCCTGCGCGATCTGCGCGAAGCAACCCCCGCGGACCGCTGACCGTCAGCCGGCCGTCACGGCGGCCAGCGGCGCCTCGAAGGTCAGCACCGCGCCGGTCGGCGGGTAGCTCAACCGCGCCGTCCCCCCGAAGCTGTGGGCCAGGCTGCGGGCGATCAGCCGCGTCCCGAACCCTGTCCGGGTCGGCGGTTCGACCAGCGGGCCGCCGACCTCCTCCCAGCGGAACCGCAGGGTGGCGCCGTCACCCGAGCCTGCGATGTCCCAGGCGATCAGCACCTGCCCGGTGGGCACCGAGAGCGCGCCGTACTTGGCGGCGTTGGTGCCGAGTTCGTGCAACATCAGCGCCAGCACCATGCCGTGGCGCGGGCCCAGGGTGAGGTCGTCGCCCTCGACCCGGAACCGGCCGGCGACGCCGTCGCCGTGCAGGGACACCGCCCCCTCGACCAGGCCGACCAGGGAGGCCGCCGCGAAGGAGCCTTGCAGCAACACGTCGTGGGCCTGGGCCAACGCCAGCAGCCGCGCGGCCAGAGCTTCCCCGGCCGCCTCCAGCGAGCCGGCGTTGCGCAGGGTCTGCGCCGCCACCGCCTGGACCATGGCCAGGGTGTTCTTCATTCGATGGGACAGTTCCTGCATCAGCAGGGTCTGGCGCGCCTCGGTGAGCTTCAGCTCTGTGATGTCCCGGGACGCGGCCAGGATCCGCTCGGGATGGCCGCGCTGGCCGCCCACGGGCGTGACCGCGATGTCCCACCACGTCACGGAACGGCTGGCCTCCAGCTTGGCCTGGAAGCGGCTCGCGCCGCCGAGGCGCGCCTTGTCCAGGGCCACTGCCACGGCCTCGCGGTCTTCCTCGCGGGTCCAGATATCGATCCAGGGACGACCGATCGTGTCCGCTGGGGTCCGGACACACAGGCAGGCCGGGCCGTTCTCGCCCGCGGTGATCACGCGCCCGTCGCGGTCGAGCACCTCGAGGACATCCGCGGCGGCCTGGAGCATCCCGGGGGCGGTCAGCTCACCGGCCCAAGACGGCGCCGACCACGCGGCGGCATCCTCCAGGGCGTGGTGGTGCAGCGATTGGCCCCCAGTGGCGTGGCGCGGCTCACGGCCGAGGCGACCGGCCTCGACGCGGCTCGCGGCCTCGATGATGCGGCCGAGGCGCCGGCTGCGCTGCCGTTCCGAATCCGCCTGGCCGGTGGCCTGCATCAGCAGGGCCCTCAGGCGGATGTTCTCCGCTTCGAGCGCGACCAGGCGTCGATCCGACCCGTCCGCGCGCGCCAGCATGAGGCCCGCATCCATCGCTCGCCCCCCATCTCAGCGTCCACCCCCGCGGCGCGCGCGCCATGGGGGACCCACCGAAGACGAGGTGCGGCGACGCGATGTCGAGGCCCGGAGGCGCCGGCGGATCGAACCGCTTCTGGTGGCGCACCCCGCTCGCAACCTCGCGAATCGAAGGGTTCTCGACGCTACCACGAGATTCCGGATAATCAAACGAACTGTGTATTCGGCGTGGTCCGACAACTAGTTTCGCCGCCCACTAAGGCGGCGAAACCGATCACTTGTTCCGCATCAGCAGAACCAGCCAGCCGATGCCGAGGATGAAGATGACGAGGCCGATCGAGACGAAGACCGGCGTGCCGAGGTCGATCAGCCGGGGCGCCAACTGGGTGGCGAAGGCCGCCACCACCAACGCGACCGCGACCCGGGCGGCGGCCCGCTCGATGCCACGGGTGACCTTGTCCAGGCCCTTGATCTCGATCTCGACGGTGACGCGGCCCTGCTTCAGACGCACCAGCATCAGGTGGATTAGGGTCGGCAGCTCCGAGGCCGCGCCATAAAGGCCGACACCCAGGGCCTCGGCCTTCTGCTTGAGGGCGCCCAGCGAGAACTGCGTCTGCATGCTCGCCTTGACGGTCGGTCCGGCCGCCGCGAACAGGTCGAAATCCGGATCGAGGTGGCGCATCACGCCGTCGGCGGTGACCAGCCCCTTGAACAGGATCGCCAGGTCGGTGGGCATGGCGAGGTCGTTCTCGCGGGCCATGTTCATGAAGTCGGTGAGCACCAGCCCGAGGTTCAGCGGGATCGAGGAGTGGCTCTCGACGAAGGACGTGGCCGAGACCTGAAGCTTCGTGAGGTCCGGATTGCTGGTGCCGGTCCAGTCGAGGAGCACGGCCATCAGGCCGTCCGCGTCCTGCTTGAGCATCGCGCCGATGAGCACCAGCAACTGCGAGCGCCGCCGCTGCGACAGCCGGCCGATGATGCCGAAATCGATGAACCCGATCTTGTTGCCCGGCATCGCCAGCATGTTGCCGGGGTGCGGATCGGCGTGGAACACGCCCTCGATCAGCGCCATCTGCAGGAAGGCGTCGGTGCCCTTCTGGGCGAGCAGCTTCTTGTCGAGCCCTGCCGCGCGGAGCGCCGCATCGTCGTTGGGCGGGATGCCGTGGATGAAGTCCTGGACCAGCACCCGCTCGGAGCAATACTCCCAGTGGATCTTTGGGAAGACGATGTCGTCGCGGTCCTCGAAGATCTGCGCCAGCAGCTCGCAATTGCGCGCCTCGTTGAGCAGGTCGAGCTCGCCGTTCAGGCCGTCGGCGAGGTGGCGCATCTGCTCCCGCGGCTGGTAGCGGGCCATGTCCGGCCACTCGTTCTCGACGATCCGGGCGCCGTGGGCCATCAGGCGCAGGTCCGCCTCGATGATCTTGCGCAGGTTCGGACGCAGCACCTTGACGATCACGTCCTCGCCCGTGTGCAGGCGCGCCCGGTAGACCTGCGCGATCGACGCGGAGGCGATCGGGTTGGTGTCGAACTCGGCGAACACCTCGTTGGGCGGGGCGCCGATATCCTGCTCGAGCTGCGGGCCGATCTGCTCCCACGACACCGGCACGACCTGGCTGTGGAGCTTCTGCAGCTCCTCGGTCCAGGTCGGCGACAGCAGGTCCGGGCGGCTCGCCAGCACCTGCCCGAACTTGATGAAGGTCGGGCCGAGCGCCTCGATCGCCCGGCGCAGGCGTTCGGGCTCGGACAGCCGGGTGACGTCGACCCGCGGCCGGCGGCGCGGCAGCAGCGGCAGGTAGCGCAGGCCGAGGCGGTCCACGACGCGCGTGACGCCGAAGCCGATCAGGATCGACGCGATCTCCGACAGCCTCTGACGGTCGCGGGCGGCAACGAAGGCTGTCTTCAGCATGAAGGGGGCGATCCGGTCGGACACGATTGGGCGTCCGGACAGCACGAGCATAAGGACTTTTTTGCGGTCGCGAGGCCCGGGCGCCTCCTGAAGGCGACAATAGAGCCGCCTCTGGAAACATCCCACGGGCGTCAGCCCCGGGTAACGTCAAACGGCCGGTGATCGACCGCACGTCCGTTGGAGCGGACCCCGAGGGCCGACTTTAGATCAGGGCGCGCTCCCAATCCTGCCGGCTATGAAGCACGTGAACGATCCGGATTGCTGCGCCGTCCTCGATATCGGCGATCATGCGCGCCGCGTGGGGACGAAGCCGCATGGGCGGCTTCAACGCACGCCGCTCCCGGGCCATACGGGGATCGGCGGCCAGCATCCGGAACGTGTCGAACAGGCCGTTCCGATCGCGCTCGGCTTGGGTCGAGCCGAGACGCAGTGCGTCGGTCGCGCCCGCGGTCAGGTCCGGGGTGCCGCGGCCGGGATGGGCGCGACACCGGGCGACCGGCGGGCGTCGCCGAAGCGGGCGTTGACCACCAGCAGCGTCACCACCACGGCGGAGAGGGCGAGCGCGGCCAGGAAGTACAGGCCGGCCTCGAAGCTGCCGGTGGTCTCGCGGATCCATCCGACCATCGACGGGGCGACAAAGCCGCCCAGATTGCCGATGCAGTTGATCAGCGCGATTCCGCCCGCCGCCGCGCTGCCGCTCAGGAACACCGACGGGAGCGCCCAGAACGGCGCCTTGGCCCCGTAGAGCCCTGCGGCGGCGAGCGCCATGAACGCCACCGCCCAGAGCGAGCCGGTGGCGAAGCCGGCGAGCGCCAGCCCAGTCGCGGTGAGTCCGAGGGCTGTGGCGAGCGTCACCCGGCGGTCGTCGTACCGGTCCGAGATCCAGCCGACGGTGAGGCCGCCGACGACGCCGAAGATATAGGGAACGGCGGTCATCAGGCCGGTCTGCATGTCGGACAGGCCGGTGCTCTTGAGGATTTGCGGCAGGAAGAACGCCAGGCCGAGATTGGCGCCGGTGTTGGCGAAGTAGATGAAGGACAGCGCAATCAGCCGAGGATCCGAGAGGGCCGTGCGCAGGCTGGTCCCGTGGGTGCCGGCGACACTGCTCTGCTCGGAATCGATCAGGGTCTGCAGGGCCGTGCGGTCGGCCGGCGCGAGCCAGTGCGCGTCCTTGGGCCGGTCCGGGATCAGGGCTAGGAACACGAAGCCGAACAGGGTGGTGGGAATGCCCTCCAACAGGAACAACCACTGCCAGCCCTTGAGGCCCAGGGTGCCGTCGAGCTGCATGATCGTGGTGGAGAGCGGCGCGCCGATCGCGAGCGAGACAGGGATTCCCACCGCGAAGGCACCGAAGATGCGGGCGCGATACGCCTTCGGGAACCAGTAGGTGAGGTAAAGGATCACCCCCGGGTAGAACCCGGCCTCGGCCGCGCCGAGCAGGAAGCGCAGGACCAGGAAGCTGGTCGAGCCCTGCACGAACATCATCGCGGCCGAGAGCAGGCCCCAGGTGATCATGATCCGGGCGATCCAGCGCCGGGCGCCAACCTTCTCGAGGATCAGGTTGCTCGGCACCTCGAAGATGAAATAGCCGATGAAGAAGATCCCGGCACCCAACCCGAACACCGCCGGCCCGATGCCGAGATCGGCGTTCATCCGCAGGGCCGCGAAGCCGACGTTGATCCGGTCGATATAGGCCATGACGTAGCCGATGAAGAGTAGCGGCATCAGCCTGAAGAACACCTGCCGGACGATCCGGTCCTGTTCGCTGGCGATCATGGTTTCCTCGTTTTTGTGCTATTTTGTATTTGCATCGTCATCGCGAGGGTTGGCGAAGCGACCCGGTGCAGCGCGCGATCTTCGAGCGATGCTCGTCCCCAGTCTGCTTGACTGCGCCCGCGATGACGCTGGGCTCGTTTCGAGCCTTCTCAGAATGCCGGCTCGAGGCCGCTGGCGCGGTAGGCGTCGGCGGCCTCCGGCGTGGTCAGCCCGGCCAGGAAGCGCAGGGCGCCGGCGCGGTCGGTGGCGCCGCGCAGGAGCGCTGCCGAGAAGGTCGTGACTTCCTGAACAGGCTCCGGGAACGGCCCGACCACCTCGATGCCCGGCACGACCATCAGTTCGCTGATCTGCTGGACCGCGATGTCGGCCTCGCCCGAAACGAGCTTTTCCGCCGTGAAACCCTGGGGGATGATCGTCGCCCGGGCGTTCACCGCCTCGGCGAGTCCGAGCCGCGGCAGCAGGCCAGCGAAGTAGATGCCGCTGGCACCGGTGCGCGAATAGGCGACGGAGCGCGCCTCCAGCAGTGTCCGCTTCAGCGCGTCGACACCGCCGATATCCGGATGCGCCGCCCCGGCCTTCACGGCGATGCCGTAGCGGGAGCGCACGGCATCGACCCGGGTGTCGGGCTCGACCTGTCCTGCGGCGATCAGCCGGTCCATCGCGTCGGACAGCACGAACACCGCGTCGGCGGTCTCGCCCGCCTCCAGCGCCTTCATGATCACCGCTGTCGGCGCCCAGTCGATCGCCGCCCGGCCGCCCGCCGCCTCGAAGGCGGGGACGACATGAGCGTCGAAGGCGCCTCGCACCACCAGGGCGCATTTCAGCCGGGTCGTTTCCTGGTCGTCCGCCATGCCGGCTCCGGTCGTCTCGAGGTCTGTCATCACCGGGCCGGCGGCGCGGTGCGGGAATAATCGAGGGCGGTGAAGCCGCCGCCCTGGTAGCGCTCAATCACAGGGTCGCCGCTGGTCTTGCCCTCCAGGGCCGGGGCGTAGGAATCGGCACTGTCCTGAGGCGCCCAGCCGATGGTGTCGCGCCCGTCCCGGCGCCACCACGTCATGCGGCTGTTGTTCGAGGCGCCCCAGATCACCACCGATCCTTTCGGTCCGAGGGTCGGAGCCAGGGTGGCGCGGGTGATCAGCCGGGTCAGGTCGGCGTAGGACAGCCAGGTCGCCAGCATCCGCGCGTCGGTCGGCTCCGGGAAGCAGGAGCCGATGCGCAGGAAGACGCTCTCGACCCCGTGCTTGTCCCGGTACAGGCCGCCCATCATCTCGCCGTAGGCTTTCGACAGGCCGTAATAGCCGTCCGGCGCCAACGCGCAGTCGTCGTCCAGCACCTCGGTTCGCTCATGGAACCCGATCGTGTGGTTGGAGGAGGCGAACACCATGCGGGCGCGCTCCCGCCGGGCCGCCTCGTACGCGTGGTAGAGCCCGCGGATGTTCGGGCCGATCACCGTCTCGAACGGGTGCTCCACCGAGATCCCGCCGAAATGCAGGATCGTGCCGCAGCCCTCCGCCAGGCGCAGGATCGCCGGGCCGTCCTCCAGGTCGGCAACCTGGAAGCGCGCGCCCTCCGGCAGCGGATCGGGAAACGGCACCCGGTCTGTCAGGCGCAGCGTCCAGCCCTGCGCGCCGAGCGCCTTCGTCAGCACCCGGCCAAGCGCACCGGAGGCGCCGGTGAGGAGGATGGGCTTTTCGGGGATCGTGTCGGTGGGGGCGCTCATCGGTTCGCTCCGGGATCAGGCGGTTTTCACCGCGTTGAGAGGCGAGGCCGCCTGCGGGTCGTGCGGGCGCTTCACGAAGACCGCCATCGCGACGACGCCGGCCGCGGCAATCACGGCGGCGATCACGAAGGCGCTGGCGTAGCCGCCGAGATACTGCACTGCGAATCCCGTGGCGGTCGGCCCGATGATGCCCGAGATGTTGCTCAGCAGGTGGACGAATCCGCTCACGCCGCCGACCCGTGCCTCCGGCACCAACTCGTGGATCGTCGCCCAGCACGATTGCACCGAACTCGTCAGCATCAGTACCGCCAGCGCGATCAGCGCGACCGCCGTCGCGGCGTTCGGTGCGGCATTGACGGTGATCAGCGCGATGCCCGCGATGGCGAGCGGCACGATCGTGGTGATCTTCCGCGCCGCCAGCTTGTCGTCCATGCGCTTGTACAGGAGGTCGGCGACGATGCCGCCGCCGACATAGCCCACGAACCCGCAGGCCCAGGGGATCGAGGCTACGAACGCCATCTGCTGCACCGGCATGTGCAGGGCGTCGGTGAGGTAGCTCGGGAGCCACGAGAGGAAGATGTAGAGGGTGTAGTTCACCGCGAACATGCCGAGACCCAGCGACAGGGTGCTCGGCAGGAACAGGTAGCCGCGCAGCGACCGCTCGTGGTCGGAGGCGGCGAGATGCGACACGGCCCGGCTGCGCTCGACCAGTTCGATCTCCTCCGCGGAGACCCGGGGGTTGTCCCGGGGCCGGTCGGTCATGAAGATCCGCCACGCCACCACCCAGAGCAGGCCGACGGCGCCGATGGCGACGAACGCCACCCGCCAGCCGTACTGGATCGCCAGCAGGCCGACGACGGGCGCCGCGATGGCACTGCCGACGGTCTGGCCCGAGAAGGTGACCCCGATGGTGCGCGCCGTCTCCTCTCGGGGAAACCACGTGGTGATGGTGCGGTTCGTGGTCGAGTTCATCGGCCCCTCGGCGAAACCGAACAGCGCGCGGACCACGAACATCTGGGCGAACCCGGTCACCGCGCCGGTGAGCATGCACAGGACCGACCAGGAGGTCGCCGCCCAGGTGTAGACGCTGCGCGGGCCGTAGCGGTCGGCGAGCTGGCCGCCCACGAAGGCGAACAGGGCGTAGCCGAAGAAGAAGGTGCTGAAGATCACCCCCAGCTCGGAGGGCGACAGGTTGAGGTCCTGCTTGACGAAGGGCGCGGCCACGCCAAGCGCGGCGCGGTCCATGTAGTTGATGATCCCGGCGATAAACAGCAGAGCTGCGATCAGGAACCTGTATCGTTTGGAAAACATCGGGCTTCCTCCGGATTGTCCATTTTTTGTTTTGTATTTTTTACAAGAACGCGATCGTGCAGGGGCTCGAACTCTGGCGTGAGCCCGTCTGGGTGAGATCCCCGGATCCGGGGTCGATGGTGAATTCGGCCAGGCTGTCGCCCTGCTCGTTGGCGACCAGGAGGCGGACCCCGTCCGGCGCCAGCGCCATGAAGCGCGGGTCCCGGCCGCCGGATGGCGTCCAGCCGGCCGGTTCGAGGTGGGAGTCGGCCACGCGGAAGCGCGCGATCCCGTCCTGGCCACGGTTCGAGGCGTAGACGAAGCGCCCGTCGGGCGTGACCACGATCGCCGCCGCCGTGCTCGCTCCGAAGAAGTCCGGCGGCAGCGTCGGGACGCACTGGAGCGGCGTGAGCGTCCCGGACGGCGCATCCCACCGGCAGGTGGCGACGGTGGAATCCAGTTCGTTGACCAGGAAGGCGAGGGCCCCGCCGGGATGGAACGCGATGTGGCGCGATCCGGCGCCCGGGCGCAGCACGGCTTCGGAGGCGATCTCCAGGCGGTGGCCGCCGATCCTGAGGATGAAGACCCGGTCGAGACCCTTGTCGGGCACCAGAACGTGGCGTCCGTCCGGCGACAGGACCACGTGGTGCGGGTGAGCGCTGGCCTGCTCGGTCCGGTGCGGGCCGGGCGCGCCGGGCATCGGGAGAACCTGCGCGGCCGGTTCCAGCCCGCCATCGGGCCGCACCGGCATCAGCGCGACCGAGCCGCTGGCGTAGTTCGCGACGATCAGGAACCGCCCGCTCGGGTCGAGCGCTTGGTGGACGCTGTTGGTACCACCGGTCTCCGCGCTGCCGAGGCTCCGCAGGGTGCCGTCCGGCGTGACCGTGAAGGCGGTGGCCGCCGCGCCGTCGCCCTGGACCGTGTAGAGCACACCGCGGGTGGGATCGGTGACCAGGAAGGACGGGTTGTCCAGCCCGTCGACCCGGCCGAGATGGGTCCAATCGTCGAGCCCGGCTCCAACACGGTAGACGTCGATGCCCTGGCCACGCGCCCGGCGCCGCGCGGTGGTGAAGCAGCCGACGAAGGCGAGGCCGAGGGGGGAGCGGGGCGCGTCGTCGGTCATGCCGGTCTCCGGATCAGCTCCGCCGCGGGACGCGGCGCAGGAAGTCCGGGTTCAGCTCGGACAGGCGGTTCACCCCGATCAGCGCCATGTCGCGGTTGAGCTCCTCCTTGAGGATCCGCATGGCATGCTCGACGCCCGCCGCCCCGCCGAGCGCCGCGCCGAACATGAACGGCCGGCCGAGCAGGACGAAATCGGCGCCGAGCGCCAGGGCCTTCATCACGTCGGTGCCGCGGCGGATGCCGCTGTCGACGATGATCTTCAGGTTGCCCTTCCGGGCGGCGATCTCGGGCAGCACGTCCAGGGGTGCGATGGCGTGGTCGAGCTGGCGGCCGCCATGGGTCGACAGGATCACGCCGTCTGCGCCGCAGTCCTTCGCGATTTCAACATCCTCGGGGGCCAGGAGCCCCTTCACGACGAGGTTGCCGGACCACCGCTTGCGGATCGCCTCCAGGTTCTTCCAGGAGAGCTGGTCTCGCGCGATGGTGTTGCGCACCGCGCCCTGCGACATCATCGGGGGGCCGCGCTCGGCCTCGGTGTTCTCGAAATGCGGGGCGCCGTGCTTCAGGAATGTCCGGGCGACGGTGCCCAGCAGCCAGCGCGGATGGGTCGCGCTCTGCCACGCGACCTTGGGCGTGACCTTGATCGGCATCGAGAAGCCGCTGCGGGTGTTGTGCTCGCGGTTGCCCAGCGTCGGGGTGTCGGCCGTCACCACGAAGGTGCGGTAGCCGGTGGCCGCGACCCGGTCGAGCAGGCGGTCGATCCGGGTCTGGTCCCCCGGCAGGTAGCCCTGGAACCAGGCCTGCGGGTTCTGGGCGTACACGTCCTCCAGTTTGATCAGCGAGGAGGCGCTGAGGATCATCGGCAGGTTCATCCGCCGGGCCGCCTCGGCGAGAACGATGTCGCCGCGATAGGCGATGAACGCCGCCCCGCCGAGCGGCCCGACCCCGAAGGGGGCCGCGTAGGTGTGGCCGAACAGGTCTGTGACGGTGTCGCGGCCGGAGGTGTCGCGCATCAGCCGCGGCACGAGCGCATAATCAGCGTAGGCACCGCGGCTATGGGCGAGCGCCGCCCCGGTCTCGGCCCCGCCGGCCACGTACTGGAAGATCATGTGCGGCAGCAGCCGCCGGGCGTGGCGCTCGAAATCATCGAGTGCCAGCAGGTCGCGGAACCGATAGGGCGTGACCGCGTCGCTGCGCTTGAGGCTGGTGACGAGGGCCTGCGGGCCGGCGATGCCGGGGGCCGCGGTATCGGCCTGCCCCACCGTGGGGGCCTCGCGCTCGGGAGCCCCTAGGCCGGAAGCCGGCTGGTTGAACGTCGCCATCCGCTCCTCCCTGGTTTTCAGCGGACCCGGATGTCTGCGGGCCGGCAGTCGATTTGAAAGCGCTTTCAGATAGCCAGCAACGTTCGGGAGTGTCAATATACTGCCGGTCCAGGCAACGCTTAGGCGCGGACGCGTACCGGGGGAGAGTCGAATTTCCGTGTTGGATGGGCCGGGTGAGATCCTCGAACCGCCGTCGCGCAGCCCGGTGGCGCGGGACGTGGCCCATCGCGCCGGGGTCTCGACCGCGACGGTCTCCCGGGTGCTCAACGGCTCGGCCGGGGTCCGGGCCGACAAGCGGGACGCCGTGATGCGCGCCGCGCAGGATCTCGGCTTCGTTGCCAACGGCGCCGCGCGGGCCCTCTCGACCCGCCGGTTCATGGCCGTCGGGGCCGTGGTCCCCAACATCGAGAACGAGGCGTTCGTGCGCGTCCTGTCGAGCTTCCAGGAGCGGCTCCGACATGCCGACTACACCCTGGTCGCCGCCAATGCCGGCTACGACCTCGAGGACGAGCTGCGCGAGGCGACCTTCCTGCTGGAACGCGGCGTCGACGGGCTGATGCTGGTCGGCGACATCCACCACCCGGATCTCCATGCCCGCATCGCCCGGCACGGCATCCCGATGGTGCAGACCTTCAGCCTGTCGCGGGAGCGTCCCTGCGTCGGCTTCGACAACGCCGCTTCCGCGGCCCGGGCGGCGAACTACCTGATCGATTTGGGCCATCGCCGGATCGGGGTGATCTCCGGCTTGCGCAAGGACAACGACCGCGGCGGCGCCCGCGTCACCGGCATCGCGCAGGCGCTGGCGGCGCGCGGCCTGACGCTCGCCCCCGAGCACGACATCGAGATCTCCTATGGCATCGGGGGCGGCCGCGACGGCTTCCGCCAGATGCTGGCGGGCGGGCGTCCGCCCACCGCGATCATCTGCGGCACCGACCAGATCGCCTTCGGGGCGATGATCGAGGCCCGGGCAAGAGGGCTCGACGTACCCGGCGACCTCTCGGTGATCGGCCACAACGATTCCGATTTCGCACCCTTCCTCGACCCGGCGCTGACCACCATCCGGATCCATTCCGCCGAGATCGGCCACGCTGCCGGGGACCACCTGATCGCCCGGATGCAGGGCCGCCCGATGGTGCGCCTGACCCAGATCGACGCCGAGCTGATCCTGCGCGCCAGCACGGCGCCGCCGCGCAAGCAGGACCTCGATTGAAGCGGATCAGCGATATCTTGCCACCGTTTTGAAATCGCTTACAACACCGTTATCGCCAAACGGACGCCCAACCGCGCCGCATCCCGGGAGACAACATGGCCCCGCGCATCGTCCTCCTGCACGCGACACCGGTCGCGATGGCTCCGATCCAGGCGGCCTTCACGGAGCGCTGGCCCGAGGCCGAGACGGTCAACCTGCTGGATGACGGCCTGTCCCTCGACCGGGCCAAGGAACCCGGCGAGATCTCGGAAGGGATGATCGACCGGTTCGTCCGGTTCGGGCGCTACGGTCACGACATGGACGCCGACGGCATCCTGATCACCTGCTCGGCCTTCGGACCGGCCATCGACCGGCTGATCGAGTCCGTGCCGGTGCCGGTGCTCAAGCCGAACGAGGCGATGTTCCGGGCGGCGATTGCGCAAGGCGAGCGCATCGGCATGCTGGCGACCTTCGGCCCCTCGATCGGCACCATGACCGATGAGTTCGAGGAATTCGTCGGCCAGGCCGGCCGGCCGGCGAGCCTGCGGACGATCCTGGTGGACGACGCCATGGTGCGCCTGCGCGCCGGCGACGCCGAGACCCACAACCGGCTGATCGCGGCCCGCGCTTCGGAACTGTCCGACTGCGACGCGATCATGCTGGCGCATTTTTCGACCTCCCGGGCGGCCGAGGCCGTGCGCGCGGTGGTCGACGTCCCGGTCCTGACGGCGCCCCACGCGGCGGTGGACCGGATGCGCGCGATGATCGAGACGGCTGGGAGGGCCTGATCCATGAAGCTCGGTACCTTTTCCGACCGCCTCAGTGGCCATTGCGGGTTCCTGTTCACGGAGCGGCCGCTGGCGGAGCGGTTCGCCGCCGCGGCCCGAGCCGGGTTCCGGGCGGTGGAGCACCCCAACCTGTTCGCGACCCCGGCCCGGGACGTTGCGGCCTGGCTCGATCGGGCCGGCGTGCCGCTGGTTCAGACCGGCTTTCCGGCCGGCGACGCCTCCAAGGGGGAAAAGGGCTTCGCGGCCCTGCCGGACAAGGTCGCGTATTTCCGCTCCACCATCGAGCCGACCCTGGACTATGTCGCGCAGCTCGGCTGCCGGATGGTTCACCCGATGGCGGGCGTCCGGCCGGCCGGCGCTGAGCCCGCGCGGCTGTGGGACACCTATCTCGACAACCTCGCCTTCGCGGCCGACGCCGCCAAGGCCCGCGGCATGACGGTGATCGTCGAGCCGATCGGCCCGGGCTCCATCGCCGATTACGTGATCGACGACCCGCTCAAGGCCGTGGATGCGATCCGTGCCGTGGGCCGGGACAACGTCAAGCTGCTGTTCGACGCCTATCACTGCGTCTGCCTCGGCCATGACCCGGCGGCGCTGATCCGGGCACACGCACCGCTGATCGCCCATGTCCAGATCGCCGACAATCCCGGCCGGCACGAGCCCGGCACCGGTACCATCGCGTTCGACCCGATCCTCGAAGCGCTGGAAGCCGTTGGCTATGCCGGCTTCATCGGCTGCGAATATCACCCGGCCGCGGGCACAGAGGTGGGCCTCGGCTGGATGCGCGCAGCCTCGGCGTAGGGCCGGTGGCCGTCAGAACCGCGCTGCGACGCCGCCCATGATGGTGCGCGGCTGGCCCGGGGTGGCGTAGCGGTTCTGGAAGGCGCTGTCGTAGTAGATCGCGTCGAACAGGTTGTCGACGTTGAGGTAGACCCGGACATCCGGCGTGATCTGATAATACGATATCAAGTTCACCACCGTGTAGGCGGGCATCGTGAACGTCGACACGGCCGTCCCGGCGACGCGCTGGCCGACCACGTTGAGCCCGCCCCCGAAGCCGAGCCCCTTCAGGGCGCCGCCCTGGACCTCGTAGACCGCCTGCATGGCAAAGCTGTTGGCAGGAATGTTGGCCAGTCGGGTCCCGACCGGGATCGTGTTGTCCCGCGCCACCGCCGCATCGACATAGGTGTAGGTGCCGATCACGCGCAGGCCCGGCGCCAGCTCGCCTGCCAGGGTGAGATCGAAGCCGCGGCTCTGCACCACGCCGGCGGCGACGTTGAAGGCGGAATCGACCGGGTCCGTGGTCGGGACGTTGGTGCGCCGGATGTCGAACACGGCCGCGGTGGCGTTGAGCCGCCCTTCGAGCAGGCCGACCTTCACGCCGGCCTCGTAGCCCTCGCCGCCCTCGAAGGCGAGGGGCTGGCCGCGCCGGTCGAAGCCGGTGCTGGGCTTGAACGAGCGCGCGTAGTTTCCGTAGGCCGCGACCGCGTCGGACAGATCGTAGACCAAGCCGAAGCGCGGCAGCGCCTCCGTGCCGCGCAGGTTCGTGGTGCGGTTGTTGAGATAGGACGTCGAGTCCTGTCCGACATCCTCGACCCGGACCCCCACCAGGGCGTGCAGCTGAGGGGTGACGTCGATCTGATCCTGGACGTAGCCCGCGTAGCTCTCCGTGTGCTGCAGGAAGTTGGTGATGGTGGGCAGGCTGCGCGGCAGCGCCTGGCCATAGCGCGGCGCCAGCAGGTCGAGCAGGAACGGATAGGTTGCGGCGTTCGAGCGGTCGAAGATCTCCCGGTAGCGGTAGCGGTCGTATTCGAGGCCGAGCAGCAGCGTGTGGTGCAGGAAGCCGGTGTCGAACTTGCCCGCCAAGTTGACCTGCACATCGGTGTCGGACCACGTCAGGTCGCGCCATTCCAGGTTCCGGCGCAGGTTGCGGCCGTCCGGCAGGAAGCCGTTGGCGGCCGCGCCGACGCCCCAGCTCTTCAGGGACCCGCCGAGCACCTGCGCGCCGGCCGTGAGCGCCCAGTCCTGGTCGAACCGGTGCTCGATCCGCAGCTGGCCCAGGGCGTCCTGGACCACGCTCTGCGGCAGGCCGGGCTCGCCGAGGAAGCGGGAGCGCGGGACGTTGCGCAGTCGGCCCTGGAGGGGGACAATGCCGCGATCGAAGGTCGTGCCGGTGCTGACGAAGGCGCCTTCCAGGGTGATCGTCGTGTCCGCGCTGGGCTTCCAGGCAAGGACGGGGGCGACGTGGTAGCGGTCGCCGCTCACGAAATCGCGAAAACTGCCGTTGTCCTCCACCGCGCCGGTGATGCGGGCGAGCACCTGGCCGTTTTCGTCGAGCGCCCCGGTGGCGTCGAAGGTGCTGCGCTTGGCGCCGTAGCTGCCGTACTGCGTGCCGATCGCCAGCGATCGCTCAGCCAAGGGCTGCTTGGTGACGATGTTGAAGGTGCCGCCGGGATCGCCGCGTCCGTACAGGAAGGCCGACGGACCCTTGAGCACTTCGATCCGCTCGATCGCGACGACGTCCGGCGCGTTCGGGTAGCCCCGACTGATCGGGAATCCGTTGCGATAATAGTCGAACACGGAGAAGCCGCGGATCGTGACTTCGGTCAGGCCGAGGCCGCCGAAACTGTTGGCGCGGCCGACGCCGGCCAGGTCGAGGGCGGTGTCGATCCGCGTGGCGGCCGCGTCCTCCAGCACCTGCCGGGTTACCGGCACGACCGTCTGCGGGACGTCGCGCAGGGGCGTATCGGTGCGGGTGGCGCTGATCGTGGTCGCGGGGGCGTAGCCCTCCGGGGGCCGGGACGGACCGCCCTGACCGGTGACCGAGAGTTCTTCGAGCTGGACCTCGTGATTCGCCTCGAATGCAGGTTCTGCCTGAGCCCGATCCGAGCTCATCACAGCAGAGCAGCCGATGATGAGCGCCGACGCAGCGAACTTTGCGCCCCGACAAGAAGTAATCGGTCCGGATTGTTTGAAGGTTTTCGCCACGTTCTCAAGCCAAGCTGCGTTCAGGCTGCCGGTATGGTTTCTGTGAACCAAAACGGTCAAGCTTGATCGCGGGCCTGTGCCCGGCGTAAAACTTGGAATGACTTTGAACTAGCCGTGGGATATCTTACGAGCGCTCAAAACTGCCCGCAGGCAGGGCCGGCGCGTTGCTGTCGCGCAACATCGCGGGCGGGCGGTTCGCGCGTGGCTTCGACGCCGCGGTCTGGCTACGCAGCCCCGAACAGCCGCGCCCGGCGCTCCAACACGGCCGGCCAGACTTCCGGGTTCACCAGGCGGGGCGGGGTCTCACCGCGCAGAAGGCCGATGATCTGCTCGGCGCCCCACGAGGCCACGTTCCGGCGCGCCTCGTGGGTGACGCCGGCGGTGTGGTAGGTCGCCACCACGGTGTCGAGCTGCAGCAGGCCGGAATCACGGGGCGGGGGCTCCGGTGCCCACACGTCGAGGCCGGCCCCCGCGAGATGGCCGGCCGTCAGGGCATCGGCCAAAGCCGCCTCGTCGTGAACGCCGCCCCGGGCCGTGGTGATGAACAGCGCGCCGGACTTCATGGCCGCGAAGGTCGTGGCGTCGAAGCTGCCCCGGGTCGTGTCGTCGAGCGGGCAATGCAGGGACACGATGTCGGACTCGGCGAGCAGCCGCGCGCGATCCACCGGCTCTGCGCCGCGCGCTCGGATCTCGTCGGCCGCGAGCAGCGGGTCGTAGGCCAGGACCCGCATGTCGAACCCGCGGGCGAGCTTTGCGACCTCCCGGCCGGTATGGCCGATGCCGACGAGCCCGAGGGTCGCGCCGCCGATCTCGTGGCCCATCAGCGATTCCCGCGAGAAGCCCCGTTCCGTCCGCAGCAGCCGGTCCGAGACGCAGATCTTGCGCGAGACGGCGAGCATCAGGCCGATGGCAAGTTCCGCCACCGAGCGGGCATTGCCGCCGACCTGGTTGACCACGGCGACCCCCGCCCGGGTACAGGCGGCCGCGTCCACCGTGTCGAAGCCCGCCCCGCCGGACGACACCGCCAGCAGGTTCGGGCAGCCGGCCAGAAGGCCGTCGGTGACGTGCCAGCGGCGGGGCAGCTCGTCCCGTGCCGGGGAGACGTGGAAGACATGCGCCTGCGCCAGCAGGGCCTCGAGCGTTTCCGCCGGGCCCTGCAGGTCGCCGACCTGGAGGTCGATATCGGGCTCGGCCCTCAGCCGCGCATCGAAGACCGGGTTGATCCAGAGATTGAACCGGCAGACGCGCTTGAGGGCCGCCATCGGGTCAGCCCTTCACAACGGCGTCGATCGCATCGACCACGTGGTCGATGTTGTGGGTGTTGACCGCCGCCACGCAGATCCGGCCCGTCTCCAGGGCATAGACCTCGTGCTCGGTGCGCAGGCGGGTCGCCTCCTCGGGGCTCAGCCCGGTGTAGGAGAACATGCCCTTCTGCGTCTTGATCGCGTCGAAACCACGCTCGGGGTGGCGCTGCTGCAGGCTGTCCGCCATGCGCACCCGCATGGAACGGATCCGCTCACGCATCTCGGCCAGCTCCCGCTCCCAGTCGGCGCGCAGCTCCGGATCGGTCAGCACCATCTCGACGATGGCCGCGCCGTGGGTCACCGGGTTCGAGTAGCTCGCCCGCACAAGCCGCTTGGCCAGGGACTCGACCTTGGTCTTCAAAGCCGGGGTCTCGGCGACGATCGTCAGCGCGCCGACGCGCTCGCCGTAGAGCGAGAACGACTTCGAGAACGACGAGGCGACGAAGAACTCCTGACCCGACTCGGCGAACAGGCGTACCGGCGCGGCGTCCGCATCGAGGCCGTCGCCGAAGCCCTGGTAGGCGATGTCGAGGAACGGGATTAGGCCGCGCTCCGCGAGCAAGGGTGCGAGGTCGCGCCACTCGTCGGGCGTCAGGTCGGCGCCGGTCGGGTTGTGGCAGCAGGCGTGCAGCACCACGATCGAGCCCTTGGGCAGCGTCTCGAGGTAGGCACGCATCGCCGGGTAGTCGACGCCGCCGGTCTCGGCCGAGAAATACGGGTAGTCGACGACGGTGAAGCCGGCCTGCGTGAACAGCGCCTTGTGGTTTTCCCAGCTCGGGTTGCTCACCGCCACGGTGGCGCCGGGATTGAGCAGCGCGAGCACGTCGGCGCCGGTCTTGAGGGCGCCGGTGCCGCCGATGCTTTGGAGCGTCGCGGTGCGGTTCTGCGTCAGGATCGGGGCGCCCGCACCGAACAGCAGGGCCTGGACCGCGTCGCGGAACGGCTTGGTCCCCTCGATCGGCCGGTAGGTCTTCGGCAGACCCTTCTCGATCCAGCGCTTCTCGGCGGTCTGCACGGCGCGCAGGCGCGGCACCTTGCCCTCGGCATCCGTGTAGACCCCGACCACAAGGTTGAGCTTTTTCGTGCTCGTGTCGGCGTTGAAAGCCTCGAACAGGCGCATGATCGGGTCGAGCGGCGCGTCCTGGATGCCGGCGAACAGCGAGGTCATGATCGTCAATCGTCCCAGAGGGTCTTCGATGCGGCGCGAGCGGGCGGATCTGTCCGAAGTCGCGGGTCGGCCGACGCCCTTATTTCCCACATCGCGCCGGCCCGCCAGCGCTTCCGCGCGCAGCTGCATCCCGATCCGCTCAAGGATGAATGGATTTTGAAACCGCAGGCCGCGAACGCGTTTGGGTTCGCCTCCTCTGTCCGCGAAAGCCCGTGGCCAGCTTGTCGGACCGGTGCGCGGGCCCTGCGATGCACGCTTCCCGCCCGGCGCGACTGCCCATAACGTGTGGCGATGAAGCAGATCCTCGCCCCGATCGTCGCCGTTCTCCTGGCCGCGGCACCGGCCGCCGCTCAGGCCCCGGTGCGGATCGGCCTGTCGGCGCCGCTCACCGGGCCGGATGCCGCCTTCGGCCAGGGGCTGCGGCAGGGCGCCGAGCAGGCCGTCGCCGACCTGAACCGCGCCGGCGGCGGCCGGCCGAAATTCGCCCTGGTGCCGGCCGACGATGCCGGCGATCCCAGGCAAGCCCTCGCCGCCGCGAAGAAATTTGCTGCCGACGGCGTGCGCTTCGTGGTCGGGCCACTCGAATCCGGGGCGGTCGCGGCGGCGGCCCCGGTCTACGAGGAGGCTGGCGCCGTGATGGTCGCGCCCGGCGCCACCTATACGCCCCTGACCGGCCGCGGGTTGTGGAACCTGTTCCGGCTCGGCCCGAGCGACGCGCAGCAGGGCCGAGCCGCGGGGAGCTATCTCGTCAAGGCGTTCGCCGGCCGGCGGGTCGCCATCGTCAACGATCGCTCGACCTACGGGCGCGGCCTCGCCGAGGCGGTGGCGGCGCGCCTGAAGGAGGCCGGCACCCCGGAGGTGCTGTTCGACGGCTTTCCCCGCGGCACCCGCGACCTCTCCGATCTGGTCGGACGGCTGAAGGCGGCCCGAGTCGAGGCGGTGTATTTCGGGGGGCTCGCCCCGGAGGCCGCCACCCTGGTTCGCGCCCTGCGCGAGGCGTCCATCGGTGCTTCGCTGGTCGCGGGCGACGGCATCCTCGATCCCGCGTTCGCGGCTGTCGCCGGTGCGGCCGGGGAGGGGACCGTGATGACCCTGCCGCCCGATTCCCCGCGCCTGCCCGAGCCGAAGGGCAGCAAGGCGCCGACGCGCAGCCCCGAGGCCGAGAGCGTCGCGGCGTCGGGCTACGCGGCGGTGGAGGTGCTGGCGCAAGGCTTGGAGCGCGCCCGTCCGGCGGACCCGAAGGCCGGACGCGTTCCGGACGGCCGCAAGGTCGCCGAGGCCCTGCACGGCACCCAGCCGGCGCGCACGATCCTCGGGCCGGTCGGCTTCGACGAACGCGGCGACCGGATCACCGGACCGGTCACCCTGCGGGTCTGGCGGCGGACACCGGACGGGCGCCTGGACTACGCCGGCAACGACGTCTCCGGTCCGTGAGGGCGGGCCACTCGGGAGCGCGATCCGGGGACGTGCCGGACGCGGCATTCCGGAGATACCCTCCGGTTTTTTCGAAAAGATGAGGCCAAATCAGCGTTTGCGTGCATCATCCGGGGCTCGATATCCAGTCCGAAGCGCACGGCGTGACTTGCCGCGGGATCGTACGACGACTAAATGCGGGCAGCGTCGCTGAGCAGGCGCGGACCGTCCGTCGGATCGGATCCGCGCCCTGTGGCGTTTCCCGAGCTTGATGACAGCCGTAGAAGTTTTGCCGGAACGCCTGCTGCCGGACGGTCCGACTGGAGAAGGTGCATGGCGAAAGAAGAATTGATGCAGTTCGACGGTCTCGTGATCGAGATCTTGCCGGACGCGCGCTACCGCGTACAGCTCGACCAGGGCCACGAGATCGTCGCCTACACGGCCGGCAAGATGAAGAAGAACCGCATCAAGACGCTGGCGGGTGATCGGGTCACGGTCGAGATGTCGCCCTACGACCTCGAGAAGGGCCGCCTCGTGTTTCGCCATAAGGACGAGCGCTCCGCGGGTCCGCGTCCGCAGGTGCGGGGCGGTCAGTTCCGCCGCCGCTGATGGCTGAGCGCGCGACCCGGGGTTCCTCGGTCGCGCCGGCCTATCTGCTCCTCACGCTCACGGCGCTGCTCTGGGCCGGGAATGCGGTCAGCAGCCGCTGGGCCCCCGGCCACGTCTCGCCTCAGGTGATCACGACGCTGCGCTGGGCGGTGGCCTGCACGGCGCTCGCGCCGTTCGCGGCCCGCAGGCTCGTCGCGGAATGGGCGCTCCTGCGGCCCCACTGGCTGCGCATCCTGCTGATGGGCGGCCTCGGCTACACAGCCTTCAATTGCCTGTTCTACGCCGCCGGCGTCCATACCGGCGCGGTCAACCTGGCGCTGTTCCAGGGGGCGATCCCGGTCCTGGTGATCCTGCTCAACCGCGTGGCCTACCGGGTGCCGGTCACCGCCGGCCAGATGATCGGCGTGGTCCTGACGCTGATCGGCGCCGGCATCGCCGCGACCCACGGTGACTGGTCGGTCCTGACGCGCCTCGATTTCAACCGGGGCGATGTCCTCGTGTTCGGCGCCTGCCTGCTCTACGCGGGCTACACGATCTTCCTGCCGACGCGTCCGAAGGTAACGGCGCTGGCGTTCTTCGCCGCCATGGCGATCGCCGCCTTCGTGACCTCGCTGCCGCCCCTCGCCGTCGAGTGGGCTACGGGGCACGCGGTCTGGCCCGGGCTGGCGGGCTGGGCGATGGTCGCCTTCGTTGGCCTGGGCCCATCGCTGATGGCGCAGCTGTTCTTTATGCGCGGGGTCGAGCTGATCGGCCCGAACCGGGCCGGCCTGTTCGTCAACCTCGTGCCGATCTTCGGCGCGGGTCTCGCCGTCCTGCTGGTCGGCGAGCCGTTCGGGGCGACTCAAGCCGTCGCCCTGGCCCTGGTGCTCGGGGGGATCGCCTGTGCCGAGCGCCTGAAGCCGGCGCCGGCCGCAGGGGCGACCCCCGAAGCCGCCTATTCGCAGACGCGGACGCGCCGGATGTAGACGTCGCCGTAGGGGTCGATCGTGCGGCGGCGCTCGAAGTGGCAGACCGGACCGTAATCCTCTTCCACGTAGACCGGCGGCGGGGCGCGGTAGACCGGGCGTCCCGGATAGTAGCCATTGTTGGCCGACGACGCGATGGCGCCGCCGACTGCGAGGCCGCCGAGCACGCCGAGGGCCGCCGCGCCGCCGGCGCCGATCCCGTCACGGGCCTGGGCGGCCGGCGAGAGGGTGGCGAGGCTCCCGACGATGAGGCTCGTCGCGAGAAGGTACTTCATGACATTCCCCCTGATGGGTGCGATTCGGTCAGGCGTAGGCTGACTACCACACTTCAGCTTTGGGGCGTTTGTTCGGCCGCACATCACGACTTGACGTGGGGTGTTCCGACGCACCAAACCCGGATCGGACGCATCAAAACAACAACCGCGAGCGGAGGCCGGCATGGTGACACGGGGCTTCGTCGGGCGCAGGCAGCCGCCCGAGACGGGCGCGCGCATCCCGCCCGGCCAATATCTCACCGAGGATTTCCCGATCCTGCAGATCGGCCCCAACCCGACCGTGGATCCGGCCACCTGGCGGTTCACGCTGCGCGAGGGCTCGCGGCCGATCAAGACGTGGAGCTGGGAGGACTTCGAGGCTCTGCCCCGTACCACCTGGCAGGGGGACATTCACTGCGTCACCAAGTGGTCGAAGTTCGACACCGCCTGGGAGGGCGTGAGCTTCGACGACCTGCTGGCCGATGCCGGCATCGCGGCGCCGACCGGGTATCTCCTGGCCGAATCCTACGACGACTATACCACCAACGTGCCGGTGGCCGACCTCGTGAACGGCCGCGCCATGGTGGCGACGCGCTATGCCGGCCAGCCGATCCACCCAGATCACGGCGGCCCGGCGCGGCTGCTCGTGCCGCACCTCTATTTCTGGAAGAGCGCCAAGTGGGTGAAGGGCCTTCGCTTCACCCAGACCGACACCGCCGGCTTCTGGGAGCTGCGCGGCTATCACATGTACGGGGATCCCTGGCGTGAGCAGCGCTACACCGGTGACTGAGCCGATCGTCTTCCGCTGGCACCAGGCCGAGATCACCGCGATCGCGCCCGTCACCCCGCAGGTGAAGAGCTTTCGGCTGCGCTGTGACATCGCTCAGGCCTACCGGGCCGGCCAGCACGTCGATGTCCGCCTGACCGCCGAGGACGGCTACCAGGCCCAGCGCAGCTACTCGATCGCCTCGGCGCCCGACGGCAGCGGCACCCTCGAGCTGATGGTCGAGGCGCTGCCTGACGGCGAGGTCTCGGGCTGGTTCTCGGAGGCCGCCGAAGTCGGCGACCGGGTCGAGTTGCGCGGGCCGATCGGCGGCTCGTTCTCCTGGGACGGTCCGGACGGCGGCCCGCTGCTGCTGGGGGCCGGCGGATCCGGCGTGGTGCCACTGCTGGCGATGCTGCGCCGGCGTGCGCTAGTCGCTCCGCAGATCCCGGCGGCCCTGATCTACTCTGCCCACACCCGCGCGGGGGCGATCGCGTTGCCCGAGCTGGGGCGCCTTGCCGGCGACGGAACCGGATTCTCCCTGCACATCACCACCACCCGGGATGCCGGTGGCCGGCGGATCGACGCCGCCCTCGTGGCCGGCGCCCTGACGCGGCTCGGACGACCCGAAAAGGTGTTCCTCTGCGGTTCGAACCGATTCGTCGGCGCGGCCTCCGACTTGATCCTGGCGGCGGGCGTCCCTGCGGGCGTGATCCGGACCGAGCGGTTCGGGAGCTGATCAGGGGCTGAAGATCAGGACGAGGTAGACGAAGAACACAACGAGGTGCACGGCGCCCTCCAGGACCGTCGTTCGCAGGCCCGAGAAAGTCTGCGTGCTCAGGATCAGCGTGACCGCCAGCAGCGTCATCTCGGTCGGCTTGAGGCCGAGCACCACGGTCTGGCCGGTCAGCAGGCCGATCGTCAGGATCGCCGGCACCGTGAGGCCGACCGTCGAGGTCGCCGCGCCCAGGCACAGGTTGATCGCTCGCTGCAACTCGTTGCGCGCGATGGCCTTCAGCGCCGAGATCGCCTCCGGGGTGAACACGATGGCGGCGATCAGCACGCCGCCGAGCGCGGAGGGCGCACCGAGCGCCGCGATGCCGTGGTCGAGGATCACCGCGAGACTTTTGGCCAGCAGCACGATCGGAACGACGTTGGCGAGTAGCAGGACGACGTGCTTCGCCATCGCGCCGCGCGAGGTCGAGCCCGAGGTGGACCCGCTGTTCGCCTTCTCTTCCGCATCCTGGAAGAAATCGCTGTGCCGGCTGGTCTGGATCAGCAGGAACACCCCGTAGAGCGCCAGCGTGAACACCGAGAAGGTCACGGCCTGCAGGGTGGTCAGGGTGCCGTCGGCGGTCGAGCTGGTGAAGTTCGGGATGATCAGCGCGACAGTCGTCAGCGGGATGATCACCGATAGGAAGGCCGATGCTCCCTGCAGGTTGTAGCTCTGCTGGTGGTGGCGCAGGCCGCCCATCAGCAGCCCGAGGCCGACCACGCCGTTCAGGACGATCATCAGCACGGCGAACATCGTGTCGCGGCCGAGCGTCGGCGCATCCTTGGCCGAGAGCATCACGGCGGAGATCAGCGCCACCTCGATGATCACGATCGACAGCGTCAGCACCAGGGTGCCGAGCGGCTCGCCGAGGCGATGCGCCAGCTCCTCGGCCTCGTGCACCACCCCGAAGGCCGCCCAGACGATGACCGCGAGCAGCCAGGCGAACAGGCCGCCCGCGAACCAGGGCTGCGACAGGTCCCCGAGCCAGGCCTTCCCGAACCACGCGAAGGCGAGAACCGTCGCCCACGCCACAGCCAGCCGCAGGGCTCCCGTCATGATCTTGGTGGTCCCCGGCCGGATCGTTTTGGTGGTGTTGCGCAAGGTGTTAGACTACCTCATAGGCGATTCCTGTGACGTGACCAGCGGTGGCGTCGAGATAGGGGAACGCGATGCGCATGTCCGTGACAGATGCCAACGCGCAGCTCACGGAACTCGTCCGGCGCGCGGAGACCGGCGACGCGGTGATCCTGACCTGCCATGGCCGGCCGGTCGTCCGCATGGTGGCCGTGGAGCCGAAGCCGGATCGGACGGTGCGCCGGGCGCTCATCGAAGCGATTCAGGTCGCCGCTTCCGCCAAGCTCACCCCTGGCCCGCGCGCCGCCCGCAGCCAGGATTTCCTTTACGACCCGGACGGCCTGCCCGGATGATCGCGAATGACACCTCCGCGCTCATGGCGATCCTCCAGAACGAGCCGGAGGCGGAGCGTTGCATCGCCCTCATCGAGCGCGAGAACAGGCTCGTGATGTCGGCGGCGACGGTCGCCGAAGCGTTGATCGTGTCGGAGCGCCGGAACATCGGCGACGAGATGGGCCGCCTGATCCACGGGCTCGCCATCGAGATTGTGTCGGTCACCGCAGCCTCGGCCGGACGCGTCGCGGCATGCTATCGGCGCTGGGGCAAGGGCCTGCATCCGCCCGGTCTGAACTTCGGAGATTACTTCGCCTACGATGTCGCCAAGGAACACGGCTGCCCACCGCTGTATGTCGGTGCGGATTTCAGCCGGACCGACATCACCGCACCGGTCTGCTGACGCGCAACCGGCCCATGCCGTGGTGGGAGTGGTCATCGGGCCCCGTAGGCGCTACCTTGTCGGGACCCGAATAAAGTCCGGTGCCTGATTCCTCCGCCGCGCGATGGCGCGCTGCCGGGCGCGGCGCGGCCGTTGAGAGTTTCCGAAACTTGCCCTTCCCGACCCTGCCCGCCCCCCTCGCGCGGGCCCTGTCCGAGCGCGGCTACGCCGATCCCACCCCGGTCCAGGCCGCGGTGCTGGAAGCGGCGGCCGGCGCCCGCGACCTCCTCGTCTCCGCCCAGACCGGCTCCGGCAAGACCGTGGCCTACGGTCTCGCCATGGCCGACATGCTCTTCGGCCGAGGGGCGGATGAGGAGGCCGGCGCGTCCGAGATGCTGCCGCCCGCGGGCGCGCCGCTCGCCCTGGTGATCGCCCCGACGCGCGAATTGGCGCTCCAGGTCCAGCGCGAGCTGCTTTGGCTCTACGCCCCGGCCGGCGGTCGCGTCACCGCCTGCGTCGGCGGCATGGATCCCCGCCGTGAGGCCCGGATGATGGCCGACGGCACCCATATCGTGGTCGGCACCCCGGGCCGGCTGCGCGACCACCTCGAGCGCCGCAACCTCGACCCGACCAACCTGCGCGCCGTCGTGCTCGACGAGGCCGACGAGATGCTCGACCTCGGCTTCCGCGAGGATATCGAGTTCATCCTCTCGGCCACCCCGCCGGAGCGCGCGACCTACCTGTTCTCCGCGACCCTGCCGAAAGCGATCGAGGCCCTGGCCGAGCGCTACCAGCGCAATGCCCTGCGGCTGGCGATCAAGGGCGAGAGCAAGGGCCACGCCGACATCGCCTACCGGGCGGTGCGGATCATGCCGCGCGAGACCGAGCACGTGGTGCTCAACCTCCTGCGCGAGGCGGACGCGCCGACCGCGATCGTGTTCTGCAACACCCGCAACGCGGTGCGCCATCTCCAGGCGAGCCTCACCGAGCGCGGCTTCTCGGTGGTCGCGCTCTCGGGCGAACTCGGCCAGGGCGAGCGCAACGCCGCCCTCCAGGCCCTGCGCGACGGCCGCGCCCGGGTCTGCGTCGCCACCGACGTGGCGGCCCGCGGTATCGATCTGCCGTCGCTGAGCCTGGTGATCCACGCCGACCTGCCGCATGACGCCGAGGTGCTGCAGCACCGCAGCGGGCGCACCGGCCGGGCCGGGCGCAAGGGCACCTCGGTGCTGCTGATCCCGAACTCCCGCCGCCGCCGCGCCGAGCAGATGTTCGCCACCGCCAAGGTCAGCCCGGAATGGTCGGGGCCGCCCTCGGCCGACGACATTCGCAAGCTCGACGGCGAGCGCATGCTGTCCGACCCGCTCTTCTCCGAGCCGCCGGCCGAGGAGGATGTCGCGCTCGCCGGCGCCCTGCTCGCCGGCAAGACGCCGGAGGAACTCGCCGCCCTGCTGGCGCGGGTCTACCGCACCCGCCTGCCGGCGCCCGAAGAGGTCAGCGATCCCGGCGAGGGCCGTGCGCCGCGCGGCGTCAGCGAGCGCCCGCCCTACGACCCGATGAACCCCGAGCAGATCGCCGCCCTGGGTCCGGCGGTGTGGTTCCGGCTCAATCTCGGCCGGCGCGACAACGCCGACCCGCGCAGGCTGCTTCCGATGCTGACCCGCCGCGGCGGTATTGGCCGCCAGGAGATCGGCGCGATCCGGATCTTCGACCGGGAGACCAAGTTCGAGATCCGCGGTAACGCCGCCGCGCGCTTCGCGGAGGCGTTCGCCCGCAACGGCTCGCCGGAGATTCAGGTCGAGGCCTTGGCTGGGGATGCCGGCCCGGCCGAGCGCAAGACCAGCCCGAGTGGCCCGAAGGGGTTTGCCAGCCCGCGCGCCGGCAAGCACCAGCGCCAGGCCGAGCGGTCCGGTCCCCGGCCCGATCACAAGCCGGGCCGGAACACCGGCCGGAGCTGATCCGGTCGAAAACCTGAACGGGGGCGACGCTGCGCCCCCGGACGGCCTTGGAGCGCCGCCCCGAACGCCACCCGCCCCGCGATCCGCAAAGACGATGCGGATCGCGGGGCGCGCGTATCGATCCGGTTCGGTACCGGGCTTGAGGCGCTAGAACACCTTCTTCATCGCATCGCCGAGTGCGTCGACGCTCTCCTTCAGCTTCCGGCCGGCAGGCGCCAGGGACGGAAGCTTGATGCCGAGCACCTCGGTCTCCTCGTCGGCCGGCTCGGCCTGCGCGACGGTCGCGGCGCCGGGCTTGATCGCATCGGCGGTCTTCTTCGCCACGGGCGGCTTGCTCACGGCCACCGCCTTGCGGGCAGGCTTCTCGGGTGAGGCCGGAATTGGCGTCGCCGCAACCGGCTTCGGCGCGGGCGTCGCGGCGGGTACGACCGCATCGCGGGCCCGGACGGTCTCGGACGCCCGCGGCTGCTGCAGCGCGGCGGTGCGGGTCGGCGGCAGAGGCACGACCTGCCGGGCGGCGGCGATCGGCGCGACCGGCGTCGGCGTCGGGATCCGCTTGGTCGGCGCCTCAGGCGCGGCGACGCTCTTCACGGGCGGTGGGGCGCTCGGTGTGCTTCTGGCCGGCACGGACATGGGCGGGCTCGCGACGACCGGCGCGGGCGCCAAGGCCTCCGGCAGGACGGCCATGCGCAGAGCCGGCTTCTCGGGCTCAGCCGGCTTCGGGGCGTTGGGAGCGGTGGAAGCCATTCCGGCCACGGCCGGAAGACCGTCCTTCAATTCGGGCCAGTCCGCAGCCCGGCTCGGCGGTCCCAGCTTAACGGGTGTCGGGGCTGCGAGCCCTGCCATCAGGGTCGAGGCGGCGACCCCGAAGCCCGCCAGCGCGCTCACGCCGACCAGCCCGGCTAGGACCAGTCGCAGGCTGGGCTTGCGTCCGGGACGGAGCGCCGGCGACCGATGCGGCCGGGTGTCGGACGGGTCCAGGGCGAGGTCCATCATGGTCCGGGGTCTCTGACACGGTGCACGACGCGCGCGACCGGGCCCCCCACGACCGGCCGCCGTTCTCCATCAATTTGGAGATGGGTCGACTCTGCCGTCGATAGAGAAACCGCAATACGGCGCAAAGATGTCGCGCCGTATTGGGTGCCCGGCCAATCGAGGCTCGGCTATCCACAAGATAAGCTGAAGCCGCTTAAGAATCCGTAGTCGCTTCCATTGCCCCGGTTCGGCTTCGACGGCGGCGATGCGCCACCCATCCGCGGGGCCGGTCCGTCATCGTCCGATGCGACTCGCGGGTCCGGGCGGCAGAGGCTTCGCCGCCGGGTCAGCGCGAGCGCGGTTCCCGAAGGCGGCCGCCGACGTCAGGGGAAAAGACGATGCGAATCAAAAAGCTAGCGCATCGTACCGGTTCCGGTCATCGGGACGATGCGCTATGCGTCTCGCCGTGGATACGACACCGACCCAGCCTCCCATCTCGGCGGCACCGCCCGACAGGCGTCGTGCCGGCTTCTGGTCCTGGACCGACTGGTCGACCCGGGCCCGGCTGGTCGCGGTCGTTCTGTTCATCGACGCGCTGGCTGCCCTGATCTCCTGCGGGGTGATCGTGCTCAACGCGCGCAACGCGGTGCGGGTCGAGACCCGCGCCTCGCTGGCCACGGTCGAGTCCCTGGTCGCCGACACGATCCGCCTGTCCGACACCGCCTCTCCGGACACGCTGCTGCAAACCCTGGACCTCCGCTTCAAGGTCCTGCGCCACGTCCGGGTCGCGGTCCTGGAAGCGGACGGCGACCAGGTCGGCAAACCGATGCCGCCGCACCGGTCCGAGCGCGAGGCGCCCCATTGGTTCGCCGACCTGATCATGCCGCCGATCGAGCGCCACACCCTGCCGATCGTGGCGAATGGACAGACCCTCGGAACCGCGCAGATCACCACCCAGCCGATGGACGAGATCGACGAGATCTGGGGTTATGCTCGGGCGCTCTCGATGACCACCTTGGCCATCAATGCCGCGATGCTGATCGCGCTCTACCTGGCCCTCGGGCGCATCCTGGCGCCGCTGCAGCGGCTGGGTGCCGGCCTGACGAAGCTGGAGCACCACGATTACACCGCGCGCTTGGAGCCCCCCGGCGCCCGGGAGCTGGCGGTGATCGCCGAGCGGTTCAACAAGGTCGCCGCCGCGCTGAGCGAGGTCCGCGCCGCCAACGGCCGGCTCAACCGGCAATTGCTCACCGCGCAGGACGACGAGCGCCGCCGCACCGCGCTCGAACTGCACGACGAGTTCGGCCCTTGCCTGTTCGCCCTTGAGGCCAACGCCGCGTCGATCGCCCGGATCGCCTCGGGCGCGGCCGAGCCCAATCGTGAAAAGCTCGCCACCCGGGCGGCCGAGATCAGCGCCATCGTCGGGCAGGTCCAGACCGTCAACCGGGAATTGCTGAACCGCCTGCGCCCGCACGGGCTCGGGCAGGCGCCGCTCGCCACCTGCCTCGACCTGATGCTGCGCGGCTTCGGTCAGCGCCATCCCGCCACCGTCTTCGTCGGCCGGTTCGACAGCCTGGCCCGCGGCTATGGCGACCTCGTGGACCTCACGGTGTTCCGCTGCGTGCAGGAGAGTGCGACCAATGCCGTGCGGCACGGCGCCGCCACCCGGGTCGAGGCCGAGGCCGTGGAAGCGGACGGCCAATTGCGCGTCACGATCCGCGACGACGGGACGGGAATCCCGCTCGAACACCGCACCGGGCTCGGTCTGTCGGGGATGCGCGAGCGAGTCGAGGCGTTGGATGGTACCTTCGCCCTTGACAATGCCGGCCCCGGAGCAATCGTCAAGATCACGATCCCCGTTCCGCCGGAGCGGGTCGACGAGAACAACAACGCGCCGAGCGCATGAACGCCATCGCCTCCCAGATCGACGCCGCCGCCACACGCTTACCGGTCCTCGTGATCGACGATCATCCGATCGTCCTGCAGGGCTGTCGCCGGGTCCTCGAGGATTCCGGGGTCGAGACCATCGCGGAGGCGACCACGGTGGTCGGCGGCTACCGGATCTTCCACCGGCTGCGGCCGCCGGTGGTGATCTGCGACCTGACCTTCCAGGGCAGCGGCATGGCCGGGCTCGGCCTGATCCGCCGTATCCGCGCGGTCGCCCCGGAGACGCGCATCCTGGTGTTCAGCATGCACAACGATCCGGTGATCGTGGCGCGGGCGCTCGAGGCCGGCGCGTTGGGCTACGTGCTGAAGGACCACGCTTCGGCGGAGCTGTTCGAGGCGTTCGGCAAGGTCAGGGTCGGCGAGGTCTACCTCGACCGCCGGCTCGCCACCGAGGTCGCCATGCTGAGGGCCGACGCGCGCCGGACGCCGGAATCCCAGCTCACGCCCCGCGAGCAGCAGATCCTGGCGCGGCTGGCGCAGGGCCGCTCTTACGGCGCCATCGCGGCCGACCTGTCGGTGAGCTATAAGACCGTCACCAACGCCTGCTCGCAGATGCGCCAGAAGCTCGGCGTCCGGACGCTGGCCGAGCTGATCCACGTGGCCGTCACGCACGCCCAGCGGCAGGGCTGACGCCCAAACAGAAACCGGGCAGGAGTTGCCTGCAGGAGCTGCCTTTTGACCGACGGTGACACCGGCCCGAACGCGTTCTCCCGCGACGCGTGGGCGCGCAACGCGGCGGCCTACGAGACGATCCGTTCGATGCCGTTCAACGCCGAGCTCGCCGCCGGCACGCTGCGGCAGGATCGCTTCCGCCACTACATCGTGCAGGACGCGCATTACCTGATCGGCTTCGGCCGTGCGCTGAGCCTCGCCGCCGCGAAGGCGCCGGACCCGGACGGGATCGTGCAATTCTCGCGCGCCGCGCAGGACGCCATCGTAGTGGAGCGCGCGCTCCACGGCGGTTTCTTCCGGGATTACGCGATCGGCCCTGAGACCTTCGCGGCGACCGCGCTGACGCCGGCCTGCCACCACTACGTCTCGTACCTGCTCGCCGCTGCCTATGCCGAGCCGTTCGAGGTCCTCTGCGCGGCCCTGCTGCCGTGCTTCTGGATCTACAAGGCGGTGGGCGACGACATCCTCGCCCGCGCCGCCGCCGACAACCCGTACCAGGCCTGGATCGACACCTACGCGGGCGACGAGTTCGCCGCTTCCGTGGCCGGGATGATCGCCGCCACCGACCGGGCCGCCGAGCAGGCGTCGCCGGTGGTGCGCGTGCGGATGCACGAGGCCTTCACGCAGGCCACCCGGCTCGAGTGGCTATTCTGGGACAGCGCCTATCGGGATGCGGCGTGGCCATTGTGACGATCCCGGGCCGGGCGTGACGCCACCGGACCTCAGTCGCCGGGCGATCCTGGCGGCGACGGCCGCCGCGGCCGCGTTCGGGCCCGTCCGGACCGGAGCCGCCGACGCGCCGGGTCCGATGGCCCAGGATCGCCCGGTCCGGATCGCCATGATCCTTTACCCGGGCATGACCGCCCTCGACGTGGTCGGCCCCCAGGCGCTGCTCGCCGGCCTCGCCCCCAACAGCCTGCACTGCGTGGCGCAATCCGCGGGGCCGGTCGCCAGCGACACGGGCTTGAGCCTGGTCGCGACCCACTCGTTCGAGACCTGCCCGCCCGATCTCGACGTCCTGCTGGTCCCAGGCGGTGACGGCACCCCCGGGCAGATGTGCGACGCGGCCCTGCTGGGCTTCCTGCGGGAACGCGCCCCCGGCACGGCCTGGGTGACGAGCGTTTGTACCGGCTCGCTGATCCTCGGGGCGGCCGGCCTGCTCAGGGGCTACCGCGCCACCTCGCACTGGTGCGTACGCGACGCGGTGCTGCCGCTGCTCGGCGCCGTGCCGGTGGCCGAGCGGGTGGTGTTCGACCGCAACCGGGTCACCGCGTCCGGCGTCTCGGCCGGGCTCGATCTCGGGCTGGCACTCGCCGCCCGCCTGCGCGGACCCGACTATGCCCGCACTGCCCAGCTGGTCGCCGAATATGCCCCGGAGCCGCCGTTCCGGGCCGGGACGCCTGCTCAGGCCGGTCCTACGATCGTCCGGGCGGCGGATGCGATCCTCGCCCCGTTGGTGGCGGGGTCGATCCGGGCGGCCCGGGGGGACTGAACGCCCGAAAGCGATGCAGCCGCGCCACGCTTCGCGCCGACGTTGTGCGGCGTCCTTGACGGGGCGCCCTGCGAACCGAACTGTGCCGTCAGGAACCGCCGGAGCCGCCATGTCCCTGATCGCACGCCTGCGCGCCTACGCGACCGAGGCTCTCGGGGTCGGCGCCTCCGAGCCGGTGGACGACACGCATCTGGCCGCGACCGCGCTGCTCGTACATGTGGCCCGGGTCGACGGGATCCTGGCGCCCGCCGAGAGCGACCGCCTGTCCCGGATCGTGCAGGGCCGCTACGCCGACGGGCCGGACGCGGCCCGGGCGCTGATCGAGCGCGCCGCGGCGATCGATGCCGAGACGCGCGACGTGGCGAGCCTCGTCGAGATGATCCCGCACGAGGCCAACACCACGGAGCGCCAGGAATTGCTGACCATGGCGTGGTCGGTGGCCGCCGCGGACGGCATCGTGGACGAGTTCGAGGAGGCGCTGGTCGAGCGCCTCGGCCGGTTGCTCGGCTTCGACGAGGCGGCGGTCACCGCGGCCCGGCGGACCGGGCAGCAGGGCGTCGGCGCCGTATGACCGCGCGGGCCGGCCGATGATCGCCAGCCTCGCGCTGATCCTCCTCGCCCAGCTCGTCGGCGAGGTCCTGGCCCGGGGCGCCGGGGTGCCGGTGCCGGGTCCGGTGATCGGCATGGGGCTGATGTTCGCTTTCCTGCTGCTGCGCGACAGCCGCCTCGGCCTGCCCCGGATCCTGCCGCAGCCGCTGACCGACGGCACCCTCGAATCGACGGCGCGGGGGCTCCTGATGAACCTGTCGCTGATGTTCGTTCCGGCCGGCGTCGGCGTGGTCGGGCGGCTCGACCTGCTGCGGGCCCAGGGGCTCAAGCTCGCGATCGTGCTGGTGATCTCGACCGCCCTGTCGCTGCTGGTGACCGTGCTGGTGTTCCGCGCGGTCGCGTCCCGGGTCGAGCGGCGGCGACCGGACGGCGAGGCCTGAGCGGTGGCCGGCGATTTCTCGCTCTGGGTCTACCTCGCCGGCACGCCGCTGCTGTGGCTGACCGTGACGCTGACCTCCTACGTCCTGGCCGACCGGCTCGCCGCCGCCACCGGGCGCCACCCGATCGCCAACCCCGTGCTGATCACGGTGGTGCTGGTCGGCAGCGTCCTGGCGGTGACCGGCACGCCCTATCCGACCTACTTCGAGGGCGCCCAGTTCGTGCACTTCCTGCTCGGACCCGCCACGGTGGTGCTGGCGATGCCGCTCTACGAGCGCCGTGCCACGGTCCTGCGCGCCCTCGTGCCGATGCTGGCCGCCTTGGTGGCCGGCGCCGCCACGACCCTCGCGGTCGTGATCGCGCTGGCGCGCCTGCTCGACATCCCGCAACCGATCCTGATCTCGCTGGCGCCGAAATCCGTGACCTCGGGGGTGGCCATGGGCATCGCCGAAGCGCTGGGCGGCGACCCGACGCTGACCGCGATCCTGGTGACCCTCACCGGCATCATCGGTGCGATCCTGGTGACGCCGCTGATGAACGTCCTGCGGATCCGGGACATGCGCGCCCGGGGCTTTGCGGCGGGACTCGCCGCCCACGGCATCGGCACCGCCCGGGCCTTCCAGGTGAGCGAGACGGCCGGCACTTTCGCGGGCATCGCCATGGGACTCAACGCGTTCCTGACCGCGATCCTCGCGCCCCTGGCGCTGCACCTGCTGTTCTGAGCGTCAGCCGTCGAGCTGCCCGACGACCGCCTCCGCGAGCGACAGGCTCGACGTCAGGCCCGGGCTCTCGATCCCGAACAGGTGTACGATCCCGGGCAGCCCGTGCTCGGCCGGCCCATCGATCCGGAAGTCGGCCGCGGGCTCGCCGGGGCCGGTGAGCTTCGGGCGCAGGCCGGCATAGTCCGGGTACAGCACCCCGTCCGGCAGGCCCGGCCAGTAACGGCGGATCGCACCATAGAAGCTGTCCGCCCGCCGCGGATCCACCCGATAGTCGACCGTGTCCACCCATTCCACGTCGGGACCGAACCGGGTGCGGCCGGCCAGATCGAGGGTGAGGTGGATGCCCAGCCCGCCGTCGATCCGCGGCGCCGGATAGATCAGTCGCGAGAACGCCGGCTTGCCAGTGCACCCGAAGTAATTGCCCCGCGCCAGGCGCAGCGCCGGCACCCGGTCGGCCGGGTAGCCCTCCGTGCCCGAAGCGAGCACCGGAGCCCCGAAGCTTGCGGCATTGATGACCGCGTCGAAGGCCATCTCGCCCGGCTCGCTGCCCCCGAACGCCGCGTGCCACTGGCCGTCCCGCCGGGACAGGCGCTCCACCGGCGTACGCAGCGCGAGGACGCCGCCGTGATCCTCGATGACGCCGAGCAGTGCCAGCATCAGCGCGTGGCTGTCGACGATGCCGGTCCGGGGCGCATGCAGCGCCAGGGTGCAGGCGAGCGCCGGCTCCAGCCGCCTCGCGGCTGCGGCGTCGAGAAGCTCCAGACCGGGGACGCCGTTCTCCTCGCCCTGCTTGCGGATCGCCGCGATCGCCTCGGCCTCCGCGGCGTCGGCCGCGACGATCAACTTGCCGCAGGCGCGATGCGGCACTCCGTGACTCGCGCAGAAGTTGTACAACCGTTCGGCACCGTCGACGCAGTGGCGGGCGCGCGAGGAACCGGCAGGATAATACATGCCGCCATGGATCACCTCGGAACTACGGGCCGAGACTCCAGTCCCGAAGGCATCCTCCGCTTCCGCCAGGATGACGGAGTGCCCGCGGATCGCGAAGGCCTGCCCCACGGCAAGTCCGACGACGCCGGCGCCAACGACAAGAACCTGCATCCGCAACCCTCTCGGCTGTCGCCCCGACCAAGCCGGTGAGTCCTCAATACCGCACCCAAGCGCGGATGAGGGCCCGCATCTTGATTCGGCGTTGACCCTAATTATCAATTCTAAGTAGAAACAGCGCCGCAATAGACACGCGCAGTGGTTGTAAGCGCGGTGAGTGGGCGCATAATGCAATGACGCGCTGCCCCAGGGCAGACCGGATTTCGTCCCCGGCGGCCATCTCGGGCACCCGGCAGTACAGCACCTCTAGCGACCCGACAAAGCCGCATCTTCGGACAGGAAACCTTAGGAGATGACCATGCTGACGACCTCCCCGAGCGTCGAACTCGCTGCCAAGATCCTCAGCGCTTACGTGACCAAGAACAATGTGCCGGCCGGCGCTCTCCCAAGCCTCCTGTCCGAAGTCCATCGTTCGATCACTGCCCTTGACGTTCCGATGGAGCAGCCGGTCAAGCGGCCGACCGAGGCGCAGATCCGGGCCTCGATCCGGCCCGACACCATCATGAGCTTCGAGGACGGCAAGTCCTACAAGGCCCTGCGCCGGCACTTGACCCTGCGCGGCCTCACCCCCGAGGCCTACAAGGCGAAATGGGGCCTGCCGGTGGATTACCCGCTGGTCTCCGCGGCCTACAGCGCCCGGCGTTCAAAGATCTCGCGTGAGATCGGCCTCGGTCAGAAGCTGCGGATGCAGCAGGCGGCCGAGTAGTAGCGGCCCCTCACCGAATGTCGGGGCCGGCCGTACGTGTCATGGCCGGCCTTCTGCCGCGGAGACCTCCTGGATCAGCAGGGCCACGAGACCGGACCAGCCGGTCTGGTGCGCCGCGCCGACGCCCCGGCCGGTATCGCCGTGGTAATACTCGTAGAACAGCACGAGATCGCGGAAATGCGGGTCGTCCTGTTCGATCCGGCTGTCCCCGTAGACCGGCCGATCGCCGCCCGGCGCGCGGGTCGAGAGACCGATGAGGCGGCGCGACAGCATCTCCGCGATCTCCCGGAGCGAGTAGGTCCGTCCCGAATGGGTCGGTGCCTCTACGCGGAAATCCGGTCCGTAATAGGCGTAGAACTGCTCCAGGCCGGCGATCAGCAAATAGTTCACCGGCATCCAGACCGGTCCGCGCCAGTTCGAGTTGCCCCCGAACAGGCGCGAGCGCGACTCCGCGGGCTCGTAGGCGAGCCCCATGTCGCGGCCGTTCCAGGGGAAGCAGAACGGCTGGTCCGCGTAGCTGCGCGAGACCGCCCGCAGGCCGTGCGCGGACAGGAACTCGGCTGGGTCGAGGGCGCGGTGCAGCAGCGCCTTCAATCGGTGGCCGCGCAGCAGGGACAGCAGCACGGTTTGGCCCTCGCCCGGCACGCTCCAGCGCGAGACCAGGGTCGCGAGGTCCGGCCGGTTCTCGAGGAAGAACCGCATCCGGTTCCGCAGCGAGGGCAGCTTCTCCAGGTCGCGCGTGCTGATCGTCGTGACGGCGAAGATCGGGATCAGCCCGACCATGGTGCGGACCCGGATCGGCAGGCGGCTTCCGTCCCGGGCCTCGATCACGTCGTAGAAGAACCCGTCCGCCTCGTCCCAGACTCCGTCGCCGGTCGCCGCGGCGATGAGCAGGAAATGCTCGAAGAACTTCTCCGCCATGTCCTCGTAGGTCGGGTCCCGGAGCGCCAGCTCGATGGCGATGCGCATCAGGTTGAGCGCGTAGGCCGCCATCCAGGCGGTCGCGTCCGACTGAGTGAGGGTCGCGCCGTTGCCGACCGGCTTCGAGCGGTCGAAGATGCCGATGTTGTCGAGGCCGAGGAAGCCACCCTGGAACAGGTTGCGGTCGTCGGAATCCTTCCGATTCACCCACCAGGTGAAGTTCAGCGTGAGCTTATTGAAGATCCGCTTCAGGAAGACGTGGTCCGGAAGGCCCGTCAATTTCCGGTCCAGCTCGAACACCCGCCAGGCGGCGAGCGCGTGGATCGGCGGGTTGGCATCGCCGAAGCCCCATTCGTAGGCCGGCAACGCCGCGTTCGGATGGGCATAGGCCTCGTCCACCAGGAGCAGCAGCTGGTTCTTGGCGAAGTCGGGGTCGAACAGCGCGAACACGATCGCCTGGAGGGCGAGATCCCAGGAGGCGAACCAGGGATATTCCCACGCATCCGGCATCGAGATGATGTCGTTGGCGCGCAGATGCGCCCAGTCGGCGTTGCGGCCGTGCCGGCGCTGGGGCGCGGGGGCCGGCTGGGCCGGGTCGCCCGCGAGCCACTCGCGCACGTCGTAATGGTAGAGCTGCTTGGACCAGAGCATCCCGGCCAGCGCCTGCCGCTGGACGAGCCGCATGTCGGGGTCGGTGATCGATGCTTGCAGGGCGGCGTAGAACGCGTCCGCTTCCGCCGCGCGGGTGGCGAACACCGCGTCGAAATCCGCGAACGGCTCGCCCGGGGCGGTCTCGGGTCGCAGGCGCAGCCGCAGCGTGCGGGTCTCGCCGGGGCCGAGATGCAGGTCGTAGCGCGCGGCGCATTTCGTGCCGGACAGGTGGTTGGCCGCCCCGGCCTCGCCCTGGACGACGCACCGGTCGATCCCGTCCTTGTAGAAACCCGCCTCCGGGCCGCTGCCGAACAGCCTATGGGTGTTGGTCTCGTTCTCGGTGAACAGCAGCGCGGCCGCGTCCTCGGCGAAGAAGCGCATCGGCGGCACGCCAGGATGACGCGCCCAGACCGACCCGTCCGAGCCCGCCTCCAGCTCCGGCTTGGCGGTCCCGGCCTTCCAGGACCACAGGTTCCGTGCCCAGAGCTGCGGCAGGAGGGTGAGGCCGGCAGCCTCCGGGCCGCGATTGGTCACGCTGACCCGCATCAGCAGGTCGTCGGGGGCCGCCTTGGCATAGGCGATCTCGACGTCGAAGTAGCGGCCCTCGTCGAACAGGCCGGTGTCGAGCAGCTCGAATTCCGGGTCGTCGAGGCCGCGGCGGCCGTTTTCCTCAACTAGGCGTTGATACGGGAACTCGGCCTGCGGATACTTGTACAGCATCCGCATGAAACTGTGGGTCGGGACGCCGTCGAGGTAGTAGTACAGCTCCTTCACGTCCTCGCCGTGGTTGCCCTCGGCGTTGGTGAGGCCGAACAGCCGCTCCTTCAGGATCGGATCGCGTCCGTTCCAAAGGGCCAGCGCGAGGCACCAGTTCAGGTGCCGGTCGCCGAAGCCCCCGATGCCGTCCTCGCCCCAGCGGTAGGCCCGGGACCGGGCGTGATCGTGGGGCAGGGACTCCCAGGCATCGCCGTCGGCGCTGTAATCCTCCCGGACCGTGCCCCATTGCCGGTCGCTGAGATACGGCCCCCAGCACCGCCAGGCCGGATCGGTCCGCGCCTGTACGAGGCGCTGTCCCTCGGCGGTGTCGAAGAGATCCGGGACGCGGTTCGGCTCGCTCATACGGACGATGCTCCCGGTTCGGTGGCTGACTTCGTGCGCGGATATTGCCGCGGTTCTACGGGGACAAGTGAATTCCAGCGCGCGACTTCTTCGGTCACGCTCATCCAACCTGCAAGCGGCGTTCTGGCGAACACAGGATAATCCATCCCGTCGTTCCGGGGCCGCAAAGCGGCGCCCCGGGATGACGGGTTGATGCTTCATGCGGCGACGTCAGACCTGAAATATCGGCGGATCGTATGTCCGTATGCGATTGCCCTGCTCGACCGCACCGAGCGTCCTCACCCGACGGACAGGATGCGCAACCCGTCCGGCCCGGCATCGACCGTCAGCGCCCGGTAATCCGGAATCGTCGCGTGCGTCGTCTCGATTGGCGCGTGGTGGGTCGCGGTGACCACCACGACGCTGGCGCCCGCCGCCTCGCCGGCCTGGATGCCGGCTGGCGCGTCCTCGAAGACGAGGCAATCCGAGGCCGCCACGCCCAGGCGCTCGGCACCCAGCAGGAAACAATCCGGCGCGGGCTTGCCCCGGGCGATATCTTCGGCGGCGATCAGCAGGGTCGGGACCGGCATGGTGGCGGCGTCCAGGCGGCGCAGGGCGAGCGCCCTCGGCGCCGAGGTCACGATCGCCCAGCGCTCCGGCGGCAGCGCGCGCAGGAACGCCCGGGCCCCCGGGATCTCGACGATGTCGCCGACATCGTCGATCTCGGCCCGGGTGATCGCCGCGGCCTCGGCCTCCGGGTCGACCCCGGGCAGGCCGAGCCGGCGGATCGTGTCCACCGAGCGGACCCCGTGAATGGTCGGCAGAAAGGTCGCCACGTCGAGGCCGTGGCCCTGCGCCCAACGCGTCCAGGCGCGCTCGGCGGAGGCGATCGAGCTGATGATCGTGCCGTCCATGTCGAACAGGAAGGCGGCGAAGCGGCGCGTCGGCGCGATTCGGGGCAGGATATGAGAAGTCATGCCCGGAGGGCTACGCGGACCCGGGCGGGCGGACAACCGCGCCGCACGCACGGCCGCCGTCCGTCCGGTCATCGCCAGCCGGCGTCAGGTGTCCGAGGTCTCGGAGCCGGGCGCCTGACGGTTGGCCGCGTGGTCCTGGTATTGGTCGGTCTGGACCGCCTTGCTGTCGAGTCCGCGCTCGTCGCTGTGGCGGGACTTGTCCCGGTTGCTCAGGACATCGTTCTCGCCCAGCACGCCGTCCGGAAGCTCGGTCATGCCGCCGGTGCCCGAGCTCTTGCCCTGACCGCCCGGTCCCATGTGGTGCTTGTCGGCCTTCGCCATGTCTCGCTCCTCATCATCCAGGTGGTGTGGACGCCGGGAGATGGAGTCCGGGATCGGCGCGACAAGGCGGCCGGGTGCAGACGCCGTGGCCGCAGGGGCGAGCGCTTCACGGGCCGACGCCGATGGTGTAGCGCGGATACAACCCTGGACCGGATCCGGTCCGTACGCGCGAAAACCGTATCAGAGCCATGCCGAGCCGCATCGACGCCACCTTCGCCCGGGCCCGCGCGGAGAACCGGGCCGTCCTCGTCACCTACGTGATGGCGGGCGATCCCGATCCGGAGACCTCCCTGGAGGTCCTGAAGGCGCTGCCCGGCGCCGGCGCCGACATCCTGGAGTTCGGCCTGCCGTTCACCGACCCGATGGCCGACGGCCCGGCGATCCAGGCCGCGGGCCTGCGCGCCCTCAAGGCCGGCCAGGGTGTCGCCGGCACGCTCGACCTCGTGCGCCGCTTCCGGGCGGAGAACGACGGCACGCCGATCGTGCTGATGGGCTACTTCAACCCGATCCACACCTACGGGGTCGAGCGGTTCCTCGACGACGCGGTGGCGGCCGGTGTCGACGGGCTGATCGTGGTCGACCTGCCGCCGGAGGAGGATACCGAGCTGTGCCTGCCGGCTTTGGCCAAGGGGCTCGCCTTCATCCGGCTCGCCACGCCGACCACCGACGAGCGCCGCCTGCCGGCCGTCCTCGCGAACACCGCGGGCTTCGTCTACTACGTGTCGATCACCGGGATCACCGGCACGGCGACGCCGGATTTCGGCAAGGTCTCGGAGGCGGTCGCCCGCATTCGCCGCCACACCGACCTGCCCGTGGTGGTGGGGTTCGGGGTGAAGACCGGCGCCCACGCGACGGCGATCGCCAAGGGTGCCGACGGCGTCGTGGTCGGCTCGGCGCTGGTGGACACCCTGGTCCGCGGGCTGGATTCCGAGGGCCGGCCGCAAGCCGGCACCGTCCCCGCGGTGGCGGCCCTGGTCCGCGAACTCGCGGCCGGCGTGCGCGCGGGCGGCGCGGACCGGGCGGCCTGAACCCCGGATCACCGCGCGCCCTGGCGGCGGCGAACACGGCACCTGATATCAGCGCGAGCTTGAAGCGAACGGACGCGAGTCGATGGTCGAACCGATGAACTGGATCTCGGAGGTCGTGCGCCCCCGGATCAAGACCCTGTTCAAGCGCGAGACGCCGGAGAACCTCTGGGTCAAGTGCCCGGATACCGGCCAGATGGTGTTCCACAAGGAGGTGGAGGCCAATCACTGGGTGATCCCCGGCTCCGAGCATCACCTCAAGATGAGCGCCGCCGCGCGCCTCAAGATGATGTTCGACGAGGGCACCTGGATCGACGTGGCGCTCCCCGAGGTCGCCGTCGACCCGCTCAAGTTCCGCGACGAGAAGCGCTACGTCGACCGCCTCAAGGAGGCTCGCGCAAAGACCGGCCTGCAGGACGCGTTCAAGATCGGCTTCGGCCGGGTCGGCGGCCTGCCCATGACGCTGGCGGCACAGGAATTCGGCTTCATGGCCGGCTCGCTGGGCATGGCGGCCGGCGAGGCCTTCGTCCGCGGCGCCGAGACCGCCCTGGAGAAGCGCACCCCCTACGTGCTGTTCTCGGCCTCCGGCGGGGCGCGCATGCAGGAGGGCATCCTGTCGCTGATGCAGATGCCCCGGACAACCGTGGCGGTGCGCCGGCTGAACGCCGCGCGCCTGCCCTACATCGTGGTGCTGACCAACCCGACCACCGGCGGCGTCACCGCCTCCTACGCCATGCTGGGCGACGTGCACCTGGCCGAGCCGGGCGCGCTGATCTGCTTCGCCGGCCCCCGGGTGATCGAGCAGACCATCCGGGAAAAGCTGCCGGACGGCTTCCAGCGGGCCGAGTACCTGCGCGAGCACGGCATGGTCGACCAAGTGGTCCACCGGCACGCCCTCAAGGAGACGATCGCACGGATCTGCGGCCTGCTGACCAACGCCGCGACGCCCGAGACGCCGGTCGTCCCCGCCCAGGCGGCGGCTTAGGCCACGCCATGGCCTCCTCCGATGCCCTCATGGCGCGATTCCTCGCGCTCCATCCGCGCACCATCGACCTGTCGCTGGGGCGGATCGAGCGCTTGCTGGCCCGGCTGAACCACCCGGAGCGGCGCCTGCCGCCGGTGATCCACGTCGCCGGGACCAACGGCAAGGGCTCGACCATCGCGTTCATGCGGGCGATCCTGGAGGCCGGGAGCCTGGCGGCCCACGTCTACACCTCGCCGCACCTCGTGCGGTTCCACGAGCGGATCCGGCTCGGCGGCATCGGCGGCGGCCAGTTCGTGGACGAGGATCGGCTGGCCGACGCGTTCTCGCGTTGCGAGGCCGCCAACGACGGCCAACCGATCACCATGTTCGAGATCACCACGGCGGCGGCCTTGCTGCTGTTCTCCGAGAGCCCGGCCGACGTGCTGCTGCTCGAGGTCGGGCTGGGCGGCCGGCTCGACGCCACCAACGTCATCGCCCAGCCGGCCTGCGCGGTCGTCACGCCGATCGGGCGCGACCATGCCGAGTATCTCGGCGACACGGTCGAATCGGTGGCTGCCGAGAAGGCCGGGATCTTCAAGCGCGGCTGCCCGGCGGTGATCGCGGCGCAGGATTATGCCGAGGCGGACGCCGTGCTCTGCCGGCACGCCGAAGCCGTGGGCGCGACCCCGATCCGGGTCGGCAACCAGGATTTCTCCGCGCACGACGAGCGCGGCCGCATGGTCTACCAGGACGAGACCGACCTGTTCGACCTGCCCCGGCCGCGGCTCGCCGGGCGCCACCAACTGGTGAACGCCGCCACCGCGATCACGGCTCTGCGGGCCGCTGGATTCGGCGATATCGGCAACGCCGCGCTGGAGCGGGGCCTCACGGAGGTCGATTGGCCCGGCCGGCTGCAGCGACTCGGCCGTGGCCGCCTCGCCGCACAGCTCGAGCCCGGCGCGGAGCTGTGGCTCGACGGCGGTCACAACATCGACGGCGGCCGGATCCTCGCCGCCGCCATGGCCGATCTCGGCGAACGCAGCGACGTGCCGCTGGTACTGATCGTCGGCTTGCTGAGCACTAAGGACGCCGACGGCTTCCTGCGCAACTTCGTCGGGCTGGCCCGGGCGCTCATCGCGGTCCCGATCACCACCTCGTTGGCGGCACGGCCGGCCGAGGAGGTGGCACGCATCGGCGAGGCGGTCGGTCTCTCGACCCGGACCGCCCCGAGCGTCGAGGCCGCCCTCGGTCAGGTGAAAGACATCGCCTTCGAGCAGCCGCCGCGGATCCTGATCTGCGGCTCGCTGTACTTGGCCGGACTTGTGCTCGCCGCCAACGACACGCCCCCCGTCTGATTCGGCGCGCGCCTTTGTCTTGAGCGCTGGCTTTTCTCGGCGTTTCGGTTAGTGGCCCGGCAAGCGCCGTCGATTCGCCGCATTCGGAGGCGCGAATTGCCTCCAACGGCTACGCTTTCACCCTGCTGTGGCAGCTTAGCTACATCCTCGTCAGGACCAATCGCCTAGCTTTGGCGTCGATCGGGCTTGTGCTGGGGATCACAGTAATGAAGACGCTTCTCACCTCTCTGGCGGCGTTCACCGCGCTGACCGCGGCGGCCACCGCCGCCGACCTGCCGCGCCGCGCTCCGCCGCCGGTGTTCACCCCCGTTCCGGTGTTCACCTGGACTGGCTTCTACTTCGGTATCAACGCCGGCTACGGCTTCGATGCCAGCAGCAGCGACAGCAACCGCGGCTTCGTCCAGACCGCCGGGAGCCCGGCCGTCCAGACCGCCGGTGGCCTTGTGCCGTACCGCGCCCTGGCGCCGCTCGGCTCCTCGCTGATCTACAACCGCAACAACCGCGAAGGTTTCTCGGGCGGTGGTCAGATCGGCTACAACTATCAGTTCACCCCGGGCTCGGGTATCGTGATCGGCTTCGAGGCCGACGCCCAGTACCTCGATTTCGGTGGCCGTCCGCGCTACGCCACGAACGCCGGCGCCATCAACCCGTCCTTCGTTCCGGTCAACGGCACGCTGAACACGCTGGACTTCTTCGGCACCGTGCGCGGCCGCCTCGGCTACGCCTTCGACAAGACCCTCGTGTACGCCACCGGCGGCTTCGCCTACGCCACCGGCACCGATGACGGCGCCCGCGTCGGCCTGCAGAACTTCGCCGGCCGTCGGGACGACTTCAAGACCGGCTACACCGTCGGCGGCGGCGCCGAGTTCGCGCTCCCCACCGATTCGTTCCTGAACTTCTTCCGGTCCTCGGCCGTGACGTTCAAGGTCGAAGGTCTGTACGTGAGCCTCGACCGCAACCGCACCGGCCTGCCGCTGGTCGGTGCTGCCGTCACCGGCGCTGGCGTCCTGCCGGTCTACTCCGTTGCCACGTCCAGCCGGAACACGAACGACTTCGCCGTCGTCCGCGCCGGTCTGAACTACAAGTTCGGCTCGTACTAAGACCGAGCGCATGGTCCCGGGCGCAAAGCCCGGGACTTGAAAACGGGTCTCGAAACGGAGAAAGCCCGGCCTCTCGGCCGGGCTTTCTTTTTGACGTGACACCCGAAAATGTCAGTCGCTTACGCGACCTGCGCGCCGATCCAGCGGGAGAGGTCGCCCTTCGGGGCAGCGCCGACCTTCTGGTCGACCCGCTCGCCGTTCTTGAACAGCAGCAGCGTCGGGATCGAGCGGATGCCGTACTGGGCGGCGATCTGCGGGTTCTCGTCGACGTTGACCTTGGCGATCTTCACCTTGCCCTGGAGATCGGTGGCGATCTCTTCGAGCGCCGGGCCGATCTGGCGGCAGGGGCCGCACCATTCCGCCCAGAAATCAACCACGACGGGCTCGGCGGACTTGAGAACGTCCTGCTCGAAGCTCGCGTCGGTTACTTTGACCGTCGCCATAACGTCACCTTTCAGAACCGGCCGCCGATCGGGCGGCCTCGGACGGGCAGGGGCCCGCGCGGTTCGATCAGACTTGGCGACGGGCCGCCGCGCGGTCAAGAAGCCGCGCAGGCCGCACGGCGCGGCGGCACGGGAGGCGCGTCACGATGTGCGCTGGCGCATGCGGGACCGGGGGGGCTGAGAGAACGCCCTTTCGGAAAAGACTGTCGCGGTGCGGTTTTTTCCCGAGCGGACGCTTTTCGCGGTCCCCCCAAAAACATCGTTTCGAACGTCGGCCGCTGGATGTCCGAAGACAACGATGCGCGATCCCGGAGAAGCGACTCAGTCAACCACACCCGACTGAGATCGCGCGCCGCCCTGGCTTGCCGCGCTGCGTCTCCAATCACGGCGTGCGCCGGGAGACCGGATTGATTCGATCGGGCGCCATCGGTCCCGGGCGCAGCCGTCCCGACTCGGACATGAGGAAGTCAGCCCTCGATTCCGGCTTGGTCCAGCGCCGACCGGATATCGGCCGCGCTCAGCGTCCGGATCACCGGACCCGACGTCCAGATCAGCATCGGCCGAATCGTCCGGTCCGGATAAATCTCGCCGAGCAGGTGCGCGTAGAGCGCGATCTGTCCGGCTTCCGTAGGCGGTAGCGGTGCGTCCTCGGGCGGTGGGCGGCCGGTCTTGAAGTCGGCGATCCGGATCGTGTCGGCCGCGACGGAGAGGCGGTCGACGCGGCCCCGCACCACCCGTTCGCCGCCGCCGGCCCTGACATGGCCGGACAGGTTCACCTCCGCTCGGGCGTCGGCTGCGAACAGGGGGGCCAGGTCCGGATCGTCGATGATCCGCATCACCGATCGGACGATGCCCGAGGTTGCAGGCCGCGGCAGGCCGGGGGCGCGGGCTCGCACGAAGGCGAGGCCGGCCGCCTCCCGGCGTCCGGGCTCGACCCGGGGCAGGTGCTGCAGCAGGGAATGGATCAGGATGCCCCGACGCCGCGCCTGGGCGTCCGCGAGGCGCGGCGGGGGCACCCGGGTGCCGTCGGCCGCCTGCAGGGCGCCGGACGGGTTGAGGACCGGGATCTCTGGTTCCGGCGGCACGGGGCTGCGCAGCCAATCCGGCTCCGGCTTCGTCAACGCGATCGGCGACGGCGTCTCCGGCGGACGGTGCTGCGTCTCGACGCCGTCCTGCCAGAGCGTTGCGGGTCCGTAGGGCAGCTCCAGGGCCTGCCCGGTGCCGAGGGCGGCTTCCAGCCCGGCCCGGACCATCCGGCACCAGGCGGCCTCGCTCTCGCGCTCGTGGCCCCGGAACGGCGCTACGATCAGCCGGTCGGCGGCCCGGGTCATCGCCACGTAGAGCAGGCGGTTGTGCTCCTGCCGCGCCCGGGCGAGCAGGGCCGCGCGGGCCTCGCCGGTGGCGGCGCAATCCTGCGTCTTCCCGCTGGACCAGACCGGCGGCAGCATCGCGCGGCCGGCCGGCAGCGGCAGAAGCGGCGGGTCGTTGCGCCCGAGCGGCTCGCAGCCGTCGATCACCACGACGACCGGCGCCTCCAAGCCCTTGGCTCCGTGCACGGTCATCACCCGGACCTCGTCGCGGCCCGATTCCATGTCGCGCTTGACCGTGTGGCCGGCCTCGGCACCCACGTAGCGGGCCAGAAAGCCGCCGAGCGAGGGCGCGTCCTCGCCGGTCTCGGCCTGGGCGGCGGCGGCCAGGAAGACGTCGATGGCGTCGCCGGCCTCGCCCCCGAGCCGGGCAACCAGCTTGGCCCGCCCGCCCTGCGGCCCGAGCAGCCGCGCATAGAAGCCGAACGGGCCGTGCAGACCCGCCAGGGCGATCCAGTCCGAGAGCGCGGCGAGCCCGCGGATCGCCGCGGCATCCCCAGCATCGGCGTGCCGGTGCAGGGAATCCTCCAGGGTCTCGGACAGGTCCCGGCGTGCGGCGAGCCGGACCAGATCCTCGTCGGTGAGGCCGACCAGCGGCGTCTTGAGCGCGGTGGCGAGCGTCAAATCGTCGGCCGGCAGCAGGCCGGCCCGTCCGGCGGCCACGAGGTCGGCCACCGCGATATGGGCCGAGACCTCCAGCCGGTCCTGGCCGGCGACAGGGACGCCGAGGCCCTTCAGGGACCGGATCACCTCCTCGAAGGCCGGGCCGCGCTTGCGGACCAGGACCAGCACGTCGCCGGGCCGCCAGACCCGGCCGGTGGCGTCGCCCTGGATCGTCCAGGTGCGCACCGCCTGCGCCACACGCCGTGCGGTGACGATCGCCGGGGCGCTGGTCTCGGGCGCGTCCACGGGCGCCGTCCAGGCATCCGGCTCCGGGGCGGGCTCGGGCTCGGCGATCGGCCACAACTCGACGGCCCCGGGGGCGCCCGGCCGGGCGCTGGCATGAACGGTCCGACGGGCGACGTCTTCGAACGACAGGCCCTCGTTGTGCGCGTCGAGGGCGAATACCGCATCGACCGCCTGGAGCACCATCCCGGTCGAGCGGAACGACAGGGTCAGCGGCACGTCCTCGAACGTCAGGCCGGCCGCCCGCGATTCCTGGATCCAGGCCGCCCTGGTGAGCGCGAATTCCCGTGGCTCGGCACCCTGGAAGCCGTAGATCGACTGTTTCGGGTCGCCCACCGCGAACCGGGTCCGGGTCCCGGCCCGGGCGCCCTCGCCGGCGGCGAATTCCTGGGTGATCGCCCGCAGGATCTCCCACTGCTCCGGGTTGGTATCCTGCGCCTCGTCGACCAGCACGTGGTCGATGCCGCGGTCGAGCTTGTACAGCACCCAGCCGGCCCCTACCCGGGCCAGCAGGTCCAGGGCCTTGTGGATCAGGTCGTCGAAATCGAGCGCGCCGAGCCGGGCCTTCTGGGCCTCGACCCGGCGGTGGATCTCGGCGGCGAGCTGGAACAGGGCCTGGGTGCGGGCATGCGCCCGCGCGGCGCGCAAGTGATCGAACAGCGGTTCCAGCCGGTCGCGCTCGGCGATCAGGCTCGCCTTCACGTCGGGTGGGACACCCTTTGTGCCGAGGCTGGTGTCGGCCTTGGGCTCGTCCTTCTGGGTGAAGAACACCCCACGGTAGAGATCGAGCGCCTCGGACCGGTCCGGCAGATCCTCGGATCGCGCCCGCTCGGCCTCGGCCCCCGCCAGGGCGTCGGCGAGCTTCTCGTCGTTGGCCTTGCCGGTGCGCAATCCCGTGATCAGCGCCGGCCGGTCCTCGGGTCTGCAGCCCTGGCCGCCGTCCAGGATCGTGGCCTCGACAGCCTCCGCGTTCTCTTCGTCGGCTAGCCCGAGTGCCCCGTGCAGGTCTGCGAAGGAACGGTCCATAAGGGCGCGGTCGCCGATCAGACTTCGCGCACGCAACGCCGAGCGGATCGCCGCCCGCAGGGTGTCGCCCGTCGCCTCCGGGGTGACCCGCGCCAGCGCCTCACTGAGCGGCGTGTCGCCATTCGACACCGCGTCGGCCAGCACGTTGGCCATCTCGATGTCGAAGATTTCCCGGGCCTTGGTCTCGTCGAGCACCACGAACCGCGCCGGAACGTTCGCCTCGAACGGGAACATGTGCAGCAGCCGTTCGCACAGGGCGTGCAGCGTCTCGATCTTCAGGCCCCCCGGCGTCTCCACCGCCCGGGCGAACAGCCGCCGCGCCATGCGCAGGCGCTCGGCGTCGGCGCGCTCGCCGGTCAGCGCCACGAGCTCCGCCGCCAGCGCGGCATCGTCGAGCGTCACCCAGCGGCCGAGCAGGCGAAACACCCGGATCGCCATATTGGCGGCCGCCGCCTTGGTGAAGGTCAGACACAGGATCCGGCCCGGGGGTGCCCCATCGAGGAGCAGCCGCACGACGCGGTCGGTGAGCACCTTGGTCTTGCCCGCACCGGCATTGGCCGACACCCAGGCCGAGGCGCGGGGATCGGCCGCCCGGCGCTGGTTGGCCTGGGTCAGGTCGTCGACGACGAAGGGTCTGGACGCGGGTACGCTGCTCAAGGTCTCGTCCGGGTCGGCTGGCGGACCTCTCTACAACAGAAACGCCGCCGCGGGCCGAGCAAGGCGTCACACCGGGCGTTGCGGGATTGCCCCCGGCGCAGCCGCGCCGCATGGATGCAGCCACCCGCCACGCGACACCGAAAACGCCCGTGACCCAGCCGACATCCGAGCCGGCGCGCCCGCCGATCCGCTTCCGCGGCCGCTCCTTCATGGCCACCGTGCTCGCCCCCGTGCCGCCCGTGGCCGAGTGGCTCGGCGACCTCGACGCCCTGAACCGCCGCGCGCCCAACTTCTTCGCCGGCCGGCCGGTGATCCTCGACCTCGCCGGTCTGCGACTCACCCGCGAGGATCTCGACGGCCTGCTCGCCGAACTCGCCGTCCGCCGGATCGCGATCCTGGGCATCGAGGGCGCGCCGCCCGCGATCCTCACCCCCGAACTGCCGCCGGCGCTCTCGGGCGGCCGCCCGGCCGGCGAGGTCGCCACCCCGGGTGAGGATGCGCCCGCCGAGCCGGCCGCCAAGGAGATCGCCCGGTCGCTGATCCTGGATGCCCCGGTGCGCTCGGGCCAGACCGTGCTGCATCTCGAAGGCGACGTGACTGTGCTCGGCGCCGTGGCCTCGGGGGCCGAGGTAATCGCGGGCGGGTCGATCCACGTCTACGGGGCCCTGCGCGGCCGCGCGGTCGCGGGCGCCGCCGGCAATCCCGGCGCTCGGATCTGGTGCCGTCGATTCGAGCCGGAACTGGTGGCGATCGACGGCCTCTACCGCGCCGCCGACGACCTCGACCCGACCTTCCAGGGGCAGGCCGTGGAGGTGCGGCTCGTGGAGGACGCGATCAAGCTCAGCCTTTTCGAGCGCGGGTAAGGAAGCGGCCTACCGTCCTCCCGGGCGCCCGCCCGCCGAACGGTCGGAATCCATTTCCCCGCCGGATGGTCTGACGCCGGACTATGCGAAGATTTGACGGTTCGATCGCAAACGCGAGGCCTGAAACAGCGCCGCGAGAAATACGTTTTCTTGTCGATGTTTAAGACGAATTAGGCGACCCCTCAGGCGCTCGCGTGCCGACGGGCGGGACGCAAACGCTGAGGTGCGGATTGTCCCCGATGACGGGGTCCGAGGACCGCACAGATCCGCCGATACCAGGATCCCGGCAGAATTTGCCGACCGGATCCAAAACTTAACCCTTCGGTAACCATGCCAGCCGTCAATGGTCCGGTAAGGACTCTTAACGGGCCGACATGAGCGAAACCCTCCCCGAGCCGATCGACGACCCGCAGACCGCCCCCGCGGCGGCTCCTGCGCCCCGGCCGCTCAGCCTTCGCGGGCGGGCGTTCAAGGGCCTCGCCCTCACCCCCGAGCCGCCGCTTCCCGAGTGGCTTGCGGGCCTCGACGCGGCGCTGAAGCGCTCGCCGACCCTGCTGAAAGGCCGGGCCGTCATCCTGGATTGCGCCCAGTTCAAGCCTGAGCCGGACGCGCTCGAAACGTTAATGAACGAACTCAAGGCCCGTGGCATCACGGTTCTGGGGATCGAGGGGATCGACGCCGTCGCTGCTGGATTCCCACCGCTGCTGGTGCAGGGGCGTCCGTCGGACACGGTCGAGATGCCGGCGGCGCCCGCCGAGCCGGAGCCGCAGGTGGTCACCTCGATCACCGTCGAAGGCTCGGTCCGCTCCGGTCAGAGCGTGATCAACCCGACCGGCGACGTAACCGTGATGGGGTCGGTCTCCTCGGGGGCCGAGATCCTCGCCGGCGGGTCGATCCACGTCTACGGCGCTCTGCGCGGTCGCGCGATCGCCGGTGCCGCGCGCAACCCGCGCGCACGAATCTACTGCCGCAAATTCGAGCCCGAGTTGCTGGGGATCGACCGCCTTGTGCGGACGGCGGAGGACATGGGCACGGCCCTGCGCGGCAAGGCCGCTCAGGTCTGGCTCGATGGCGGCAACATCCGAATGGCAAGCCTGGATTAATCCAGTTCTGGATCAAGGGAGATCGACGCGTGGCAAAGGTTCTCGTCGTCACATCGGGCAAGGGCGGCGTCGGCAAGACGACGACGACCGCGGCCCTCGGAGCGGCCCTGGCACAGGGTGGACAGAGCGTGTGCGTCGTCGATTTCGACGTCGGCCTGCGCAACCTCGACCTGGTCATGGGTGCCGAGCGCCGGGTGGTCTATGACCTCATCAACGTCGTCAACGGCGACGCAAAGCTGCCGCAGGCCCTGATCAAGGACAAGCGGCTCGACACCCTGCACCTGCTGCCGGCCTCGCAGACCCGCGACAAGGACGCGCTCACCGATGCGGGCGTCGCCCGGGTGATGGAAGAGCTGCGTGACCGGTTCGACTGGGTGGTGTGCGACTCGCCCGCCGGCATCGAGCGCGGCGCCCAGCTCGCCATGCACCACGCCGACGTGGCCGTGGTGGTGACCAATCCCGAGGTCTCCTCGGTGCGCGACTCCGATCGGATCATCGGGCTGCTCGATTCCAAGACCGCCAAGGCGGAGAAGGGCGAGGAGATGGAGAAGCACCTCATCCTCACCCGCTACGACCCAATGCGGGCCGACCGCGGCGACATGCTCAAGACCGAGGACGTGCTCGACATCCTGTCGATCCCGCTGCTCGCGATCATCCCCGAGAGCCAGGAAGTGCTGCGCGCTTCGAACCTCGGCTGCCCGGTCACCCTCAACAACCCCCTCTGTGCCCCGGCGCGGGCCTACGCCGATGCGGCGCGCCGGCTGAAGGGCGAGGACGTGCCGATGAGCATGCCGACCGAGCGGAAGTCGTTCCTCGACAAGCTGTTCATGCGGAGGGCGGCATGAGCATCCTCGGCATCTTCCAGAAGCGCAATTCCGGCGCGGTCGCCCGCGACCGCCTGCAACTGATCCTCGCCCACGAGCGCGCCGAGTCGGGTCGCCCCGACCTGGTGATCCAGCTCCGCGAGGAGATCCTGGCGGTGATCGCCAACCACGTCTCGGTCGAGCCGGACAAGGTGAAGGTCACCCTGGAGCGCGGCGAGGGCGTCTCGACGCTGGGCCTCGACATCGAGCTTCCGCTCGGTGCCTCGGCCAAGCTCGATGCGAAGCTGGCGGCCAAGCTCGCCGAGGTCGCGGCCAACAAAGTCGGGCGCAAACCCGCCGCCAAGAAGGCCGCTTGAGCCGGGCCGGGATCGTCACCGCCTGCACGAACCTGCGCAAGCCGCGCCCGCGAAGCCGGGCGCGGCTTCGTCATGTCGATCTCGACCACGCGTGGTTACGCCCCATCTCGCTTCGGCGGCGATAGGCCGTCGATCGCGTCGGGAGAATGGACCGTGCCGAGCGCCCTCACGGATGACGGGATCCGCCTCCATTACGAGGAGAGCGGACGCGGTACGCCGCTGATCTTCGTGCACGAGTTCGCGGGGGACCACCGCAGCTACGAGGCGCAGCTTCGCCATTTTAGCCGACGCTATCGCGCCATCGCGTTCAACGCCCGGGGTTACCCGCCGTCCGACGTTCCGGACGCCGTCTCGGCTTATTCGCAGGCCCGCGCCGCCGACGACATCCTGGCGATCCTCGATCATATCGGCGCTGCGCGCGCCCACGTGGCCGGAATCTCGATGGGCGCCTTCGCGACCCTGCACTTCGGGCTGCGCCATCCCCACCGCGCCCTGTCCCTGTGCCTCGGCGGCTGCGGCTACGGCGCGGAACCCGACCGGCAGGACCTGTTTCGCGCCGAGGCCGAGGCAACCGCGACGATCCTGCGGCGGGACGGCATGGAGGCTTTCGCCGAGCGCTATGCCTACGGGCCGACCCGGGTCCAGTTCGAGACCAAGGATCCCCGCGGGCACGCCGAATTCAAGCGCATGCTGGCCGAGCATTCGGCGACCGGATCGGCCAACACCCAGGCGGGTGTGCAGAAGGGACGACCGTCATTGTACGACCTGCAGAATGCGCTGGCGCAGATCGCCGTGCCGACCCTGATCGTTTCCGGCGATGAGGACTGGCCCTGCCTCGCTCCGAGCCTGATGCTGAAACAGGTCATCCCGTCGGCCGCGCTGGCGATCCTGCCCAATACCGGCCACGCGCTCAGCGTCGAGGAGCCCGACGCCTACAACCGCCTGCTGGGTGAGTTCCTGGCGCAGGTCGAGGCCGGGCGCTGGCCGCTGCGGGATCCGCGGGCGATCTCGACCACCATCACGGGTATCAAGGGCTGACCGGCTCCCGCGGGATGAGCCGGAACTTCGCGAAGCGCTGAGGCTGCGTGGTGACCACGGCGTGGGGCAGGATCGGTTCCCGGTCCTCCAGTTCGAGCCGGAACCGGGCCAGCAGCCGTGCCAGTGACAGCACCGTCTCGATCAGCGCGAATTGGGCGCCGATGCAGACGCGCGGGCCGGCCCCGAAGGGCAGGTAGGAGAACCGCGCCGGCGGCTTCGCGTCGGGCAGGAAGCGTCCGGGGTCGAACGCTTCCGGGTCCGACCAGAGCAACCGGTGCCGGTGAAGCACCCAAGGGCTCACCATCACGATGTCGCTCTTCCTGACGGGATGGCCGGCGAGGGTGTCCGGGCCGAGCGCCCGCCGCACGATCACGAACGCCGCCGGGTACAGGCGCAGGGTCTCGTCCACCGTCGCCCGGATCAGTGGCAGGCGCCCGTCGCTCTGGCAGCCGGTCGGATTGCTGAGGTCGGCGGCCCGCGCCTCGGCGGCAAGCCGCTCCTGCAGTTCGGGGGCGAGCGCCAGCATGTAGGCGGCCCAGAACAGGGTGCCGGCCGTGGTCTCGTGGCCGGCCAGGATCATGGTTGCGACCTGGTCCCGCAATTCGGCCGCACTGAACGGCGCGCCGGTATCGGGGTTGCGGGCGGTGGCGAGCAGGTCGAGCAGGTCTCCGGAATGGCCCTCGTCCCGTGCCGCAGCCTGGCGGGCCGCGATGATACGGTCGAGGAACGGGATCCACCGTCGCCGGAACCGCCCCCGGGCCCAATCGAGCGGCACCGGCCAGCCGGGCGGGATCACGATGTCGAGGAGGTGCGGGCGGCCGATCTTGACGCTGTACTCGGCGATGAAGTCGCGCAGCTCCGGACCGTACCGGTCCATCCCGACCGAGAACATGCTCCGCCCGGCGATCTCGAGCGCCAGCCGATGGAAGGCTGCGAACAGGTCGATCGGACCCTCGGCCGCCTCGGAGACGATGCGATCCATCCCGTCGTTCACGGCAGCGGCGATGTGCGGCACGAGGCCATCGATCGCCCGGGGCGTGAATGCCGGCGCCAGTGTGCGGCGCTGGTGGCGCCAGGCCGAGCCTTCGCTGATCAGCAGGCCGTCGCCCAGGATCGGCCGCAGGATCCGCATCGTCCCGGTGGTGCGGGCGTAATTGGCCTGGTTCTCCACCAGGAAGTGCCGGATCGCCTCGGGGTTGTTCAGGACGTAGCTCGACCGCCCGAGCAGGCCGCGGCGTGTGATCGGCTCCTCGAACGCGCGCCGGGGGAAGCCCGCCAGGCCGTTGTCGCGGATGGAGCGTAGATAGTCCGGAAGCGGAAGCTCGCGCTCCGCCAGGGCCGGGTGCGGCGGCACCAGGCGCGGAAGGCCGGCGAGGCTCGGATCCGTCCGGTCCGAAGTCGCGATCGCGTCCGATGATGGGGGCATGTCCGCCCATTCTGTGCCGGAGTCGCGCCGGACTGTAAACCGTCGGTTCGCCCCGGTCGTGCGCCCCGGCACCGTCAAGCGCGACTCACTCGGCGGCGTTGCGCAGGCGGGACTCGTTCGGCCGAAGCTGCAATCGTGCTGGAAAGCGGGCCGCCTCGGCCTCGCTCGACAGGCTCGCCACGAGACTGCCATGGGGTAGCACCGCGCCCGTCACGTCGAGCAGCGTATCGACCCCACGCTCCAACTGCTCGCTCACCCGGTCCACCACCAGGATCTCCGGATCGCGCAGCAGCGCCCGTGCCAGGCCGATCCGGACACGCACACGCTCGGTGAGCAGCTGGCCGCGATTGCCGACCTGCTTGTCGAGGCCACGCCGCTGGACCGGGCGCTCCAAGTCGAACTCGCGGAACACCGCCCGGGCCTCGCGCTGGATGATCGCCTCGCCGTGCATGCGCGCCGTGTCGATACGGCCGAACAGCAGGTTGTCGAGGACGGTGCTGCGCGGATTGATCCGGTTCGGGTCGTACGATTCGATGTCGCAGCCGTCGTGCCCGTGCATGAACGCCTGGACCACGCCCCGCGCCCCGACGATCCGGAGCAGGAGCGGCTGGTCGAGCAGGCCGAAGCGCATCCGCGGCTCGACGTAGGCGAGGGCGAGCGCCATGAACGCCACGCTGTCCGCCTCGTCCAGCCGGCCCTCCGCGGGCAAGCGGGCGAGCCGGCGCAGGTAATCGGGCAGGGCGTCCGGGGTGATCAGCGAGAAGCGCCGGAACAGCGGGTGACCGGGCGGCACGTCGGCGAAGATGTCCTTGAGGTTCTGGGCGATCGCCACGCCCATGCGGTCGAGTTCGTCCAGCAGCTTCACCCGCTCCAGCGCTTCGCGGAACAGGCGCACCCCCGCGAGCCGTCGCGGATCCGTCAGCGTCGGGTCGCGCGGAACCCCGAACATCAGGTTCTCGGCGACGGTCGCCTGCGCGTTGAAGCTGCCCCGCGAGAACGGGATCACGAGGTCCGCGAGCCCACTCTTGGCGAAATGCTCGCGCAGATGCTCCCGGGCGGCGATCATGCGGCGGCCTGCCGGCGTGTCGTGGACGACCGTGCTCAGGGCTCCTAAACCGAATCGATAGAGGTCGTCGCCGAGATCCAGGCGGAACATCAGGTCTAGCAGGCGTTCGTCGAGTTCGCGGGCATCGCGGACGCCGAACCGGGCGTAGTCGATCCAGGGATCGTCGATGCTGTCCGCCGGATTGCCGGTCTTCACCGCCTCGTTGATCCGCGTCTTGCTGAGATCGATGCCGCGGGTCCGCAGCGGCTGGATTCGTAGCCCGTACAGCAGGTTGTCGCGCACCGTCCCGGGGAACAGGACGGGTTCGAGATCCGCGAAGGCGATACGGCGGGAGCGGACGGCCCGCGGCAGGGTCGACAGGTCGTGATCGCCGACCCGGACCGTGCCGCCGGGCGGGACGCGCAGCCCAGCGAGCACCCGAGCGAATTCCTGTGCGATCGGCCCCGGCGGCACCAGCGCGAGCCGAGACGGCAGATCGGCCTCGACGTCCGTGGTCTCGATCGGCAGCCCCCCCTGGGGATCCCGCAGCGCCAGCGCCTCCACGCGCAGCGGTCCGCCGAGGCGTGGCAGTGTCGCCCGCGAGTCCCGTTCCGCCGGCTGGAGGCGCTGCGGCCCGAAATGCGCCGCCACGGTCTCGTACTTCACCTCGACGTCGAGGCGCTGCTGATCCCAGTCGATCAGCTCCTTCAGGGGAGGTGGGAGATCGCGATAGGCGGCGAGCACCGCCACGAGCTGGCCGATATCGAGCTCGCCCTTGAGCGCGAACACGCCGCCGATGGCGTAGAACAGGAACGGCGTCACCTGCGCGAGCAGGTTGTTCAGGTACTTGACCGCGAATTTTCGCCGATAGATGCGCAGGCGCAGGTCGTAGAGGCTGTACAGCCGGCCGCCGATTTCGGCCCGTTCCCAACGTCCGGTGTCGTTGAGCGTCACCGCCGGCAGGCCGTCGAGCACTTCGGCGACCCGGCCCGCGAGGTTGCGGGAGGCGATCTGGCGCTGGCGGCTCAGCAGGATGATCTGGCGCCGGAGGCGCGGGATCACGGTCATCTGCACCGCCACCATCCCGCCGGCCGCGAGGCCGAGCCAGATGTTCTGCATCATGATGAACGCCAGGGCGGTGGCTGCCTGGGTTCCCAGGAAGACCGGCACCACGATCGCGTCGCCGATGAACGAGCCGATCGGCTCGACCTCGTCCCGGATGATCGTCGCCGTCTCTGAGGATTTCACCTCCCGCTGCGCCTCGGGGGTAAAGCGCAGCATCAGGGAGAACAGCTGATAGCGCAGCCGGCGCAGCATCCGCTCGCCCAGAATACCCTTCTGCAGGTTGATCCAGAACTTGAAGGCGCCGTTGATCAGGACGAGCGTGAGGAACAGGGTCGAGAGGCCCAGCAGCAGCTCGAACCGGTCGAACTGGAAGCCCTCGAACAGCCGCGTCGTCCCGCCGCCCAGCAGGTCCGGCCAATCGATCGTGATCTCCAGGAAGGGTGCGGTCGCCTCGCCGTGCGCGAAGGCCTTGCCGGTGATGGCATCGTTGACGATGCGCTTGGGCAGATCGAGGGAGGCGAAGTAGAACGGCAGCGAGGCCAGGACCACCGCGCAGATCTTGAGCTGGTCGGCCTTCGAGTAGCGCCAGATATACGGGAAGAGCCGCGGCTCAAGCTCGCGCATCGGATCCGTCCGGTGAAAGCCCGTCCTGGCGAAATCGATGCGAGCCGGGTGTGCGCGCACGCACAGATCTGAGCGAAAACTCCATCGAACGACGCGGTTCCATCCCTCGGGCTCGACGCCGCGCGCGATCGTCAGCGCGGCGGCACGATGACGTCACTGCTTTGAGGCCGGACGGCAGCGTCATCGCGGCGTCATATAGGGCATGCCGGCCACCCGGCGGCACCCTTCGATCACGGAACGGCTACCAGCGAAGACTGCGCGTCCGTACGGCGCTGCGGATCGGAGCGATCGCTTTAGGTCGCCTTGAACGCACCAGCTCCGGCCGGCGCATCTCGGCCGCACCACCGAAGGCGCGCAACACGATCGACGCGGTGCCGAATCGAGGCGGGCGGCCGACGCGTCCATGCCGCTGCCGATCGCCGTCTCGCGTGCCGTTCTTCTATGCCTGGTCATCGGATCCGCCCGTTTGGGCCCATGTCCCGCTGCCGGTCTCGGACGGGGAGGGGCGGCGAATCGCCACCGCCAGCCGGCCCGCGCGGACGACGGTCGATCGCCAATGGAACGACGCCCGACAATCACCGTAGCCGGCGTCCGCGAAGATACACGTGTGCGAGCGCGCGAATTTCGATTTCTTCCGCCAGTGAATTCTCTGTCGCGACCTGTGGTTTATTGGGGTATGGGCGTTCCGTAATACACCGGCATGCGTGCGGCGGCCTTGCCGCGGGGCGCGCGGGCTTATATTGCGACGCAACCATCACGACTCCGTACCTCACCCGGCGCGGACGGCCGCGCCGCGCGGCCGCCAGGGAGCCGGCACAACCCGTTTCGGGCCACCATGAATCTGCGCAACATCGCCATCATTGCCCACGTCGACCACGGCAAGACGACGCTCGTCGACAAGCTGCTGGCCCAGTCCGGCACCTTCCGCGAGAATCAGCGGGTCGAGGAGCGGGCGATGGACTCCAACGACTTGGAGAAGGAGCGTGGCATCACGATCCTGGCCAAGGCGACCTCGGTCGTGTGGGAGGACACCCGCGTCAACATCGTCGACACCCCCGGCCACGCCGATTTCGGCGGTGAGGTCGAGCGCATCCTGTCGATGGTCGATGGCGTGATCGTGCTGGTGGATGCCGCCGAGGGGCCGATGCCCCAGACCAAGTTCGTGGTCGGCAAGGCCCTCAAGATCGGTCTCCGCCCGATCGTGGCGATCAACAAGGTCGATCGTCCAGATGCGCGCATCAACGAGGTCGTGAACGAGGTGTTCGACCTGTTCGCGGCGCTCGACGCCACCGACGAGCAGCTCGATTTTCCGATCTTGTACGGGTCAGGCCGCAACGGCTGGATGGCCGACACCCCCGAGGCGGATCCGTCGGTGGGCCTCAAGCCGCTGTTCGAACTCGTGCTCAAGCACGTGCCGCCGGCCAAGGTCGAGGAAGGTCCGTTCCGGATGCTCGGCACCCTGCTGGAGGCCAACCCGTTCCTCGGTCGCATCATTACCGGCCGCATAGCCTCCGGTACCGTCAAGCCGAACCAGCAGATCAAGGTACTGTCGCGGGACGGCAAGGTGGTTGAGACCGGCCGCGTCTCCAAGATTTTGGCCTTCCGGGGCCTGGAGCGCGCGCCGATCGATATCGGCGAGGCGGGCGACATCGTCTCGATCGCCGGCCTGATCAAGGGTACGGTGGCCGACACGTTCTGCGATCCCCAGGTGGACACCCCGATCCAGGCTCAGCCGATCGATCCACCGACCGTGACCATGTCGTTCATCGTCAACGATTCGCCGCTTGCCGGCACCGAGGGTGACAAGGTCACCAGCCGCATGATCCGCGATCGCCTGTTCAAGGAGGGCGAGGGTAACGTCACGCTCAAGATCGAGGAAGCGTCCGACAAGGACTCGTTCTACGTGTCCGGCCGTGGTGAGCTTCAGCTCGCCATCTTGATCGAGACCATGCGGCGCGAGGGCTTCGAGATCGCTGTCTCCCGTCCCCGCGTCGTCTACGAGAAGGACGAGAGCGGCGAGCTCCTCGAGCCGATCGAGGAGGTCGTGATCGACGTCGACGAGGAGCATTCCGGCGTCGTCGTCCAGAAGATGTCGGAGCGGAAGGCCGAGATGCTGGAGATGCGCCCTTCGGGCGGCGATCGCCTGCGCCTCGTGTTCCACGCCCCGACCCGCGGCCTGATCGGCTACCAGGGTGAGTTGCTCACCGACACCCGCGGCACGGCGATCATGAACCGCCTGTTCAAGGCCTACGAGCCTTTCAAGGGCGAGATCGCGGGCCGGCGCAACGGCGTGCTGATCTCCAACGACAAGGGCGAGGCCGTGGCCTACGCCATGTGGAACCTCGAGGATCGCGGCCCGATGATGATCGAGCCCGGCTGGAAGGTTTATCAGGGCATGATCATCGGCGAGCATAACCGCGAGAACGATCTCGAGGTGAACGTGCTCAAGGGCAAGAAGCTCACCAACATTCGCACCACCTCGAAGGACGAGGCCGTTCGCCTGACGCCGCCGATCCGCATGACCCTCGAGCGTTCGCTCGCCTGGATCCAGGACGACGAACTGGTCGAGGTGACGCCGAAGTCGATCCGGTTGCGCAAGACGGTGCTGGACCCGAACGACCGCAAGCGCGTCGAGCGGTCGTCTAAGGACACTGCCGCCTGAGCTGAATGCGCGGCAACCGGGCACTCAGCTTCGGTTGCCGACGGGACTATAGGCTGGTCCCTTGTTGACCCACAGGACAGCGTTGCCAGGGCAGATTGCCTTGGCGGCCCGTCCCGGGTGGGCCGCGTGAACCCAGTGATCTCGATGCCCATCGACCCGCATTCCAGCCAGCAGGCTCGCCCGGCTGCACCTTTTCGGGTCGGTCAGGACGGAGACGGCCGCTGGATCGCCGTGGAGACCGGCGGCAGGGCAGGGGGATTGTTCCGGACCCAGCGGGACGCCATCCGCTACGCCTGTGCCGTAACTGGCTGCCGCCCGGACGAGGTCGCGCTGGCTGTCGAGCCGCTCAACTTCCGCGTGTCGTAAAAACCACGGACGCTTTGGTTTCGGGCCGTTGGGCGAGGGCCCGCTTCGCTGTGTCCGCGCGGGCAATGGCGTTTTTCGCCAGATCCCAAAACGTTCGCCGTCGGACTGCCATTCTGCTTCGTGTGATGTCAGGCCGTCGCACTTTGGCGCCGAAAAGGCCGTGAACGCGTAGCCGCAGCCTGCCGCTGACGACGAGGCACAACCCCATCGCCATCGTTTCTTGAACGGGCTCTCAACTGCTGCCCGGGTCGGTTTCGTCGTTTTGGCTGTCTCCGCCCTGGGGGCCCATCCCAGGTTTACCGTCGGTCTTCTCGTTTGGGTCCTTTACCGCGTCGGGGGCGACGTTGGCCGGCTTCTTCGGCTTCGGATCTTCGCGCTCGCTCACGGTTTATGCTCCTGCTCGACGCGGTAATGGCCGTCGGCGACTTTCTCATCGGCGGCTGGGCCGCGGGATGCCTTCTGGTCCGAATGACCGCCCGAGGAACCGCCGACCGCTGGTGGTGCCCGTCCGGGCTCGCCGGATTGACCCCAACCTTCCTTGGGCTCGGCCTTCGGCGCGCCGGCTCCCCCCATATCGGTGATCGCCGCCTGTTCGGAGGTCTGATGACCGCCACCCGCAGGGTGTTCACCCGGCGTGCCCACCGTGTCGTCGGGCTTGCGGGTGACCGTGCCGGAATCGCTGGTGAGCCGGGCCATCAGCGCTTCCCGTCGTCTTGGCCGACCGCCGCGGTTGCACGATCGATGGCCTCGTTCATGTTCGCGCCCTTGCCGAAATCGCCCTGAAGCTTCTTCAGGTTCTCCGGGGGTGTCTCGGCCTCGGTTGCGTCCGTAGCATCCGATCCGGGCGTTCCGGACGCGATTCGGGCCGCCTCTGCGTCGCCGGCCGGATTGCGCTTCAGGTCGGCCTGGGTGTTGGCCGGCAATCCCACGTCGAGGGGCGAGTCCTGGCCGAGATCCTGGCCGTTGCGGTCGGCATTGGCGTCGAAGTCCTTCAACGACGGCCGTTTCGTCTGATCTGCCATGGCTGCTGCCTCTCGTTCGTCGCGCTGTGGCGGGACAACGGGGGCGGGTGGTCAGGGTTGCGTCGGGCCAGCCGGTCCAGCTCGGGTTGATCGTGCGACTGAGGCCTCAAGGGCCCACGATCTTCGGCACGACGTTCTGCGTCAGCGCCAACACCGCATCCTCGGCGTGTCCGGGACTGTCCGCCCGGGCCTGGATCGTCAGCAGGTCGCCGTCACGCAGGATCACTGCGGTCGATCCCCCGCCATTCCCCAGCGCATAGACGGTGATCCACCCGACCGCCGGACTGACCGGCAGGGCTGAGAGGCGGCAATCGGGGTTCTGCTTGATGCAGAGCGATTCGAGTTTCGCCAGTGATGTCTCGCCGGTCCGTACGCGCTTCTCGGTCCCGTCGGTCAGGCGTCCGAGTTGAACCTCGACGTTCGGCGATCCCTTGCACGGGGAGCAGGTCAGGTTGAGGTCCAACGGAGTCGCCTGGACGGTTGCCATGCTGCCGATCGCGACGCGGACCGGGTCCAAGAGGCCCGTGAGGTCGTGGCTGACGAAGCCTTGCGCCCGCGCGGCCGGGGCAACGAGGCAGCCGAGAAGTATGAGGAGGTAACGCATAGGGGCCAATCCATCCGGTCACGGGTTCGCCGGCGTCGGGCGGTATCCCTGAAATCAGATGACCGATGCGCAAAGGATTTCCAAGGTACTCCTGGGAATGCGTTGTCCCGCGACGCGAAGATCGCGAGTGACGCCAGAAGGCAATGTTGCTTATTTGTTAAGTAACTGAAATTACTGCAACATTGAACGCCGCATAACAGCACTAGCAAGCCGATTATTAGCTAAAATTTACAATAACTAAGACGTCTTTATTGTAAAAAAGTTTTCGAAAGATTGCGCCAAGGCGAGGCAATTTCGTTGCCCGGCTTTGTGACCGTCCACTTCCGGAGCGAATCGAATTTCGTATTGAAAGATCACAGTTAAAGCCGCGCCGGCTGCTTGAGAGCCGGCGCGGCTTGAAACGGTATCTGCCTCGGATCGGGCTAGCCGATTCCGTCGAACAGAGCTGACGAGATGTAGCGCTCGGCGAACGAGCAGGCGATCGTGACGATTCGCTTGCCCTGGAACTCCGGCCGCTTGGCCAGCTCAAGCGCTGCGGCGACGTTGCCGCCGGTGGAGATGCCGCCCGGGATACCCTCGAGGCGGGCCAGCGCCCGTGAGGTCTCGAAGGCGGTGTCGTTGGAGACCTTGAGGACGCCGTCGAGGATGTCCGTGTGCAGGTTACCGGGGATGAAGCCCGCGCCGATGCCCTGGATCTTGTGCGGACCGGGCTGGCCTCCGGAGATGACCGGCGAATCCACCGGCTCGACGGCGAAGACTTGCAGCCCCGGCAGGCGCGGCTTCAAGACCTCGCCGACACCGGTCACCGTCCCGCCCGTGCCGACGCCGGCCACGAACGCGTCGAGCTTGCCGCCCGTGTCGGTCCAGATCTCCTCGGCGGTGGTCTTCCGATGGATCTCGGGGTTGGCCGGGTTCGAGAATTGCTGCGGCATCACCGAGCCGGGGATCTCCTTCAGCAGTTCCTCCGCCTTGGCGATAGCGCCCTTCATGCCCTGTGCACCCGGGGTCAGCGCCAGTTCGGCGCCGAGAAACGCCAGCATCTTGCGCCGCTCGATGGACATCGTCTCGGGCATCACCAGGATCAGCCTGTAGCCGCGGGCCGCGGCCACGAAGGCCAACGCGATTCCGGTATTGCCGGATGTCGGCTCGACCAGCGTACCGCCCGGCTGCAGCTTGCCCGAGGCTTCGAGGGCGTCGATCATGTTGACGCCGATCCGATCCTTCACGCTGGAGATCGGGTTGAAGAACTCGAGCTTCAGCAGGATCTCGGCATCGACGCCGTGCTCCTTGGGCAGGCGGTTGAGGCGCACCAACGGAGTGTTGCCGATGGTCTCTGTGATCGAGCCGTAGACACGGCCGTGGCCGACCTTCGCCGGCGCGTTGAGGGAATCGGCCATCGCGGAACTCCTGCAGGTGACGGGTCGAACAGATGTCGGGTCCGCGCGGTCCGGGCCAAGGGGGGCCGCGGCAGGCCGGCAGACGGGAGGCTGCGATATCGCGTCGCCGAACCCGGTGCAATTAGGCTAAGTGGCCTGTACGAAAGTTCTTTTTGCCAATTCCGTGGATTGAAGACGAATATGGGAGACCGTCGCTGACGCGCAGGGCTTTTGTGGAATATTGTTCTCCCGAAGCGATCGCGGTAAGCCGTCCGATAGAGGTGTCACATGGAACGCGATGGTGCCGCAGCGACTCGCCGCGTGGCTCTCACGGCGGCTCTCGGCCTTCTGGTTGCCCGAACCGCGCGGGCCGCCGAGACGGCGCACGTCGTGCTCGCCACCGCGACGGCCGGCGGCGGCTTCCCGGCTTTCGGGGACGCCTTCGCGATGGCGATCAAGGCGGCGGATCCCGATCTGACTATCGAGACGCGCGCGAGCGGCGGATCGGCGGAGAATGTCGCGCTCCTGCGGGCCGGCCGGGTCGATCTGGCGCTGATCCAGGGGGAATACGCCTATCCCGCACTGGCCGAGCCCGGCGGCCTCACGGTCCTGGCTCCGATGTATCCCACGCCGGGCTTGTTCGCCGTCCCGGCAGCGAGCCCGATCCACTCCGTCGAGGATCTGCGCGGGCGGACGGTGGTGCTGGGCACGCACAAGTCCGGATTGACCGTCATGGGCGGCAGTGTCCTCGAAGCGTCGGGCCTCGACCCGGCGCACGACATCCGCCCGATCCTGCTCGACCGGGCGGGCGACGGCCCGCCCATGGTTCAGGATGGCCGTGCTGACGCGCTCTGGGGCGGCGGTCTCGGATGGCCCGGTTTCATCGCGATGGCGAATGCGCCGGGCGGCGCACGCTTCTTCGGCCCATCCGAAGCCGGCATCGCGCGCCTCGCACGACCCGGCGCGGCTCTCAAGCGCCTGACCGTGCCGGCCGGCAGCTTCGCCGGGCAGCCCGTCGCAATCGAGACGGTGGGCTCATGGAGCCTCGTCCTGGTGCGACCGGGCTTCGATCCGGAGACGGCTTTCCGAATCGTCCGCGCGCTGGCCCGGGCCGACATGGCTGCGCGGCATCCGCAAGGTGCGGACACCCATCCCAGGAATCTCGCCGGGGTCGTGCCGGCATCCCAGCTCAACCCCGGCACCCTGCGCTATCTCGGCGAGACCGGCGTTTCGGTTCGCTGACGCCCGGTCTCTACCGGAACGAGGCGACGCGGCGGTCGCGCTTGCGCTCGGCGGCGGGCTGGTAGGCAATTTCGGCGTGGTGGGTGCAGTACGGCAATCCTGTGATCGAGCGCGCGCCGCAGAACCGGAACTCCGGCGTGGTCGGATCGCCCAGTGGCCACCGGCACATGGATTCCCGCAGGTCCATGATCGTGACCCGCTTCGACACCGCCAGGGCCACCGGCTCGGGGGCGGGGGCCGGCGTCGGGAAGACCGGTGCCGGCCGATGCGCCAGGATCACCACCGGCTCAGGAGCCTGCGTCTCGACCACCGCGATGGCGGTCTCGATCTCGACGGCCTTGGGGGTTGGCGTTGAAGCGGGAGCCTCTTCGGCGCCCCGGGCGCGACCGCCCAGGCCGAGGCGATGCACTTTGCCGATCACCGCGTTGCGGGTGACGCCGCCGAGCTGCGCCGCAATCTTGCTCGCGCTTTGCCCGTCTTCCCACAGCCGGCGCAGGAGCGCCACGCGATCATCTGTCCAGCTCAGGCCCGCTTCCATAGTCCCCCTCCGCCCCCTGCGGCCCGCGCGCTCAGCCGAGGTGACGCAAGGCGTTCCGGGCCGATCAAGACCCTCGCAGCTCATCAAGAGCCGTGCGAACCGCACCCGTGCGCGTCACCCATGCGCGTCGGCTGCCGCACCACGTGCGACACCCTGTCTCGTCAGGCCACGACCGGACCCTAGCGCGGCGCTCGCGCCGCTTGCAAGGGCGGCTCATTGCCCGAGTCGCCCCCTGTCCACCGGCAATGCCCGGTCGGCCTTGGAAGGTGGTTACCCGTCGCCGGAGGGCGTCGTGAGCCCGACGTGACGTGTCGCCGGCGTCACAGCCCGACGTAATCGCATCACAATCGTACCGAATGCTAAGCTTGACCGGAACGAGGTCACGGCCGAGCTGCTTCCTTGTGGCAGAAGGGGCGAGCGTTGCTGTTTTCCGAGGTGAGGACGATGGGTTACCGTCAGGGGGGTCTGCGCGCGTTACTCGCGCTCGGGCTGGCCGGCCAGGTCGCGGCCTGCGGCAGCGTCCCACGCACGGCCTACACCGCCGAGCAGGCGGCGCTCGCCAGCGTGCCCGGCATACCGGGCGCACGCGTCTACGCCGACGCATCGGTCGATACGATCGCGGAACTCGCCGGCAATCCGCTGCGCCGTTCAGCGGGCTTCAACTACCTGGCGCTGTCGGGCGGCGGTGGCGACGGCGCCTACGGGGCCGGCGTCCTGAACGGTTGGACGGCATCGGGCACGCGCCCGGAATTCACTCTGGTCTCCGGCGTGTCGACCGGGGCGTTGATCGCCCCCTTCGCGTTCCTGGGACCGGCCTACGACGCCTACCTCACCGAGTTCTACACCAGCGGCGTCGCCGGCGAACTCGTGACGTCGCCCAGCATCTCCAACATCCTGTTCGGCTCCGGCCTGTTCGGCGACGGGCGCCTGCGCAACCTGATCGCCCGCTACGTCACCCCTGAACTGCTCACCGCCATCGCCGAGGAGCACGCCAAGGGCCGCCGCCTGATGGTGGTGACGACCAACCTCGATTCGCAGCGCTCGGTGATCTGGAACATGGGCGCCATCGCGTCGAGCGGTGCGCCGAACGCCCTGGATCTGTTCCGCGACGTGCTGGCTGCGTCCGCCAGCGTCCCGGCGGTGTTCCCGCCGCAGATGATCGACGTGAACGCGGCCGATGCCCGGTTCCAGGAGATGCATGTCGACGGGTCCGTGGTCACCCCGGTCTTCACGCTGCCGCAGACGCTGCTGCTGCGCGACGGGAAGATCCGCACCGGTGGCAAGGCCAACATCTACGTGGTGATCAACGGCCGGCTGGAGCCCGACTTCGAGGTGACGAAAAACAACACCCTGTCCATCGTCGAGCGTTCGTTCACGACGGCGAGCCGCGCCCGCTCCCGTGCAACCTTGACCGCGACCTACGCGCTGGCCCGCAGCAACGGGATGAGCTTCAACCTCACATACATCGACGAGGACGGCCCGAAGGCCTCGGCCGCGAAGGGCTTCGACACCGCCTACATGCGGGCGCTCTATCAGGAGGGTCTCGAGAAGGGCCGCACCGGCACCTTCTGGCAACACACCGTCCCGGCCTCGCCGACGCTCAAGCAGACCGCAGCGGCGGTCGCGAACTGACGGTCGCAAACAGCGACGCCGCGCATCCGACCGGGCGCGCGGCGCTGCGACTGTGGTTACTTGCCCAGGATCTTGGTGACCAGGCGGCCGATCGGCGTCGCGGTGCTGGCGTTCCGGTCATCGCGGTCGATGGGGCGATTCTCGTTGCCGAGAAGCTTGGTGACGATGCGTCCGATCAGGCTCATGGATCTCTCCCGGCGTTCGCGCCAAAACGGCGCAGCTTGCCCATTAACGGGTGATGCGTGCGGGGCGTTCCCGCGGAACGCCGTCAGACCTGCATCAGCCGGATGTTGTTGGTGTTCCCCACGGTGTGGAACGGGATTCCGGCCGTCACGACGATGATGTCGTTCGGCTTGGCGAAGCCCTCCGCCCGCGCGTACTGGCCGGCCTTGGCGGTCATCTCCTCGTAGGAATCGACGTCGTCGGTGTGGACGCTATGCGCGCCCCAGAGCAGGCACAGACGCCGCGAGGTGGCGAGACTCGGGGTCAGCGCCAGGATCGACGACGCGGGGCGCTTGCGCGCGACCCTGGCGGCCGTCGTCCCGCTCGTGGTGTAGGTTACGATCGCGGCGGCGCGCACCGCCTCGGCCAAGTCCGCTGTGGCGGTGGCCACCGCGTGGGGTGGGGTCTCCTCCTCGCTGGGCTCGGAAGCCGCCACGATCGAGTGGTAGAGCTTGTGCCCCTCCACGCTGCGGATGATCCGATCCATCATCGACACGGCTTCGACCGGGTACTTCCCGGTGGCCGATTCCGCCGACAGCATCACCGCGTCGGCACCGTCGTAGATCGCCGTCGCGACATCCGATGCCTCGGCCCGGGTCGGGGCCGGGGCCTGGACCATCGAGTCGAGCATCTGGGTCGCCACGATCACGGGCTTCACGGCGAGCCGACAGGCTCGGATCAGCTCCTTCTGCCGCCCGGGCACGTCCTCGTGCGGAATCTCGACGCCGAGATCGCCCCGGGCGACCATCACGGCATCCGAGAGCCGGATGATGTCGTCGATCCGTTCCAGCGCCTGCGGTTTCTCGATCTTCGACATGATGCCGGCGCGATCACCGATGATGCCGCGCGCCTCGATCAGGTCTGATGGTTTCTGGACGAAGGACAGCGCGACCCAGTCGACGCCGAGGTCGAGCCCGAAGGCGAGGTCCCCACGGTCCTTCTCGGTGAGGGGCGACAGGTCCAGGAGCGTACCCGGCAGGTTGACGCCCTTGCGGTTCGAGATGACGCCGCCCGTGATCACCTCGGCGGTGATCGCGTCCCGCTCCGGCCCGAGGACGCGGACCCGCACCCGCCCGTCGTCGATCAGGAGTTCCTGTCCGGGCACCACCGCGGTGAAGATTTCCGGGTGGTGGAGCGGGATCGCCTGCTTGTCGCCGTCGGCTCCTTCAAGGACGAAGCGAATCGTCTCACCGGCGACCAGATCCTGGCGTCCGCCCTGCAGCGTGCCGATGCGGATCTTCGGTCCCTGCAGATCCTGCAGGATGCCGATCGGGCGACCGACCTCCCGCTCGAGGGCGCGGATCGCCGCGTGGACCTTGGCGTGGTCCTCCTGCACGCCGTGGCTGAAGTTGAGCCGGAAGGTGTCGACGCCGGCGAGGAACAGGTCGCGCAACCGGTTTGGTGCCGAGCTGGCCGGGCCGACCGTAGCGACGATCTTGGCGTGGCGGTGACGGCGCATGCGGGCCTCTGCCATGAAGACGATCTCCGGGAATCGGCCGGGCGATCGGGCCCGCCGACGGCCCCCACATTGGTAAGAATGGGCGCGGAGGCGAGCTTTTTCTGGCGGTCCGGAGACATTCGCCGTTCGGACCGCGCCCTATTTGGCGATCTCCCGGGCGATGCCGGCGAGCCCATCGTCGTAGATTCCGGTGATGTCCTTGAGGGCGTCGGCGTCGCTCATGCCCTCGGCGTCGAAGGTCGCGGTCCAGACCACCGTGGAGCCCGTGCCGTTCGGGCGGACCGCCAGGGTAGCGTTGTAGGCACGCACCGGCAGCGGGCCCTGGATGAAGCTGTAGCTGTAGCTCATGGCCGCCTCGTCGCGGGCGGTCTCGACCTCGACGATCGTGCCCAGGCCGCCCTTCGCCACCAGACCGCGGATCTGTGCGCGGATGCCGTCGTCGTCGTCGTCGCGCGAGAGGATGCAGCGCTCGACCTGCGGGTGCCACAGCCCGATCGCGCAGAAATCGCCGATCAACGCCCAGATTGCGGCGGGCGGTGCCGGGATGTCGCGGCTGCGGGTGACCTCGAGGGCGCAGGCCGGGCCGGCCGCCAGCAGGCCTGCGGCGCAGATCACCCACAGGGCGGGTCGTTTCACGATGGGGCCTCCGCAGAACGTCGTCGATGGAAAGTAGGGCGCCTGCCGAGCGAAGCCCATCGGGCTACCGGGGCCGACGATGCCTGGATACCAATGGGTCAGGCCGGTAAGACGACGCTGCCGATCGGTCGCCACGACGGTGCGCTTCGATGGGTACCCCTTGACAGGCTTTGAGTCGGAGACGCCGATGGACGATCGCCCCTGGCCGGCCTTCCTCGCAGAGCGTGGCTGGCGGGCCCTGTCGCGCCGCTGGCGACCCGCTTGTGCGCTCGGAATCGCGGCTCTTGCCTCCGCGCCGGGGCTGGCCATGGCCGCGCCCGGCGATAGCCCGCCAGCCGTGTCTTTCGAATCCTGCCGCGGCGATTTGATGGCCTGGGCGACAACGCACGACGTCCCACATTCCGTCGCGCAGGCGCAGTTGGGTGACTTGCAGCCGGACGCGGAGGTGCTGGCGGCGACGCAGAATCAGGGAGAGTTCGTCCGGCCGATCTGGGACTACATCGAGGCCAGCGTAACGCCGGCGCGGATCGAGACCGGTCAGCGCAAGCTGGCGGAGCTGGCGACACCGCTGGCGGCCATCGAGGCGCAGTACGGCGTCGACCGCTACACGCTTGTGGCCTTCTGGGGCGTCGAGTCGAGCTACGGTGCCGTGCTCGACAATAGCGCCGTGGTGCGGCCCGTGGTGCGCGCGCTCGCGACGCTGAGCTGCGGGGATTCCAGCCGGTCGTCCTACTGGCGCGACGAGTTGACCGCCGCGCTGCAGATCATCGCCCGTGGAGAGGCGCCCCTCGACCGCATGCCGGGCGGCCTGACCGGGTCCTGGGCCGGCGCGATGGGCCATACCCAGTTCATGCCCAGCGTCTACCAGCGCTACGCGGTGGATTTCGATGGGGATGGGAAGCGGGACATCTGGACGTCGGCCCCGGACGCACTCGCCTCCACGGCGAATTATCTGCGCGATCACGGCTGGCGGTCCGGCGAAGGCTGGGGCTACGAAGTGGTGCTGCCGGACGGGTTCGAAGCTGCGCTGGCCGACGAGACCACGCCGCGCAGCCTCGCGGCGTGGCGGGACCTCGGCGTGAGGCTCACCCGGGATCGCCCTATTCCGGACGAGGCCGCGACGGCGACCCTGATCCTGCCTGCGGGAATTCGCGGGCCCGCCTTCCTGCTCCGGCCCAATTTTTCCGCGATCCTGCGCTACAACACGGCTCTGGCGTATGCCTTGACCGTGGCGCTGCTCTCGGACCGCCTGCGCGGCGATCCGGGCCTGTCGCGCGACTGGCCCCGGGGTGACCGGCCGCTCACCGGGGACGAGCGCCGCGACCTTCAGACCCGGCTGAGCGAGCGCGGCTACGCCACCGGCGGCGTCGACGGGAAGATCGGCCCGAAGACCCGGGCGGCCCTGCGCGCCTATCAAGGTTCGCAGGGGCTGCCGGCGGATGGCTACGCCGACGCGGCGCTGCTGGACCGCATCCGCGCGGCGCCATGAGAGGCGCCGCAGGCCAGATGGGCGCTCAGGCCAGGAAGGCCGGCTCGTCCCGGGCCAGGACCCGCTTGACGCTTTCGAGGTGCAGGCGCGCGCTCTCGGCGCGGCCGGCGGCTTCCTGAGCGGCCACGCGCTTCACGATTTCCTCGGGGACGGTTTTGATTGTGCGGCCCGTGCTCATGGCGAGCACCTGTGCCTGGGCCGCGCGCTCCAGGTAGTAGAGGTCGTCCCAAGCTTCCGCGATGGTCTCGCCCAGCACCATGACGCCGTGGTTCTTCAGGAACACCACGTCGGCCTCGCCGGCACTCCGGGCGATCCGTTCGCCCTCGCTCGCGTCGAGCGCCAGCCCGTTGTAATCCTCATCCACGGCGATACGGCCGTAGAATCGCAGGGCGGTCTGCCCGGCCCAGAGCAGCGGCTGCCCCTCCAGCATGGCCAGCGCCGTCGCGTAGGGCATGTGGGTGTGGAAGGCGGCCCGGGCGTTCGGCTTCAGCCGGTGCAACTCGGCATGGATGTGGAAGGCCGTCGCCTCGGGCTGGCCGTCGCCCTCGACCACGTTGCCGTGGAAATCGCACAGCAGCAGGCTCGACGCCGTCACCTCTGCGAAAGCCAGGCCGTAGGGGTTGACCAGGAACAGGTCCGGACGCTCCGGCAGCACAGCCGAGAAGTGGTTGCAGATCCCCTCTTCGAGGCCGTTGCGCGCGGCCCAGCGCAGGCAGGCCGCCAAATCGATCCGGGCGCGGCGGACGCTGTCCGCGTTCAGGGGCTCGTTGGCGCGCACGGGGGGCGTTCCAGAGGCTGTGACGGCGTGCGCCATGCGGGAAGGCTCTCTCTATCTCGGTTCGGATCCGGGCCGCCGGAATCAGGCAGACCGGTATGATACGCGGTCGCGCGGCCCTGCGGACCATTGTTGCGTGGATACCATCAGGCTTGCCCGTCGGTGACGCCGCCGACGAGGTTGAGCCTGAGCAGGAAATCGGAGGCGAAATCCGTGCGCACCACCGGATCACGCCCCATAGGCTCCCGCAACGCTTCGCGTTCGGCCCGGCGGGCCGCCACCGCCTCGGCCACGGTGACGCTGCGGAACGACAGCGTGGTCCCGCCCTGCGCCTGAGCGAGGCGCCCGAGATCCGGCCCGATCACGGTGGCGATCTTCGGATAGCCGCCGGTCGACTGCCGGTCCGCCATCAGGATGATCGGCAGGCCGTTGCCGGGCACCTGGATCGCCCCCATCGCCACCCCGTCCGAGACGATGTCGTGGCCCTTGGTGTGCTTGAGCGGCGTTCCGTCGAGGAAGCAGGCCATGCGGTCGCCGCGCGGCGAGACGGTCCAGGGGCCGGCCAGGAAGGCATCGATCTGGTCGGAGGCGAAATAGTCGTCCTGCGGGCCGAGCACGACCCGGATTTCCATCGGATCGCGGTCAAGCCAGGGCGCGATCAGCCGGTGCGCCGAGGCCTCGCCGGGCCGGGCCTCGGCCACGGGAAGGCGGTCGCCTGCAGCCAGTCCGCGACCGTCCAGGCCGCCGAGGCCGGAGCGGGTGTGGGTCGCGGTCGATCCGAGCACCGGCGCCACGTCGAGCCGCCCCTGCACGGCGAGGTAGCCCCAGGCGCCGGACGAGCCGGCGCGCACCGTCAGCGTCCGGCCCGGCTCCAGGGTCAGCGCGACCGCGTCGGGAAGGGGAACTCCGTCGAGGGTGATCCGGAAACTCCGGGAGACCATGGCGATGCCGAGCGGCCCGCCGTCGGCCGTGACGGTGAGGCCGCCGGTGGAGACCTCGATGGCGGTGGCGTCCAGGGGATTGCCCGCCGCGCGGTTGGCGGTGGCGTGCATCAGCGGGTCCATCGGGCCCGCGGCCGTGATGCCGTAGCGCAGGTAGCCGTGCCGGCCGCCATCCTGCAGCGTCACGCCGGGCCCGGCGGCCTCGATGACGAGGGCGGTCATCGATCGGCCTCCCCACGGCGGGCGACCGGCTCGCCCGCCGCCTCCCGGGCGGTCAGGGCATCGAAGGTCGCGACGTCCACGGCCTCGAACCGGATCAGGTCGCCGGCACCGACGAAGAAGCTCTCGCTGCGCTCCGGGGCGTAGAGCCGGGCCGGAGTGGCGCCGATCACGTACCAGCCCGTGGGCATCGGCACGGTGGCCACTGCGGCCAGGCCTCCGCCGACCACCACGGCGTTTTTCGGATGCGGGGGCCGCGGGCTCGCGCGCCTGGGTACCGCGAGGGTCTTGGGCAGGCCGCCGAGATAGGCGAAGCCCGGTGCGAATCCGTACATGTAGACCCGGTAGGTGGCTCCGGCATGGGTCGCCATTACGGCGTCGGCGGAGAGCCCGGTGCGTTCGGCGACCTGCGCGATGTCCTCACCGTGGGGAGCGTCGTAGCAGCAGGGCAGCGTCCAGAGGGTCGGCGTGCCGGCACGGGCGACGGCGCCGGCGATCAGCGCCCGCACTCGCTCCGCCAGCGTCTCACGGTCGAGCACCAGCGGATCGTAGTGGAGCATCAGGGAGCGGTAGGTCGGCACGCGCTCGCGCAATCCCTCCGGCGGATCGGCGCCGAGGGCGTCGTCGAGCGCCAGGACCCGGTCGCTGATCGTGGGATCGACGGTGCTGCCGAACTCGACCACCAGCGCTGCCTCACCGGAATCCAGCAGCCGCGGTTCGCTCACCGCGTCGCTCATGGGCGGAACGGCGCCAGGGTCACGCCGGCGCCTTCCAGGCGGGCGCGCACCGCCCGGGCCGTGGCGACCGCGTGCGCGGAATCCCCGTGGACGCAGATCGAGCGGATCGGCGTCGGCAGGGACTTGCCCGAGGCGGTGAGGATCGCCCCGCCCTCGACCATGCGGAGGACCCGGTCTGCGGCCGCATCGGCCTCGGTGATCAGCGCGCCGGGCCGGTCGCGCGCGATCAGCAGGCCGGCTTCGGTGTAGCCGCGATCGGCGAAGATCTCCTGGTGGACCTCGAGCCCGCAAGCCTCGCCCGCCGCCACCTGTGCGGTGAGTGCGATGGCGAGCAGCGCCAGGTCCCGATCGACCGCCCGGACCGCTCTGGCGATCGCGTCGGCGACGGCCCGGTCTTCGGCGGCCAGGTTGGCGAGCGCGCCGTGCGCCTTCACGTAGGTGACCCGGTGGCCGGCATAGGCGGCGAGCGCCTGCGCGGCGCCGACCTGGTAGGCGACGAGCCGTTCGATCTCGGGCGGGGTGAACGGCATGCGCCGCCGTCCGAAGCCCCAGAGGTCCGGAAAGCCCGGATGGGCGCCGACCGCCACGCCGCGCGCCTTGGCCAGCGCGAAGGTGCTGGCCATGATCTCGGGATCGCCCGCGTGCAGGCCGCAGGCGACGTTGGCGGAGGTGACAATGCCGAGGATCGCCGCATCATCCCCGCAGGCGTAGGTGCCGTAGCCCTCGCCGAGATCGGAATTCAGGTCCACGCTGGCCAACGGACTCGTCCCTTCCTGCTGCGTACCGCTCCGGGCAGGCAGGCCTGGAGGGCGGCCCGCATCGCGACCGGATCACGATCCTTCCACACCGCCGACGCTCAGAAGTCGAGAGCGCCAGGCCGGCTGGAAGCGCGAGAGCACGAGCAAGGCCGATGCCGCGTGGTCATTTCCAGCGTGCCGGAAGCCTTTCACGCGCAGCACAGATCTCGGGGGCAGATCTCGGTGGCGCAGGTTCAAGGGTGCCGGCCGGATGCGGGCGGAGCGATGAGGCGTCGGCCCAGCAGAGCCAGGGTCGCGCGTCGACCGAGCTTCATCATCGGATAGAGCAGGCGCGCGCGGGACGGGCTGCGTAGCAGCCACGATAGGGCGCGGCCGATCGGGCCCCGATCCTCGCTAAGGGTCGAGAGCAGGACCAAGGCGTCCGGGCCGTAATACAGGGTCCGGCCGTGGCGGACGACCATGCCGTTGTCGAGGTCGTAACCGCGCCGGGTCAGGTCCTCGACCACCGGGCCGCCCTCCCGGGCATCGACCAGTGCCACGGTGCCGACCGACCGGCGCAGGGCCATCAGGCGCACGTAGTTGCTGCAGAACGGGCATTCGCCGTCGTAGACGACCGTGAGAGCTGCATCGGTCATGGCTTCAGATCGATCCGATGCTCGGCTTCCGAGACCAGCCTGCGGACCGGCACGCCGTCCTGCAGGCTGAGGCAGACCGATTCCCGCCGATAGATGTAGGCGACGATGTCGTGCAGGCCCACGCCGTCGAAGCTCGCTCCGTGCTGGAGCGGGACGAAGAAGTGATGCGGGTAGAAAGCATGGGGGAACGACCCCAGCCTGTCGGCAATTCCAGTGACCAGTCGGTGATAGCCGCGGATGTAGGCATCGACCGCGGGCCGATCGATCTCGATCTTGGCGAGGTCTTGCCCGGCGCCGTCCCGGGCGGTGAGGACCGGCACGTCGCAGGACAGCGACGCGACGACTTTCCGGTAGACCTGGGTTCCGCCATTCGGGTTGTCGAGGGCGAAGGCGGTCTCCGCATCCGGCGATCCGTAGGCCATGTGGGCGAAGGGATACGAGTAGAAGGTGAAGAAGTTCGTCGGGACGTAGTGGCGCCCGCCGTCCTTATCGACCGCCTGGAAGTACAACTTATTATTCGCCGCGGTGTCGTACCAGCCGAGCCGCGCCTGAGTCATGAAGCTGTTGTCGCTCAGGATGAACAGCACCGAGAGCACCCCGACCATCAGCGGCGGCCGCTGGTAATGCCGGCTGATCACCACGGCGCCGATCGCCAGGTTCAGCAGGATCCACGGGGCGAAATTGGCGCCCATGACGACCACGATGGACAGGTGCATCGCGTCGAAGCCGAGCAGCAGGATAACGAGCCAGCGCCGCGGCATCAGGATGCCGACCAGGGCCGCCCCTTGTCCGACCAGGATGAGCGTGTTCGTGAGGGGCCCGGCATGACTCAGGATCGCCCGCATGCCTTCCACCAGCCAGGCCCAGCTCGCGTAGAAGACGTGGTTGTTGTCGAGGCCGACGCTGAACAGTTTTCCTGGGTCGTTCGCGAGCAGCCAGGATGTCGGGCCGGCATCCAGCGTCACCTTGGCCAGGAAGGATGAGTAGTAGTTCCCGAGGTGGATGCTGATCGCGGCGGCGATGAGAACCTTCGAGAACAGCGCACCGGCGGTGGCAATGTCGGTCCTGGCGGCAGCGGGCATGCCCGGCGATGCGCTCACCTGGGCCGTGAGGGCGATGACGCCGAGACCGGCCAGCAGGCAGAAGCTGACCTCCGCCAGGGGCACGACGTCGATGATGTGTCCGTGCCAGAGCCCCGTCACCCGGCTGACGGCGAGCTTGCTCCAAACCAGGTAGGCCGCGCCCACCACGCCGAGCGACGGCCAGCGCAGGCACAGGATCCCGCAGGCCACGGCGGCGATCCAGAGGCCCACGAGGGCGCCCAGCGTCGCCATCGCCTTGAAGCCCTGCTCGACCACCGGGAACAGCGGGTAATGCACGAGGGCGTAGGCCCCGGAGATCACGCCGATCAATTGGAGCAGCCGGACGGCGGCGGTGTCGGAGGCGGCGTAGGTCTGCCGCAGCATCGCGGCCGCCAGCAACAGCGGCAGCACGATAATGTAGTAGTTGTTCCGCTCGTCGACGATCCGCGACAGCTTGATCACCATCAGGAGCGCGGTGATCTGCGCGAGCAGGATCAAATACGGCCGGGCCTGCGCCAGCGAGAACGGTCCGGCCAGCCAGGATTCTCGGACCGTGAAGGTCTTGGTCGGATCCGAACTCGAGAGAGATCTGCCCATCGTCACGCTTCGCTGCCGGAGTGTGATGGCGGCCGCAGCGGCAGTGCGGCGACCGGGTTGCGTTCGATGGCGCGGTGGTGGCCCTCGACGCTTCGGCAATCAGAGTGTCATGGTTCGGGCGCGGGCCAAGGGTACGGTCGGCGCCGTATGCCTACGTCTTTCGTTTGTATTGCTGGCTTCGTCGCCGAGCCCCGGCACTGGAAGAGGGCGGCCACGGCATCCTCGCCGCGCGGCGGCCTGTTCTTCGCTCATCCGAATGGATCGTCGGCGCTCTGCGTCCTTCGAAAACGCTGAACGGAGTGAGCGCCGGGCAGCGCAGGCCGAATCCGGAGGCTGCACCGCAGCGAGCGACGTGCCGTGGCCGAGGATCCCGCACGCGAGGACGCGAGGTGGGCGACCGGATGCCCTGAAGACCGTTGTCGAGAACGGCGCTGCAGCCGCCTCTATTGCGGGGACATCGTGGAGTAGGGCGAGACTTCGTCGACGAACACCGTCTGGCCCGTCATGCGCGCCGTCAAAAAACGGCGCCGGGCCGCCAGCAGCGGCTGGAACAGGCGATTGCTCTTCAGGACGCCGCCGAACCGGGACCCGGATGTGAAGACCGTCGATTCGAACGGTTTTATCGACACCGGGTTCGGCGACATCACCCGGGCCCGGGCGATAGCCTGGCGCTCGAAGAAGTATTCCCAGTTGTCGGCAGCCGCCACGACCGGCCGGTTCACCTTCAGGATGCCTTCTGCCGCCTGCCGCGTGATCACGTAGGCGGCCGTCGTTCCGAGCCCGGCCATGTTCATGGGCAGGCACAGCCGGTAGTCGCCGATCGAATCGGCGTTCACGGTGCTGAAGGCGGCGCGATGCTGCGGCCGATTGTAGAGGAGGACGACATCGCCCCGGCGCAGGGTCGCCTCGACCCGGACCAAGATGTCGTGGATGTCCGGCGGCAACACCGCGTCGTCTTCGACGATGAGGGCCCAGGGTAACCTGCGATCGATCATGGATTCGTAGGCGGCCAGGTGCGAGAGGGCGCAGCCCACCTGTCCCGGGCTCAGATCGGATCCCGGCGACGCGTCACGGCCGGCCACCGACCCGTCGATACCCAGAATTTCGAAATCCGCCCCCCAGACCGTATGGAGATGCCGGGTAATATAGGCATGTCTCTCGCGAAACCGCGGGATCGATATTGCAATGCAGCACATTGTACCAGCCTTTGATTTAGAATCATGCGCTGAATTTAACAAACTTGCAAACATATTTTGCGGCCGAATTCAGTAATCGTCGTTTAAAAGTTTCGCCCTGCGCTGACGTTTCCGCACCCGGACTCTGCTGGGATGAACGCCTTGTCGAATTAGCCAGAGCGGAAAAGCGGAAAAATAATTTTCTAGTTAAAAGCCGGGGATCGCAAGATTTATGACACGTCATCCACGTGTATCTTCGAGAAATATTCGCGTGATCCGGAATTAGATTGCATACGAAGTGCGGACGATACGCTGCGCATCCTGCTTCCGCCTATGCGGCAGCTTCGGACTGGTAGGGGTAGGCCCCTGCTTCCAGCCGGACTGATCGTCGATCAGGCCGTCGGCCGTTGCCGCAGGACCGGAAGGATCGCCGCCAGCAGGAACTGATGCATCCCGTGATTCATGAACAACGGGCACTCGAAGCAAATGAAGACCACGAGCTGCGCGAGGAACAGGATCGGCCAGGCTTCGACATAGCCCGGAGACCGGGTGAAGTGCGCGATGACGCGACGTGCCGTATCGAGCAAGACGCCCGTGAAAATGATCAGGCCGACGACGCCGAATGCCACCGCAACGTCGATGAAGTTGTTGTGGAAGAACCAGAGCTTCTGCTTCGTGGTGAAGTGGAGGTAGGGCGCCGTGGTGATCGGGCTTTCCCAGTAGGCTTTGTAGCCGATCCCGACGAGGGGCTCCCGCCAGAACTGATCGATGCCGAACTGCCAGAGGATGGTGCGGCCGGTCAGGGTCGTGTCCTTGCCGAGGTCCGAGAGCAGGCTGGCGGAGAGGTCCGCTCCGTAGGTCGCGGCGACCAGGATGCCGATTCCCGCGAGCGCGATGGCAAGCCCGAGGCAGAAGCCCGTCACCAGGTTACCCTGTCGCCACGCCATGACCACGCAGAGTGGGGAGAGCCCCACTGCGCCGGCCACCAGGGCGGTGGCGGAATGGGACGAGACCAGCAGCATCACGGCGCCCAGGAAGGCCGCCCCGGTCAGGAGTCGGTGCCAGCCCTGGAGGAACAGGCAGGCGGCACAGAGGAGCTGGAGACTCATCAGGCTCCCGAGCACGTTCTTGTGCGAGTAGACCCCGGACCATTCCCCGCTGAGGCCGCGGGTCATGCCGGGGGCGGCAACGCCCAGCACCAGCGACAGGATCTGCCCGCCCAGCAGCCCGAGGAAGACGATCCTGACGACGCCCGATAGCCCCATCGTGGCGCGCAACGCGATCCCCGCCACGACCGTGGCGAGCAGCTGGAGGCCGTGATAGGCCGAGATGTCCGGGGTCAGCGACCATGCCGCCGACATCACGGCGAGCGCCGGCCAAAGCAGGATGACGGGCCGGCTGCCGAACAGCGTGCTGGCGAGATCGCGCCGTAAGACCAGGAAGGCGAGAGCCGCCAGGTCGGCGCCCAGCCAGACCGCCTTATCCAGACCCGGGAGCTTGACCTGCTCGCCGCTGATCGGCGCGAGCAGGATCAGCAGGACCCAGAGTATCGCAGCGGGCTCGAGCCGCGGCAGACCGTGGGCGCCGAGCCGGCGGCGCGACGGGCGGGCGACATGCCAAGCACCACGCTCATCGAGCCCGCCGGTTGGAAGCCAGGCCGATCCGGTCTCGTCCGGTCCGAAACCCGCCATGTCTCGACGAAACGCCATCGCCCTCAGCCTTCGACGTCCCGAGCGCTCCGCGCCGACGCATGGCCGAGGCTCCCGACGGCTTCGCTTGGAGGCGAACCGTCAGCCCGTCCAATACCGCCAAACGAGGTAGGCCGGTCCAACCCGCCCGACGCTGCGGGCCGAAGACAGGAAGGCGCCCCGGATTTGGGACGGACGGATGCACGCCGCTGTGGTCGGCGTGGACCGACTCCACCCTGCTCGCCAGCGTCGGTGCGATCGGCGGGTGGGACCGACCAGTGAATCAAACCGAGCCCCGGCCAGGATCCCGGTTCCGCCATTGACGAAAGCACGCCCGCACAATAGATGATGACTATAATTTTTGCGAAGGATCGGATCGATGTGGAGGCGGGCCATGGACGTGAGATGGATGCTCGCGCTTTCCGCATCGGCGCTGGTGGGCTGCTCGCCGGCTGAGACTGCCGTACCTCAGGAGCCGCCGCTGGTGCAGACCATCGAGGTCGTTCCGGGAACGAGGGGCGTCGTGCGCTATACCGGCGTCGTCCGGGCCCGCACGGAGAGCAATCTCGGGTTCCGGGTCGGCGGCAAGATCTTCGAACGCCTCGTCGATCCGGGGGATCATGTCCGGATCGGGCAGCCCCTGATGCGTCTGGACCGGACCGACTTCACCCTGGCGCTCAACGCGGCGCGCGCCTCCGTCGAGGCCGCGCGCGCCCAGATGATCAAGGCCAAGGCCGACGAGGAGCGTAGTCGCAAGCTGGTCGGCGACGGATGGACCTCGAAGCAGACCTACGACCAGAACAAGGCGGCGGCAGATGCCGCCATCGCCCAGTTCGCCAACGCCGAGGCCCAGGCGAGCCAGGTTTCCAACCAGGCCGGCTATTCCGAACTCCAGGCGGATGCCGATGGCGTCGTGATGGAGGTCCCGACCGAACCCGGTCAGGTGGTCGCCGCCGGCCAGACCGTCGTCAAGCTGGCGCGCGATGGTGCCCGCGAGGCGGAGGTCTTCCTGCCGGAGGCGAGCCGCCACTTGGCGCGGGGCACCGCCTCGGCGACGCTCTACGCAGAGGGCGAGGCGACCTATCCGGCACGGCTGCGCGAACTGTCGGCTACCGCCGACGCGGCCACCCGGACCTACCGGGCGCGCTACATCCTGTCCGGCGGCGGCGAGGACGCGCCGCTGGGCGCGACCGTGACGCTCCGGCTCAAGCCGGCGGAAACCGGACGTTCCGCATCGGTCGAGGTGCCGCTCGGGGCCCTGTTCGACCAGGGGCAGGGCTCGGCGGTCTGGAAGTTCGATGCCGGCACGAAGACGGTCTCCGCCCAACCGGTCTCGGTCGCGCGCATGTCCGAGGAAGAGGCCGAGGTCGTGTCCGGCCTCAACCCCGGCGACCGCATCGTGTCGCTCGGCGCGCATCTCCTGAAGGCGGGAGAGAGCGTGCGCCAAGCGCCCCCGAGCCTGACGGGAGTCGCCCGATGACCGGCTTCAACCTCTCCGCCCTGGCGGTCCGCGAGCGGGCCGTCACGCTCTTCCTCATCATCGCGGTGACGGCCGCCGGCTTCTTCGCCTTCCAAAAGCTCGGCCGCGCCGAGGATCCGGCCTTCACGGTCAAGACGATGTCCGTCTCGGCCGCCTGGCCCGGCGCCACCACCGACGAGATGCAGCGGCAGGTGGCCGACCCCCTGGAGAAGCGCCTGCAGGAACTCGTCTACTACGACCGCGTCGAGACCACGGTTCGGCCGGGCCTCATGCTGATGAAGGTCTACTTCAAGGACAGCATGCCGCCGGCCAAGCTCCAGTCGGAGTTCTACCAGGCCCGCAAGAAGCTGTCCGATCAGGCGTCCACCCTGCCGCGCGGCGTGATGGGCCCGCTGTTCAACGACGAGTTCTCGGACGTCTACTTCGCGCTCTATGCCCTCCAGGCCCAGGGTCTGCCGCACCGGCACCTCGTGCTGAAGGCTGAGGATCTGCGCCAGCGTCTGCTGCGGGTGCCGGGGATCGAGAAGATCAACATCCTGGGTGAGCAGACGCAGAAGATCTTCGTCGAGATCTCCTATCAGCGTCTCGCCACGCTCGGCATCACCGGCCAGCAGCTCCTGTCCGCGCTGGCCAACCAGAACGACGTGACCCCGGCAGGCTTCGTCGAGACCGCCGGGCCCCGGGTCTACCTGCGGCTGGACGGTGCCATCGACAACTTGGACGTCCTGCGGAACCTGCCGGTGAGCGCGGGCGACCGCAGCCTAAAGCTCGGCGACATCGCCGAGGTAAAGCGCGGCTACGAGGATCCGAAGGTCTTCGCGATCCGCAATGACGGCGAGCCGGCTCTGATGCTCGGCCTCGTGATGAAGCCCGGCTTTAACGGGTTGCAGCTCGGCGAAGCGTTGAACGCCGAGGAGGTCGCGATCCATCACGCGTTGCCGACCGGCATCACGTTCACGAAGATCACCGACCAGGCCAAGGTGATCGACGATGCCATCCACGAGTTCATGGTGAAGTTCTTCACGGCGCTGTCCGTGGTGATCGTGGTCAGCCTCGTCGCCCTCGGGTTCAGGGTCGGCATCGTCGTGGCGCTCGCCGTTCCTATCACCCTCGCCGCCGTGTTCGTGGTGATGATGGTCACCGGGCGGGATTTCGACCGCATCACCCTCGGGGCGCTGATCATCTCGCTCGGCCTGCTCGTGGACGACGCCATCATCGCCATCGAGATGATGGTGGTGCGCATGGAGGAGGGGGCCGACCGCATTGAGGCGGCCACCCATGCCTGGAGCGCCACCGCCGCGCCGATGCTCACCGGCACGCTCGTCACCATCGCGGGGTTCCTACCCGTGGGCTTCGCCGCTTCCACGGCGGGCGAATACGCCGGCAACATCTTCTGGGTGGTCGGCTTCTCGCTGATCATCTCCTGGATCGTGGCCGTGACCTTCACGCCCTATCTCGGCGTCAAGCTCCTGCCCAATATCAAGACGGTGGAAGGCGGCCACGAGGCGATCTACGCGACGCGGAACTACCAGCGCCTGCGTCGGATCGTGCGGGCCTCCGTCGACCACAAGTGGATGGCGGCCGGCATCACCGTGGCGCTGTTTGCGGTGGCAGTGGTCGGCATGGGAAAGGTCGAGAAGCAGTTCTTCCCGAACTCGGAGCGCCCGGAACTCATCGTCGAGGTGACCCTGCCGACGGGCACAGCCTTCGCGACCACGGAGGCCAGCGTGAAGAAGGTCGAGGCGGCCGTGCGTCAGCTGCCCGAGGCGCGCGAGATCACCAGCTACATCGGCCAGGGCATGCCCCGCTTCGTGCTCTCCTTCGACCCGGAGCTGCCCGACCCCGCCTTCGCGCAGATCGTTGTGCAGACCGCTGACGCCGCAGCCCGTGACGCGCTTCGGCTCAAGGTCCGCAAGCTTGTGAGCGACGGCCTCTTCCCCGAGGCGCGCGTGCGCGTACTGCAGATCGTGTTCGGGCCGCCCATCCGCTTTCCGGTCGCCTTCCGCGTGTTCGGGCCCGATCTCGACGTCATCCGCGGTATCGCGGCCGAGGTCGCCGACGCCATGGCCTCCAACCCGAACATGCGGCTGGTGCACCTGGATTGGGGTGACAAGACTCCGAGCCTGCGCCTTGTGCTCGACCAGGAGCGCCTGCGCCTGATCGGCCTGACCCCGAAGGAGGCCGGCCAGCAACTGCAGAGCTACCTCAACGGGACGCCCGCGACCCAGGTCCGCGAGAACCTGCGCTCCGTCGACGTGCTCCTGCGCAGCCCCGGACCGGAGCGCCGCTCGCTCGGCGAGATCGGCGACCTCACGCTGGCCACCCATGACGGACGCCAGGTCCCACTATCCCAGGTGGCGCATCTGGAGAGCCGCAACGAGGATGCGGTGCTCAAGCGCTACAATCGCGAGACCTACATTCGGGTGCAGGGCGACGTGCTCGACGGCAAGCAGCCGCCGGACATCCACGCGCAGGTGCTGCCGCTCCTCGATCCGATCAAGGCGAAGCTGCCGCCGGGCTACCGGATCGACACCGCCGGTGCCGTGGAGGAGAGCGCCAAGGCGATGAACGCGCTGGTGGCGGTCTTCCCCCTGATGCTGATCGTGACGCTGACGGTCATCATGCTGCAGGTGCGGTCGTTCTCGACCATGTTCATGGTGTTCGCGACCGCACCGCTGGGCCTCGTCGGGGCGGTCCCCACGCTGTTGATCTTCCAGCAGCCGTTTGGATTCAACGCGATCCTGGGATTGATCGCGCTGTCGGGCATCCTGATGCGCAACACGCTGATCCTGGTGGATCAAATCCACCACGACCGCGCCTCCGGCCTGTCGGACTACGAGGCCATCGTGGAATCCACCGTGCGGCGGGCGCGGCCCGTGATCCTCACGGCGGCTGCCGCGATGCTGGCCTTCATCCCGCTGACGCACTCGGTGTTCTGGGGGGCGCTCGCCTACGTCCTGATCGGCGGCGTCGGCGTGGGCACGCTCCTCACGCTGCTGTTCCTGCCGGCGCTCTATGCCTTGTGGTTCCGGGTGGCGCGGGAACCCCGCACGGGCCGCGCCGCCGCCGGCTCCGGCGCGGTGCCGGTTCGGTCCGGGGGGTAGCCCGGACATCCAGGATCGCGCGTTCGGCAGCGAACGTGCGGTCGGCCGGCCGGCCTGCATTGATGCCCCCCTCCGCAGGCCGGTCGACCGAAATCGTCAATCCCTGTCGCCGAGCTCGCGGCTCAGTGGCCGGACCCCATCGAAAGCCAGCCTGTCCCGCCCTTCTTTAGATGATGAAACGCATTTATATCGGTCTCAGGAACGCCGAAGGATCAGGTCATGCCCAGAGTTTCCCAAGAGCAGGCCAAGCTCAACCGCCGCCGCGTCGTCGAGGTCGCTGCGTCGCTGTTCCGGGAACGCGGCCTCCATGGCGTCGGGGTCGCCGACATCATGGCGTCGGCCGGCCTCACCCATGGCGGGTTCTACGGTCAGTTCTCCAACAAGGAGGCCCTTGCCGCGGAGGCGTTCGACAGCGCGCTCGACGAGGAATACCGCGGGAGCCTCGACACCCTCATCGCCAACTACCTGTCCCTCACGCATGTCCGGTCACCCGGTATGGGATGCCCTCTCGCGGCCCTGGCGAACGACGTGGCCCGGGAGCCGCGGGGCGGTCCTGTCCGGGCGCGGTTCACCCAGGGCGTCGAGCGCATGGCCACCATCCTCGCAGGCCTTACGCCCAGGGGAGCCAAGGAGCGCCGCAGGCAACGGTCCCTGGCGACGCTGTCGACGATCGTCGGTGCCGTCGTGTTGGCGCGAGCAGTCGACGACGAGGCTCTCGCGAGCGAACTGATCCGGGCAGCGCAGGCTGCCGTCACCGGATAACGTCGGCCAGGCCGGGACGGCCCGCATTTTTTTGCGAGTGCGTCCTCATCGCCTGAACGCGCGACCGCGCCGGTCCTGGCCGGACCCGCAGGTGCCGCGCGACGTCCGCGGCGTACCCAGGACTCCGCCAGAGGATAACGATGCGCGAACGAATCGTGGTCACGGGAATGGGCGTCGTCTCCCCGCTCGGCTGCAGCGTCGAAGGGATGTGGCGCCGGCTCGTCGGATCCGAATCCGGTGTTCGGCGCTTGCCGGACGACCTCGTCCCCGACATCGACGCGAAGGTCGCCGGGCTCGTGCCGTCCCGGGACGAGGATCCGGACGGGTTCGATCCGGGCGCCCTCATCCCGGTCAAGGACCTCCGCAAGATGGACCGGTTCATCCAGTTCACGTTGACGGCCGCGGAACAGGCCCTTCGGCAGTCGGGCTGGAAACCCTCCAGCGAGTGGGAGCGCGTCCGCACCGCGACCATCGTGGCCTCCGGCATCGGAGGCTTCCAGACCATCACGGACGCTGTGGAGACCGTGCGCACTCGCGGCGCGCAGCGCCTGTCGCCGTTCACGGTGCCGGCCTTCCTGGTCAACCTGGCCGCCGGCCATGTCTCCATCCGCTATGGCTTCAAGGGACCGCTCGGGGCTCCCGTCACCGCCTGCGCGGCGAGCGTCCAAGCCATCGGGGATGCGATGCGCCTGATTCGTGCCGGCGACGCCGATGTCGTCGTCTGTGGCGGTACCGAGGCCTGCGTCACACGCGTCGCGCTCGGCGGCTTCGCCGCGGCGCGCAGCCTCTCGACGGCGTTCAACGACACGCCAGCCGCCGCGTCGCGGCCCTTCGACCAAAGACGCGACGGCTTCGTCATGGGTGAGGGCGCCGGCATCCTCGTGCTGGAAACTCTGACGCACGCGCAGGCGCGTGGCGCCGTCCCGCTGGCCGAACTGGTCGGGTACGGCACAAGCGCCGACGCCTACCACCTCACCGCCGGTCCCGCGGATGGCAGCGGCGCCCGCCAGGCGATCACCACGGCCCTGGCCATGGCAGGGCTGGAACCCGCCGCCATCGGCTACGTCAACGCGCACGCGACCGCGACGTCGGTCGGCGATTCGGGGGAGCTGGCGGCGCTCAGGTCCGTCTTCGGCGAGGACGGTCCGGCCATTTCCTCGACGAAGTCCGCAACCGGCCACCTCCTCGGCGCCGCCGGCGGTCTGGAGGCGCTCATCACGGTGCAGGCATTGCGCGAGGGCGTCTTGCCGCCCACCCTCAATCTGACCGATCCCGACGCGGGCGCGTCAGGCCTGGACCTCATCGGACCGGAGGCTCGGCGAGCCTCTGTGGACTACGCGCTTTCGAACGGTTTCGGGTTCGGGGGTGTCAACGCCAGCATCATCCTGAAGCGGATGAACGCTCTTTGAAAATCGATTCACGGATACTAGTAAACGACGAGGACATACACGGGTGTTTGGAACTTATTCCAATCTCGAATAAATTTAGACGAAGTCTACGGGTTCTGCGGTGCTGTCGCCGGGGAGCGAGGCTCCATGAACAAGGACTTCGTGTTTCATCCGTATCGCGCGCAAATCGGCCTGCGTTGCGCTGCAGGCCTTGGCAAGCCCGCACATCGTGAAAAACCGGTTGCTGAGCGCATTCAGGCAACGAAAAACCCGCCAAGTCACTGACCGGGCGGGTTGAATTCGATGGCTGGGGGACCTGGATTCGAACCAGGACTAGAGGAGTCAGAGTCCACCGTTCTACCGTTAAACTATCCCCCATCGCGTCGGTCGGCCCAAGGTCGGCACGACCGAACAGCGTCCGCGCCGACGTGGCGGCTCGGGCGTGGGCGGTGAGATAGGCGGAATGCGGTGACAGGTCAACCGCTCGTTCTGCGGTTGACGCGGCGCCCGGGGCAGCCATAACCGGGGGGCCGCAGGCGCGGCCTGGAAGGGTGGCCGAGTGGTTTAAGGCAGCGGTCTTGAAAACCGCCGTGGGGGCAACTCTACCGTGGGTTCGAATCCCACCCCTTCCGCCGCCGCGCCTTCCTGCGAAGCGGTTTCGCCGCTCTGGACATACGGTGCGTCGGCTCGCGCGGCGGATCCAAAGTGGTCCGATGCGCATGATAACGAAGTCCAGCCTCGGATTTACGCGCCCTTAAGGATGCATTCGCAATCTCCGCGCGACGGGAGGGCGCGGAATGCTCGATCAGTATGGCGGGCGGGCACGCGGTGCTGCGTCGGGGGCGGCTGCCATGCGCAGCCTCACGAAGGCTCGGGACCATCGCGCGTCAGGGCGCTTCGATCGGGCCGAGTCGAGCCTGCGCCGTTTGCTCGATGCCGAGCCGAACCATCCCGAAGCGCATTACGAACTCGGCCAGATCGCCGCCAGCCGCACGCCCGAGAAGGCTGTGGCCCATTTCGTCACGGCGCTGCGGGGCGCCCCGGAGCGACCGGGCTACTGGCTGGCGCTCGCCACCGCGCTGCTGGCCGTCGAACGGCAGCCCGATGCGCGCGCGATCCTGGAGCGCTACAAGGCGCAAGGCTTCGGGCCCGAGGCGCAGCCGCTCATCGCGGCGTTCCTGGAGCGTACCTTCGCGGCGGCGCAGATCCGCTACGATCACGGCGAGTTCCTGCCGGCGGAGGCCCTGCTCGACCTGGTTCTGCTCCTCGACGACAGCCACGCGCACGCAACCTATCTCGCCGGCGCCATCGCGGCCCGGACGAACCGGCCCGAGCTGGCCTACGACCTGATCAGCATCGCGCTCTACCGCGAGCCGGAGAACCCGCTGTTCTTCAGCGGGCTCAGCTCCGTGCTGACCAACCGCGGCGACCATGACGGCGCCATCTCGGCGCTCGAGAAGGCCCTCGAGCTCGATCCCGATCTCGCGATCGCGCATGCCAACATCGCTGGCGTCTACCAGCGGCGCTTCCGCTACGGCGAAGCCCTGCGGCATGCCGAGCGGGCGATCGTGCTGGAGCCCGAGAATGCCGGCGCGCACAGCAACCGCGGCAGTGCTCTGCTAGCCCTCGGGCGCCTGGGCGAGGCCGTGGAGGCGTTCGACCGCGCCCTCGATCTCGACCCGTCCAAGCTGTTCGTCGCCTCCAACCGCCTGTTCGCCAAGCTCTACGCGGCGGATATCCCGCTCACGGAATACGCCGACGATGCGCTGGCCTATGGCCGCCGCTACGCGGATCCGTTGCTGCGCCGCCGCCCCTTCGCCAACGATCGCGACCCGGAGCGCCGGCTGCGCATCGGCTTCGTCTCGGGTGATCTCTGCAACCACGCCCTGGTCCGCTTCTTCGAGCCCTACCTGCGCGCCGTCGACCGGGAGGCCTTCTCGATACAGGCCTACATGACCCACGCGAGCGAGGACGCGATTTCCGAGCGACTCAAGCCGCTGTTCGACGGCTGGACTAACCTCGCCTGCCTGGACGACGACGCTGCGGCCGACCGGATCGAGGCCGACGCCATCGACATCCTGGTCGATCTCTCCGGGCACAGCGCCGGCAACCGTCTGCTCGTGTTCGCGCGCAAGCCCGCGCCGGTTCAGGCGACCTGGATCGGGCATCCCGGCACCACCGGGCTGGCGGCCATCGACTACCGCATGACCGACCCGATCACGGACCCGCCCGGCCTAGCCGAGCCCCTGCACGCGGAGCGGCTCTGGCGCCTGCCGCGAGTGACGGCGACCTATAGGGGCGTCGACGACCTGCCGCCCGTCCGCGAGAGCGCGCCTTTCGAGGATGCGGGATACATCACCTTCGGCTGCTTCAACCGCCTGACCAAGGTGTGCGACGCGGCCCTGAAGACCTGGGCCGACATCCTGCTGGCGGTGCCTGACGCGCGTCTGTTCATGGTGGTGGGCGATATCGGAACCGCGGAAGTCCGCGAGGCGGTCGATACGCGCCTCGCCGCGGCGGGGATGCCCCTCGATCGGGTGGTCTTCCAGCCTCGGGTCAACACCGGTTACCACGAACTCTACCACCGGGTGGATATCGCCCTGGATCCGTACCCTTACAACGGCGGCACGACGAGCTACGACACCCTGTCGATGGGGGTGCCGTTCGTGACCCTGCGTGGCGCACACGCGGCGGCACGCACGGGCGTTTCGGTGCTCACGGCGATGGACCTTCCCGATCTGATCGCCGACACCGAGGACGCCTACGTCGCGATCGCCCGGGATCTGGCCACGGATCCGGAGCGCCTTCGCGGGATCCGGAGCGGGCTTCGCGAGCGTCTGCACGGCAGCGCGCTCATGGACCACGCCAGCTTGGCCGAGGATGTCGCGGTGGCGTTCCGGGGCATGTGGCGCTGCTGGCTTTCCGGCGCGCAGGTCTGATCGTACACTCGGGACCGGGCTTCGCCGATAGCCGGCTGACGATCCGGGTCTCCGGGCCCCGCGTGATGGCTGCGCTGCGACGTGGCGCCCTCCCGTCCTGCGCTGTTGCGATGGGCGCAATGAATTGGTTCCCCTATGCGAGGCTGAGTGCCTCCGCGCGCGGCTCCAAGTCTCGGATTCGATGCGCTGCCTGACGCCGAACCGGTATCCACCTGAGCGGCGAGCGCTCGGAGATCGAACTGTTGGAAGCGCAGGCCTTGCACTGCCGGTTGTTTGGACGAGCCGGCAATGGCTCACGACAGCACGACCGTGACCCCCAGAGCACCAGGAGCCGACGTTTGGATTTTCGATGCTCTGGGAATGGTATCCAGAACAAGGACGGAATTGGGCTGCGCCGTATCGATTTGCGAAAACAAATGCTACTGTGAAAATAACTGCTAGAAAGAAGTGCGTTTCACCGTAACGATTTCGATATTTGGTTCTGCAGGCCAAAGTATTCGACCTGTTGGTCCAAAAACAGTGCGTTTGATCAGTGTCGGATCAATATTTTTAACCATGCCGCACGGAAACATTTTTTCAGAGATCGAATTAATTGCTCGGCAAGCGATTGGACGATAGATCGCAGGAGCCGCCAATAAGACGGCTTCTCGATCAAAAGGATCGTCCCGATGTCTTCCAACGTCACCCTCACCGCCGCCACCCGCCAGAACCTGCTCTCGCTGCAGGATACGGCCTCGCTGACCGCGACCACCCAGAACCGGCTCTCCACCGGCCTGAAGGTTTCCTCGGCGCTCGACAACCCGGTGAGCTTCTTCACCTCGCAGTCCCTCAGCCAGCGCTCGGGTGACCTCGGCAACCTGCTCGACGGTATCTCGAACGGGATCCAGTCGATCCAGGCCGCCAACCAGGGCATCACCTCGATCCAGAAGCTGGTCGATCAGGCCAAGTCGGTCGCCAACCAGGCGCTGTCCACCCAGATCACCACCACCGGTACCGCCTCGACTGCCTACTCGGCCCCAGCCGCCGCCACCACCTTGAACCTCTACGTCAACGGCTCCGCGACCACCGTCGCGCTGGCCTCGACCGACACCCTCGACCAGGCCCTGACCAAGCTCAACACCGCGGTCGGCGCCGGCAGCTTCTCGAAGAGCACGGACGGCACCAAGATCGTGATGAACGCGTCCTCGGACGTGGAATTCAAGACTTCGGCCGACCAGACCGCACTCGGCTTCTCGGGCGGCACGGCGTCCTCCGGCCCGACCTACGGCACCACCGCCGCAGCCGGCCAGAGCTCGGACCTCAGCGTGTCGGGTGTGACGGCCCGGGCGACGCTCGCCTCGCAGTACAACAGCCTGCTGACCCAGATCGATCAGCTGGCCGGCGATTCGAGCTTCAACGGCACGAACCTAATCAACGGCAAGGGCGACAACAACAACCTGACGATCAACTTCAACCCGAAGGGCAACTCGAACCTCACGGTCAGCGCGACCGACGAGACCTCGAGCGGTCTGGGGTTGACCTCGATCACCAGCAGCTCGGCGAAGACGTCGACGATCGGGCAGGGCAACTTCCTGCTCAATTCCGACATCAACACGACGCTGGGCAAGCTGACGACCGCCTCCAGCCAGCTGCGTACCGACGCCTCGACCTTCGGTTCGAACCTGTCGGTGGTGCAGAACCGTCAGGACTTCAGCAAGAACCTGATCAACGTGCTCGATACCGGCGCGTCGAACCTGACCTCGGCTGATCTGAACCAGGAGGCTGCGAACTCGCAGGCCCTGTCTACCCGTCAGTCGCTGGGCATCTCGGCCCTGTCGCTGGCGAACCAGGCGCAGCAGGGCATCCTGCAGCTCCTGCGGTAAGCCTCGTCTCACGCACGATCGGAACGGCCGGGGCCTCGCCCCGGCCGTTTCCGTTTGTACCGCGTCCGGTTCTGTCCGGATGCGGACGACGTCAGGTTCGCTTGCCGGGTGTCGCCCCCGCCCGGCGGAGCGCGTCCGCGAGGGCGCCGCCCGTCTCCACGGGCGGACCGGAGCGCATCCGCTTCGGGTCCGGCGACGGATCGCTGGGACGCCGCACCGGCGGGCCGGGCTCGATCGGATCATCGAGCCGCATCGACAGGGCGATGCGCTTGCGCGGAACGTCGACGCTGAGCACCAGCACCCGGACTACCTCGCCGGTCCGGACCACCTCGGTAGGAGAGGCGATGCGACGGCGCGCCATCGCGGAGATGTGGACGAGACCGTCCTGATGGACGCCGATATCCACGAAGGCGCCGAAGGCCGCGACGTTCGTAACGACGCCTTCGAGCTGCATGCCGGGGCGGAGGTCGCCGATGCTCTCGACGCCCTCCTCGAAGCTCGCCGTCCGGAAGGCCGGACGCGGATCGCGGCCGGGCTTCTCCAGCTCGCTGATGATGTCGCGCACGGTGGGGGTGCCGAAGCGCGCATCCGCGAAGGTTTCGGGGGAAAGCTGGCTCAGGGTCGCGGCATTGCCCAGCAGCACCCGGATGTCGCTCTTGGTCGCCTGCAAAATCCGCCGCACCACCGGGTAGGATTCCGGATGGACGCCCGAGGCATCGAGGGGATCGTCCCCGCCCTGGATGCGTAGGAAGCCGGCAGCCAACTCGAACGTCTTGGGTCCGAGACCCTGGACCGCCTTGAGCGCCGTGCGCGTCCGGAACGCGCCGTTCGCGTCGCGATGCGCCACGATCCTGTCGGCCATCGACGTACCGAGGCCGGAGACCTGCGCGAGCAGGGCCGGGGAGGCGGTATTCACATCGACGCCCACCGCGTTCACCGCGTCCTCGACCACCGCCGAGAGCTGCCGCGACAGCTTCGTCTCGCTGATGTCGTGCTGGTACTGCCCGACTCCGATCGATTTCGGGTCGATCTTCACCAGTTCGGCGAGGGGATCCTGCAGTCGGCGGGCGATCGACGCGGCGCCGCGATGGGACACGTCGAGGTCGGGCAGTTCCCGTGAGGCGATCTCCGAGGCCGAGTAGACCGAGGCGCCGGCCTCCGACACCGTGACCTTGGCGAGCGTCAGGTCAGGATTGGCCGCCACGATCTCGGAGGCGAGCCGCTCGGTCTCCCGGGAAGCTGTGCCGTTGCCGATGGCGATCAACTCGACCTTGTGCGTGCGGCAGAGGCGTCCGAGGCTCGCGACCGCCTCCTTCCAGCGCCGCTGCGGCTCGTGCGGATAGGTGGTCTCCACCGCCACGATTCGCCCGGTCCGGTCCGCGACCGCGACCTTCACGCCGTTCCGGTAGCCCGGATCGAGCCCCAATGTCGCCCGGCCGCCCGCGGGGGCTGCGAGCAGAAGATCCTTCAGATTGCCGGCGAAGACCTTCACGGCCTCGTCCTCGGCGCGCTCGAACAGTCGGGTCCGCAGATCCTGCTTGATCCCGGTGCGAATCTTGGTGCGCCAGGCGACCCGCACGACGTCCAGCAGCCAGGCATCGGCCGGCCGGCCCCGCGCGGCGATGCGGTGCCGGCTGCAGATCGCGGTCTCGAACGGGCCGGGGCGGCCGGGCTCAGATTCCTCACCGTCGGCGGTGAGGGCGACGTCCAGGATGCCCTCACGTTCTCCGCGAAAGATCGCCAGGATCCTGTGCGAAGGCATCCGCTCGAGGCGCTCGCTCCATTCGAAGTAATCCGAGAACTTCGCGCCTTCCGCGGCCTTACCCTTGCGGATCTTCGACGTTAGCTGGCCGCTCCGCCAGAAATCCGCGCGTAAGCGGCCGACCAGATCGGCATCCTCCGCGAGGTGCTCGATCAGGATCGCCCTGGCGCCCTCCAGGGCGGCTTCGGTGTCGGCGATGCCCGTCTCGGCGGACACGAACGCCGCAGCTGCGCGCTCGGGGGCGGTGTCGGGCTTGGTCAGCAGGGTCTGGGCCAGAGGCTCGAGCCCGGCCTCCCGGGCCGTCTGCGCCTTGGAGCGGCGCTTCGGCTTGAACGGCAGGTAGAGGTCTTCGAGGCGCGCCTTGGTGTCGGCAGCGTCGAGGGCGGCGGCGAGCGCCGGGGTCAGCTTCCCCTGGGCGCGCACGCTCGCCACGATGGCGGCCCGGCGGTCGTTGAGGTCGCGCAGGTAGACCAGCCGCTCGTCGAGCTTGCGCAACTGCGTGTCGTCGAGCCCCCCGGTATTTTCCTTCCGGTAGCGTGCGATGAACGGAACCGTCGCACCGCCGTCGAGGAGCGCCACGGCTGCGGCGACCTGCGCCTCCCCGACCCCGAGTTCCTGGGCGATCAGCGCGTTCACGGATGTCATGCGGGCTCCGGCGGGCGAAGGGCGGGGCCCTGCCATAGCCGCCGCGCGGTCGGATGCAAGGTGCCGGGCAGGCGCCTGCCTTCATCGGCCGCGGCTCTGACGGTCTTTAAGGGTGTGCCCCGCCATCGGGGCACACCCGCGCCGAAGGGGGGGATCAAGTTCGGGACGCGTGATTACGACGATGGTTTTGCGATCGAACGGCAGAGTGGCAGCGGCTCTACGGTATCCCGAAACATGTCCAGCGCCGTCGCCGCGAAAACATCTCCGATGGCGCTGCGGATGACCCAAGGTATGAGGCTGACCCGGTCGTCCATTGATCCGCCGCAACCCGTCATCACCCCGTCGTCGATTGGTGCCGGAATCGGGTCCGCTTGTTCTGGACTGGCGAGCAGCCCGTGCGCTTCGAGATTCGCGCCACCGACCGGACGCAGTGGACCTGGGTTCTCATGGACGAGACCGAGGAGCCCGTGGCCGAGTCGCGGCGGGACTTCCCGTCTCAGGCGCAGGCCACGGCGGCCGCGATGGCGTTCGCCCAGCTCGTGGCCCGGGCCGGGCGGCATCTCGCCGGCGCTCCCCGGTCCGGCGGCTTCCTGTAGCGCGCCGGGCGTCAGGCGCGGTGACGCAGCAATCCCATCACGCTCCAGCAGGCGATGAAGCAGCCAACGCCCATGGCGCCGAGGCAGCTGATGGTGCGCACCGGCTCTCCCCGGGCCAGCACGATGGCGAGGGCCAGGGGCAGCAGGAGGATCGCGAACACCAGAGTCATGGACAGCTCCGTTTGGGCTGACCCGACCCTAGGTCCTGAATGGTTAATCAGCCCTCACGCGGGCCATTCCGAATGTGCCGCCGCGGATGTGGGGCGCGGTCCTGCGTCGGCGAGCGGGTCGGAGTGGGCGCTCCACTGCAAGTGCCTCCGACCGTGATGCGGGCTACCGCGTCACGAGCCGTGAAACGTGTCGTCGCTCACCTGTTCCAGCCACGTCACGGCCTGACCGTCCAGCCGCTCCTGGATGGCGATATGGGTCATCGCCGTCGTCGCCGTGGCACCGTGCCAGTGCCTCTCACCGGGCTCGAACCAGACAACGTCGCCCGGCGCGACCTCCGCGATGGGACCGCCCTCGCGCTGGACCCAACCGCGCCCGAAAGTCACGATCAGCGTCTGGCCGAGAGGGTGCGTGTGCCACGCGGTCCGCGCACCCGGCTCGAAGGTCACGCTCGCCATGGCGACGCGTGCGGGATCGGGCGCATTGTGGAGTGGGTCGATCCGTACCGTCCCGGTGAACCACTCGGAGGGTCCCGGGCCCGAAGGCTGGCTTCCGCTGCGCTTGATGTCCATTCGATCGATCCTCCGTCGTCTCGAAACCGTTCCTCAGAGCGACCAACCGCCATCGACGGAAATCGACGCACCGGTCACGAACGCGCCGAGGTCGGAGCACATCCACAGGACGGCTTCCGCGATCTCCTCAGGCTTGCCGAGCCGCCCGACCGGCTCGAGGTCGATTGCCTTCTGGATATCGCCACCGGTGAAACGGTCCATCATCGGCGTCTCGATGTTCCCAGGCAGGACGGCGTTCACCCGGATGTTCGATTTCGCGTAATCGAGGGCGGCCGACTTGGTCAGCCCGATCAAAGCATGCTTGGACGCGGCGTAGCTCGCCCCACCCGCGACGCCCCGGATGCCCGCGCCGGACGCGGTGTTGACCACCACGCCGCCGCCCTGGCGCAGCATCTGCGCGATCTCCTGCTTCATGCACATGAACGTGCCGCGCAGGTTGATGGCGAGGATCCGGTCCCACGCGTCGAGGTCGATCCGGTGGACCGGAGCGGCCGTGTTCTCGACGCCCGCGTTGTTGAAGGCGCAGTCGAGCCGGCCGAACCGCTCGACCGTGCCGGCCACCGCGTTTTCCACGTCCTCCGGCACTGACACGTCGCACCGGATCGCCAGCACTTCGCCGCCGCCCGCTTCGATTGCGCCGCGAACCTGTTCCAGCGGAGCCTCCATGCGGTCGGTGATCGCGACGCGCGCGCCCTCCTGCGCAAAGGCGAGCGCGGCGGCGCGGCCGATGCCGCTGGCAGCACCCGTGATGAAGGCGACCTTTCCGGTGAAACGGCGCATGTCTCGATCTTTCCGCTGACCTCGATGAGGTGCCTGACCTAGACCCCGCGCGGGTCGCCGGTCAGCCGTCCCTTCCTCATCGGAACGATGAGTCGAACTCATCGCCGGGCGGCGCGGCCTCTACAGGCCGAGCGGTTTCACTGCGCGGATCAGGTCCAGGAGGAGCCGCAATCCAGTCGGGAGCTGGCGGCGTCCGGGATAGTAGAGGTGGAAGCCCGCACCCGTCGGGACCCAGTCCGCCAGCACGATCCGCAGCTCGCCTCGGGCCACGGCGGGTCCGACGCAGGGCTCTGGAAGATACGCGAGGCCACCACCTGCCACCGCGAGCGTGAGGGCGAAGTGCGTGTTGTCGATCGTCACCACGCCCGGAACGTCGATCGCGAACGCCTCGGACCCCTTCTCGAACTCCCACCGGTAGAGGCTCTCGTCGCCGAGGCGAATGCGCAGGCACCGGTGTGCCAAGAGGTCGGACGGATGATCGGGCGTTCCGTGCCGGTCGAGATAGCCAGGAGCGCCGACCACCACCCAGCGCAGATCGGCCGACAGGCGTTGCGCGACCATGTCCTGGGGCACCGTTCCGCCATAGCGGATGCCCGCATCGGCCCCGGTCTCCACGACGTCGAGCAGCTCGTTGGACACCCGGACGTCGATCTCCACCTGCGGATGACGCGCGTGGAACAGGGGTAGAACCGGGGCAAGCAGGAGCGTGCTCGCATGTTCGAGCACGTTGAGGCGGATCCGCCCCGTGGCCTCGGTCGGCTCACGGTGCCGGTTGAGCACGTCGAGGGCGCTTCCGATCGCCGCGAACGGTGCGTCCAGCGAAGCGAGCAGATCCTCTCCAGCCGCGGTCAGGGTCACGCTCCGGCTGGTGCGGTTGACGAGGCGCACGCCGAGGCGTGCCTCCATCGCCTTGAGTGCGTGACTCAAGGCAGACGCGCTGACGCCAAGCGCGAGGCCCGCCCGTCTGAAGCTACGGTGGCGCGCGATGGCGACGAAGGTTCCAAGGTCGGCGAGATCGGTCCGATTGATCCGCATCGTCTTGTCCCGAAGGCCTGCGGCCACCGTTCGAGAACGGTTCTAGCCGGGCGCGATCCGCAGGGCGCACACCTCCGCACCGCTCTCGTCCGTGACCCAGAACCGCCAATTCGGGCTGTCCCAGAATGTCCCGCCGAGATCCTTCAGCATTTCGGCGGCGGCGACCACCGCCTGGACGCGAGCTGCGTGCTGGTCCGCAAGCTCCAGACCGTCCTCATCGAGGCTGGTCACGTGATCCTGGTAGTGAAAGTAGTAGCGCGGCATCGGCAAACCCCCGTGCAGTTCGAGCGGGAGTCCAGACGAGTCTCTCAGCCACCGGCGCTCGTGCAGTCAGCCGGCGATACTCGACGCTACCAGTAACGCAGCGCGTTGTCGCCGCCTGTGCGGCGATAGGTATCTGTGGGCGGGTGCTTCAGGACTATAAGCCCGAAGCATCCGCCTTCCAGAGCCCCATCGGTCACTCCCCGGTGCTGGCCTGATCCAGACGTACCAGACGGTCGAGGAGGGCGCGGTCGTGAAGCAGCGCCGTGCGTTCCTTCGGAGACAGCCAGGCCCGAGCCTCCGCCACGGTTGCGGCCTCGCAGATCTTGGCGGTGGCCAGGGTCTGGTCGGGGTCGATGGCCCCTCGGGGCCGTGACAGCCCGACGGGGAGCATGCGGGCATGGGCCTCGGCCAGTACCGGATCGGCGTGGAGCGCGCTCAGCGCGTCGGCCTCGTCGAGGCCCTGTGCGGCGTTGCGGGCCGCCAGGATGCCGGCCCGGACGGCGATCTCCGGCGGGGTCGCCTCCTCGGGGGTCGCGAGCAGACGACGGCTCTTGAGTGCCAACCCGAGGCCGAGCTGGCCGCTGGCCCAGGAGATCGGGATCGCCAAGACCAAGCCCAGGATCGTCGGGCTCATCCAGAGGAACAGCGAGGTCGCGAGCGCGAAGGCTGCGATGCCGGCGACCAGGCCGAGCGCCGTATGCCAGCGATGGCGGGCGACGATGTCGCGCATCGGGATCGAGCCGTCGTCACGGCGCTGCGGGTTCCAGCCGGTGTCGCGCCCGAGCAGGATGCCCATCACCGAGCCGGACTGGATCACCATGGCCACCGGCGCCACCAGGGCCGACAGCAGGACCTCCACCAGGCTCGACAGGATCAGCCGGCCGGCGCCGCCGCAGGCCCGGCGCACCGGCCCATCGAGGAGGGCCACGATCAGGCCCAGGAGCTTCGGGGCCAGCAGGACCGCCATGGTCAAGCCGAACAGCTGGAGTGCGCGAACGGGGTCGAATCGCGGGAAGACCGGCGAGAACCCGGCGCCGCCGAAATAGTCCGGCCGCTCCGTGGCGGTCTGCAGGACTAGGAGGATACCAACCACGAGCTGGCACAGCCAGAGCGGGGAGGCGAGGTAGCCGGCGATACCGGTGGCGAAGTGCTGGCGCGTGGCCGGGTGCAGGCCGGCCGCCCCGATCACCCGGGCATGCTGCAGGTTGCCCTGTGCCCAGCGGCGATCGCGGACCGCCACGTCGATCAATGAAGGCGGGCTCTCCTCGTAGGAGCCGGGCAGTTGCGGCAGCATGTAGACCGCCCAGCCGGCGCGGCGGATCAGAGCGGCCTCGACGAAGTCGTGGGACAGGATGTGGCCGCCGAAGGGCGGCTTGCCCGGCAGGTCCGGCAGCCCGCAGGCCTGGGCGAACGCCCGCGTGCGGATGATCGCGTTGTGGCCCCAGTAATTGCCGTCGCGACCCGACCAAGCAGACAGCCCGGCGGCGATCACCGGCCCGTAGATCCGGGCGGCGAATTGCTGGAGACGGGCGAACAGGGTGTTGCGGTTGATGATCAGCGGCAGCGTCTGGACGATGCCCGAATCCGGGTCGGCCTCCATGGCGGCCGCGAGTGCCACCACGGCCGGACCGCTCATCAGGCTGTCGGCGTCGAGAACCAGCATGTGGTCGTAGTGGCCGCCCCAGCGGGTGACGAAGTCGCCGATATTGCCGGCCTTGCGGTGATGGTTCTTCGGCCGATGCCGGTAGTACAGCCGGGCATCCGGGCCGAGGCGGTGGCGCAGGTCGAGGAAGGCGCGCTCCTCGGCGATCCAGGCGTCGGCTTGCGTCGAATCGGAGAGCACGAACCAGTCGAAATGGCCGCCCAGGCCAGTGGCCTCCACGGCTTCGCGCATGGCCTCGACGCCGGCAAAGGTTCGGGCCGTGGCCTCGTTGTAGACCGGCATCAGCACGGCGGTGCGGGTGTGCAGCGCAGTCGGGACCGGGGCCGGACGCGGCTGGCGCAGGAGCGTCGCGAAGCCGAGCAGCCCGTTGGTGAAGGCCAGCGCGATCCACGAGAAGGTCAGGCAGAACAGCACGACCAGGACGAGCTGCAGGGCGGTCGGGCTGCCCGAAACCGACACGGTCTCGACCATCTGCCATCCGCCGAAACCGGTCAGCGCCAGCGCGCCGCCGAACACGAATAGCCGGGCCGCCCACGGGCTTTTCTGCGGCCGCGTCGGCCGGTGGCCGGCCGCGCGGTCCCAGCTGGAGAGGTCCTGCACCGGCATCGCCAGGGGCGCCTCGGGCGGCATCGCAGCAATCTTGTCGGGGCGCGCGGTCCCGGCATCCGGGCTGGATGCGGGCGGCGTCAACGTGGTGGTCTCGTCCAGGCGCACGGTCGGGTGTGATCCTCGGGATGATGGGCGACGAAAAATTACGGCGTCCAGCGGAACAGCCAGGTCTCGCTGGCCCGCTCCTGGCCGCGCCGGAGTCCGAGACGCAATTCGCTCGCCCGCTCGCTGCCGGGATCGAGCTCGAACAGCACCCGCAGGGTCCGGCGCTCGGGATAGGAGAACCGGTCCTGCCGGGTGATCGTCCCGGCGGAGGCGCTGAGCGCCACCTCGATCTCCTCGGGCCGGGTCAGCCCGTCACCCTCGAAATCGACCGCGAACAGGCGCCGGTTGCCGGTGCTGCCGTGGCCGCACCGGCTATCCTTCACCCGGGCGAGTTCGGGGGGTAGCGGATCGGGCCATCCCCTGGACCAGTGCTGGCGGCAGAGGAAGCGCATCTCGCCGCCCTTGGCGAGCTTTGCCTTCGGGCGCCAGTAGGCGAACACGTTCTCGTTCAGCTCGGAATCGCTCGGGATTTCGAGAAGCGTCACGGCCCCCTCGCTCCAATCGTCCTGCGGCTCGATCCACAGGGACGGGCGCCGCTCCCAGCGCCGGCGGTCGTCTTCGAAGTCGTCGTACGAGCGGGCGCGCTGCATCAGGCCGAAACCCTTCGGCCCCCGGTCCAGGAAGGCCGAGACCTGCAGCGCCTCGGGATTGTGCACCGGGCGCCAGATCGGCTCGCCGTAGCCGTTGCGGATCGCCAGCCCCTCCACCGAGAAGGCGGCGGCGCGCAGGTCGTCGACCTTCTGCCGGTCGAGCGGCCCGAACAGGTAGCTGCCCTGCATGCCGCCGAGGCCGATATGGTCGAGCTCGGCCCGGGCGAACACGGTGCCGTCGATCCCGGCCACGGAGGCCTCGCGGCCCGGCGTCAACGTGAGCTTGAACGCGGCGGCGGCCGATTCCGACTCGACCAGCGCGTGGACGACGATCGGCCGCCCGGGCTCTGGTACCTCGATGAACAGGGCGCGGAACAGCGGGAATTCCTCGCCGCGGGAATCGGCCGGTCGCAGGGCGAGCGCCCGGGCGTTGATGCCGAAATCCTGGCCCTCGGCCACCAGGCGGAAGAACGAGGCGCCCTGGAACAGCGCGAAGTTCGACAACTCGGTCCCGTCGCCGAAGCGGGCGCGCAGGCGGAACCCCGAGAAGGCGGTGTCGGCGTTCAGCTCCGGCAGGGCGATGTTGGCGGCGATCAGGCTGTCCCTGTCGTAGGCGATCGGCTGCACCAGCCCGTTCTCGACGACGAAGAGGGACACCGGCGTGTCGAAGATCGACCCGCGCAGCAGCGGCTCGATCTCGTAGCCGAAGTCCCGGCCGGCCCAGACCGCGCGGCCGGGCACCGGGTGGATCGCCTCGTAGGCGTCCCGGGACAACCCCTTCAGCACCGCCGGCACGTCGTCGGTCTTCGGCGCCACGTAAGGCGCGGCGGCCCGGGCGCGGGCGATGTCGGCGAGGGTCCCGGCCTCGAACGGCGCGCCGGCACCCGGCAGGGTCGTCGCCGGGTTGGCGCCGGCCGGCTCGGCCGCGCGCGCGATCGCCGGCAGGGATCCCGCGGCGATACCCACGGCTCCGGCCAACAGGGCACGGCGGGTGGGGGCGGCGGCGAATCCGTCGGCGGTGGTCATGCGGGCCTGCATCTCAGGTGTCGGAACGGTGCCTGTATACCGGGAGGCCGGCTGAACCCAGGGTTAAGCCGCGACCCCGACGGAACGGGCGCGAGTCCGTTGACTTAGAGCAAGCCGGCTCTCTAATTCTTGGGACTGAATCGCACGGGGGAGGAAGCATGGGATCGTTGCGGGTCACAGGCCACGGCGTGGATCTCGGAGAGAGTCTGCGCGGCCGTGTCGATGAGCGGATGTCCGCGACTTTGACGAAGTATCTCGACTCGCACATGAGCGATTCCTGCACCGGCCACGTCACGCTCCGGCGCGACGGAACGGCCTACCGCACGGATTGCGTCCTGCACCTCGTGTCGGGGCTGACCATCGAGGCGGTCGGCGTCGCCCACGACGCGCGGTCGAGCTTCGAGCAGACCGCCGACAAGCTCGAGACGCGCCTGCGCCGCTACAAGCATCGGTTGAAGCAGCACGCCACCGGCCCCAACGATCCCGCGGCGATCGAGGCCGCCTACGCGGTGTTCGCCCCGCCGGACGAGGTGGACGAGGACGAGCCGGAGGACGGCGATGCCCACCCGCCGATCGTGGCCGAGAGCACCAAGACCCTGCAGCGTCGGACCATCGGCGAGGCGGTGACCGCGCTCGACATGACGGGATCCCCAGTGGTTGTGTTCGTCCACGCTGGCACCGGACGCGTCAACGTCGTATACCGGCGCAGCGATGGTGCGATCGGCTGGGTGGACCCGCCGGGCGCCGTCGACTGACGTGTGTGGACCGGGAGGAACGGAGCCGGAACCGGCCCGTTCTCCGGCCCATTGATAGTCAGGGGCGTCATCCGATACGCCTCGGCGACGAGGCCCGTTCCGACGTGGATGGGTGACGGGGCAACGGTCGATCGATGCCAATTCTGGAATTCCTCGACCCCGAATCGGTCGTGCAGTCGCTGCGCGCGCGGGCCAAGAAGCAGGTGCTTCAGGAGCTCGCGGCGCAAGCCGTGCGCCGGCTGCCGGCGCTCGACGAGCGACCTGTGTTCGATACGCTGCTCCAGCGCGAGCGCCTCGGCTCGACCGGAATCGGCGACGGCGTGGCGATACCGCATGGCAAGCTGCCGGGGCTCGACCGGTTGTTCGGCCTGTTCGCCCGGTTCGACCGCCCGGTGGATTTCGAGGCCCTGGACGGACAGCCGGTGGACATCGCGTTCCTGCTGCTCGCCCCCGAAGGCGCGGGTGCCGATCACCTGAAGGCGCTGGCCCAGGTCGCCCGGGTTCTTCGCGAGCCCGGCATGCTCAACCATATCCGCGCCGCCCGCGATGCCAGCGCGCTCTATGCTTTGCTCACCCGCTCGACGGCGCCGCAGGCCGCCTGATGCCGATGTTCCGTGTCGCCGCGATCCTGGTGATCCTCGGGGTGCTGCCCAGCGTCGCGCAGGCGCAGGGTGAAGCCACCTGCGGCCGGGATGTCCTGGTGGCCCAGTCGATGCAGCGTCAGGCCCTGGAGCAACTCGAACAGGCGGATGGCGACGATGCCAAGAACTGCCGCATCTGGCGCCGCCACGTCGACACGATGCGCCGGGTCGCGAGCGTTTACGGACGCTGCCTCTCGGGTTCCGAGCGTGCCCGGAGCCTCGCCCAGGTGCAAGGCTCGGACCGAGAGTTCTCGGCGGCAATCAAAGCGCGCTGCGGCGCGCATTGAGGTCTGGCCTCGCGATTAAGCGCCCGGTTTATCGTCGCCGCTTCTACTCTCGCTCGACCATCGACCCTGTCAGTCCGGGTCCGCGCAGCGGAGCCACGGATCCTTGGTCACAATAAATCCAGGTCTTGCCCTGTCGGCGGCTCCCGATTCGGGGGCTCGCCTGCGGGGCCGCGCTAGGACACGGCCGGCTCGGTAGATCGGACGACGGATCGTCATCCGAAAATCTCAATCGAGTCCGCGCATCATCAGCGGCTCGGCCACCATCTTCACCGGTTTGCCGCGGCCGATCAGGATCGCCGCCCGGGAGCGCTCCGGATCGTCCTCGAAGCGGGTGCGGACCCAGCTCGCCAGGAACTTCACGTATTCGGAGGCGAGGAGCCTGGCCGTGGGCGGGCTCCGCCACCAGCGGTCGGCATCCAGACCCTCGGTTACGACCGGATGCGGCAGGACGCGGTCGCTGTCCTGGAGCGCGTGGTCGAGCTCGATGAGCGTGCGCGGCATGTGGTAGTTCGAGGTCACCACCGCGACGGTGTTGAAGCGGTGCGCCCGCATCCAGCGACGGGTCTCAATAGCATTGCCGATGGTGTTGCGGGCCCTGTAGTCGAGATCGACGCAGCAGGCGATCAGGGCGCGCTGGGTCGGGTTCAGCCGGGTGATCTCGTCGCGGCTCGTGCGCTCGTTGACACCGGTGATGAGAAGGCGTCGCCCGTAGCCGCCGGCCAGCAAATCGATTGCGTCGCCGATCCGCTGCACCCCACCGGTTAACGCAACGATCCCGTCGGCCCGATCGGCCGGGCTCCGCTCGTGCCGGGCCAGCGCGCTGACGAAGACCAGGAAGCCGACGAAGAGGGCCAGGCTGCCGGCGCAGGCGGCAAGTCCGCAAACCCAGACGGCGAGCCGGTGCCGGGGATGCGACCGCGCCGGTGCGGGACCGCGGCGCGGGAGAACCCGCTCGTTCCAGGCCCAACCGAGGGCGTCGGTCGGGTAGGGGGCCGGTGCGCGTTGCATCCGCGTGGTCATCCTCCGGAGGATCGGCGCCGAATGCGGCGGCCCGGAGGCGGCCCGATCGACCCCATCCACACCGCCGCGATAACCTTTCCCAACCCTTAACGGTTTGCCACGACCCCCTGTTTCCCCTGCATGGCCATGTTGTTACGCGGTCAGGACAGGAAGCGCCGGACGGTGATCCGCGAGACGATCCCCGTGACCAGCGAGGCAATCACGCCAATCAGGATCACGCTGGCATAACCGCGCAGCCCGACCTGGACGGCGCCGAACAGGGCTTCGACCTCCTGTCCGGCCGGGCCGGACCGGGCCGCCCGGGCCAGCAGTCCGGCGATCGCGAAAGCCAGGATCGCCAGGCCGGCACCGATCGCACCCCCGCGTAGACCCAGCCCGAAGAACCGGCGCTGGAACGCGCGGGCGATGTAGTCGTCGTCGGCACCGACGAAGTGAAGCACCTCCACCACCTCGCGGTTGCCCGCCATGGCACCCCGCGTCGCGAAGGTGACGGCTAGACCGGTGGCGACCAGCACCAGCACCACCATCCCGATGCCGATGCCCACGAACGCGTTGGCCGCCGTCGAGAGCCGTTGGAGCCAGAGCGCGTGGTCGTCGAGGCTCGCCACCCCGGGCAGCGCCTCGGTCAGACGGGTACGCAAGCGCTTCAGGTCCGCGCTCCGGTTGTCGGCGAGCTTGAGTGCGATCAGGCGCGGGACAGGCAGGTCCGACAGATCGAGCCCGCTGCCGAGCCAGGGTTCCAGAAGCCGCTCGGCCTCCGCCTTGGAGAACACCCGCGCTTCGGCGATCCCGGGTTCGGACTTGGCGATGGTCTCGGCCCGGGCGACGTCGGCGTCGACTTCCCGGCCGGGGCCGGGCCGTACCTGGATCGTGACTTCCTGGGCGACGTCGCCCTGCCATTGCCCGGCATTCGTGGCGACGATTTCGGCGGCGCCCGCACAGAGGCCCGCCAGGAAGGTCAGGATCGCGATGACGGCCGCCAGCGACCGCCCGGCCGCGGTGTCGGTGGGGACCAGGGCGGCGTTGCGGCGCAGGCCCGTGGGCAGGACCGGATCCGCCGGGCCGGACGCGGAAGCTGGTTTGGGCCGGGCCGTCGCGGGGGCGCTCATTCCTCGATCCGCAGCCCGCCTTCGCCCAGCACCATGCGGCGGGCGTCGACGGCGTCCATGATGCCGAAATCGTGGGTCGCGATGATCACCGAGGTCCCGAGCTTGTTTAATTCAAGGAACAGTCGCAGCAGGCGGCGCCCCAGCCCGGGATCGACGTTGCCGGTGGGTTCGTCCGCGAGCAGCAGGTCCGGCCGGGCGATCAGCGCCCGGGCGATGGCCGCGCGCTGCTTCTCCCCGCCCGACAGGAGGGGCGGCAGGGCGTGCATGCGCTCCCCGAGGCCGACCCAGCGCAGCAACTCCACCACCTCGGCGCGGTAGCTGGTCTCCGACCGGCCCTGGACGCGGAGCGGCAGCGCCACGTTCTCGTAGGTGGTGAGGTGATCGAGCAGGCGGAAATCCTGGAACACAACCCCCATACGCCGCCGCAGTCCGGTAAGCGCCTTCGCGGAGATGCCGCTGACCTCCTCGCCGAAGATCGAGACGAGGCCGCGGGTCGGGCGCACCGACAGCAGGATCAGGCGCAGCAGCGTCGTCTTGCCGGCGCCCGACGGCCCGGTGAGGAACTGGAACGAACGCGGCGCGATCCGGAAACTCACGTCCGACAGCACCTCCGGCCCGAGGCCGTAGCGCATGCCGACGTTCTCGAACTGCACCACCGGCCGCTCCGCGCCGGGCAGCAGGCTCTTCATGCTCGCCTGTACGTTCAAAGCCGTGCCGGGTTTCGCCGATCCAAGGTGCCGAAATCGCCGGATGGGCGGGCGTTTTCAAGGCCGGTCAGCTTTCACTGACGCTTAACCCTCTTCGGCCACGCTTTCTCAACTGATTTTGCCGTCCGGCTCTAACCTGGACGATCGGACGGGGGATGCGATCCCGAACGGTACCTGCCCGCCGGACCGGAGGCGAGCGCCCTGAGCGAATGGCCCGCGTATGCTGATCGTCTGCCCGAGCTGCGCCAGCGAATACCGGCTCGATGCCGGCAAGGTCGGCATGGAGGGCCGCTCGGTCCGCTGCGCCGCCTGCCGCGAAACCTGGTTCATCACCCCCGCCGACGTACTGGCCGGTCACGAGGCCGAGTTGGCCGAGCGGGCTGAGGCGGAGCCCGATCCGGTCGCCGACGCAGCCTGGCAAGAAGCCTCCGCCACGGTCCGGGCGGCCACCGACGTGCCTGAGCCACCACGAGCCCGCCGGCGCGCATCGCCGCGAGCCGACCGCGCCAAGGGCTGGCGCAGCGTTCAGGGCCTGTCGCCATCCCTCGCCGTCGGGCTGACCTTGCTGGCGGCCGTGCCTCTGATCTGCCTCGCCCGTGCCAGCGTGGTCCGGGCGGTCCCGCAGGCCGCCGCCCTGTTCGCCCGGGTCGGCTTGCCGGTGAACCTCCGCGGCATCGAGATCCGGGATGTCGTGGCCTTCAGGAATCCGGCCGAGGATGGCCGTCCGGCGGAACTTGTGATCGAGGGTGACCTCGTCGGAGTCGCCCGGACCGACGTACCGGTGGCGGCGCTGAGCGCCGAGATCCGCGACGCCGCCGGACGCGTGATCCGATCCTTCCCGGTCGCGCCGCCGCGGGCCGTGCTCGGGATGGCCGAGACCGCGCGGTTCCGCGGCACCCTGACGAGCCCGCCCGCATCGGGCCGGGCCGTGGTCCTGCGCTTCGCCGATGCCGAGACCGCACGCGATGACGCCCAAACTCCGCCCGGCGGCCACTGAAGCGAATCGAAGCCGGCTCCGGTCGGCCGGAAGTGGGATCGATCGACATCGCGCGTCGGGATGCCGCCGTGGAATTCTCTATGCGGCAATTGACCTGCCGTCTCGGCAGGACGGCAGGTCAAATCCATCCGCATGGCTTTCTCGGTCGTCAGCCGGGATCGATCCGCACATCGCACAGCCTGCGGCGGCGCTAGATCGATCTCCGATGCCGCGTCGACGGACAGGATCGGGCGGCGGCCAGGGACCACTGTTCTTGATCTCGTCGTCCGGGCGACGCGCACGAGGGATGCCATGTGATGAGATTTGGGCGGCAACGGTGACCTGTAACGGTCGGCGATTTTCGGAAATCGTCGAGGGTTTTGCGTCTACTTTTAACTGACGCGACAAGGAGTTTCAGGTCCGGAAAGGGTTTCCTTCCGCCGTGATCTGCGGCGCAGTGACGATTTTGCTCGCCTATTGCCTCTTGAGAACGGATCTGAAACTCTAGGTCAGCAGACGCACGGCGAGCGATCGCCAATACTCGAATTTAAGGTTGTGGGGCGGGTCCGCCGTGGTTGCCAAGAAAACCGTCCCGATCTTTTTTGGAACGACGGATGCCGTCGAGCCGAAACAGGCGTTCGACTATTGGCGCAGCACCGTCATGGCTGGCACCGACCTGGAGCGACTCGACCCGGAGGTCCCGTTCGCGGCCTCGCGCATGATCGCGGCATCCCGGCACGGATCGATCTTCCGGACGATCAGCCAACCCTTCAGCCTGGAGCGCAAGCCGCACCACGTCCGCAGCGACGGTCGGGACGAGATGGGCATCATGCTGGTCATTCGCGGCCGCGGCTACATCGAACAAGGCAACAACGGCGCGCTGCTGAATGCCGGCGACATCACCTTCCAGACCTGGGGACGGCCGGGCGGCGGCGGGAGTCTGTCCGACTACGAGGAAATCCGTCTCGCCGTGCCGCGCGCGACCTTCTTGGCGCATATCGGCAACGTCGACGACTTCGCAGCGAGGAAGTTCGCCGCCGGCCCGCTGAACGAACTCTTCGCGGCGTATCTGCGCGCGTTCGCGGGGTCGGTGGAAGCGATGTCGGATGCGGAGACCGGGATCGCGGTCGAAGGTGCGCTCCACCTGCTCCGGGGTGTCATCAACGGCCAGAATGCCCGGGCGGACAACGAATTGTCGGCGAACGCCCTCCGGTCCCTGGCGCTGGCGCGGATCGAACACCGCCTGCATGATCCGACGTTCGGCCCGGATGCTCTGGCGGCCGACCTTCGCATCTCCCGCAGCCGCCTCTACGCGGCCTTCTCAGGGGGGGAGGGGATCGCAGCGACAATCCGCGACGCGCGGCTCGACCGGGCCCACGACCGGATCATCCTGATGCGCAGGGCCGGGGTCCGGGTCTCGTCGATCATGGCGACCTGCGGCTTCACCGACCCGGCCGCCTTCAGCCGCGCCTTTCGACAACGCTTCGGCTTCTCGCCGCGGGACCTCCTGGCCCAGACTGTCGTCTGACTGGGTCCGGGCCGCCGTGACGCTGACCGCGAGGGTGGGGCGAGCACCGTGGCGGGCAACGGCCCGGCTCATAACCGAAGCGTGGCTTGAGGTGGCACGACGTGCCGCCTCCTGCGTCGGCGGGGCTGATAGCGGACCGCCGAGTAGGCTTGCCGCCGGGCGCGCGTTACGCGGCTGGCTTTGGGCGGGTTCGGGCGTTGCGAGGCGAGGGCACCGTGAGTGTCGAGGCGAAGGTCCCCATCTTCTTTCAGACGACGGATGCCGTCGGGCCGAGGCATGCGTTCGCGTACTGGCGGGACGCGGTGCTCAGTGCCGCGACCATCACGCCGTTCGATCCGGACGTCCCCTTCTCGGCCAGCCGCATGGTCGCGCCCTCCGCGCGGGGGACGCTGCTGCGCACCGTCAGCGCACCGGTGGGCGTGGATCGCACCGCGCGTCATATCGGCCGCGACGGACACGACGACATCGCAATCATGCTGGTAGCGGGCGGGCGGGGCTTCATCGAGCAGGGCAGCAACGACGCGCTCCTGGGCGCCGGCGACGTGGCCTTCCACGCCACGGGCAAGCCCGGCACTGCCGGCAGCAGCATCGGCTACGATGAGATCCGCCTCTCGGTGCCCCGCGCCATCTTTGCGGCGCAGATCGGAAACCCGCAGGATCTCATCGGCACGAAGCTGAGCGCCACGCCGTTGCGCGGGCTGCTGAGCGCGCATCTCGACGCCTTCGCGACCTCGGTCTCCGCCATGTCGGAAGCCCAGGCCGGTATCGCGATCGAAGGCGCCCTCCACATCCTCCGCGGCATCGTCCAAGGCCGGCGGCCGACGGAGGACGGGGAATTGTCCGTCGACGCGGTGCGCTCCCTGGCCCTCGCCCACATCCAGCGCTGCCTGCACGAGCCAGGGTTCGGCCCGCTGCCGCTGGCCGCATCCCTGCAGATCTCCCGAAGCCGCCTCTACGCCGCCTTTTCGGGCGGGGAGGGGATCGCGGCGACGATCCGCGACGCGCCGCTGGACCGCGCCCATGACCGCATCGTCATGATGCGGTCGGCGGGCGCCCGGATCGCATCGATCATGGCGAGTTGCGGCTTCACCGACGCGGCTGCGTTCAGCCGGGCCTTCCGGCAGCGCTTCGGTCTGTCGCCCCGGGATCTCCTCGCCCAAGGGAACGGATGATCAGATCCGCGTAGCGCGCGGATCAGCGGCTGGCCGCCCAGGCGCCGCCGCCTCGCCGGCAACCGATCGCACCCGGTGCGCGAGGCGCTGCGCCAGGCGGATCCCGACGATGCCGACCCGCGCGAGCCGGATCTGGCCCGGCAGCTGACGGGGACCGATCGGCCGATACGCCAGACGCGGGCTGGCGCGCTCGGCCTCCGCGATGGCCTGACCGAGGGGGAGCGCAGCGATCCGGCCGGCCTCCGCCGGGTCGATTCCGATGGCCTGCGCCCAAGCGAGACTCCTCCGCAGGCTGCCGGTGCCGTGCAAACGCCGGAACCGCCGCCGCCAGAGATGACGCCGCACCACCCGCGAAAAAACCTCCATCCGGGCGTCACAGAGGGCGTCCGGTTCCTCGCAGCGGGAGCGGATCGTGTCGGCTACGCCCCCGGGAGCCCGGCCGGTGAGCCGCGCCGAGATCGTCACGCAGACATCGGTGGCGTGCCGGACCCGCAGGCCGTGCTCGATCAGCCGGGCGATGAACGCGCCGTCCTCGCCGAGCGGGATCTCCGGCATGCCCCCGACCGCACGGTAGGCCGTCCGGGTCACCGCCAGGGTCGCGCCGATCGCGGTCCGGTGGCAGGGCCACGGGTCGTTCGGGTCCGGATCGATCCGCGCTTCGGCCTCGGTGATCAGGGCATCGTAGATGTCCTCGAGGTTCCCGCGGGCAGGGAGGGACGGCGGCAGGAGCGCGGCTTCCGCGGCGTCGAGTTCGACCCGGCCGGCGACCGCGTCGGCGCCGGCCTCGATGGCGGCGCGATTGCGGACGACCCAGTTCGGCGGAACGCGGCTATCCGCATCGGTTGACAGGATTATCCCCATATTCCCCGCATCCCCGAGCCAGGCGGCGGCGAGATCCATTGCCTTGCGCCGCGCCCAGCCGGCATGCGCGCCGGAGAACTCCTCGCTCGCGACCCGCACCGGGATCGATAGGGCCGGCGCCAGCCGTGCGACGAGGGCGTCGGTGCCGTCGGTGCAGTTGTTCAGGAACAGGACGAGCCCGAGGCTTCCTGGGGCGAGCCCGACCTGCGCGTCGATGGCCTGGAGACAGGCCTCGATCCGCTCGACCTCGTTGCGCACCGGGATCGCGATGATCGCGGTGGGCGTAGCATCGGCTGGCTTGGTGGTGCGCGTCACCGGGTCGGTCTCCGTCTGAGCCCGCACGGACGGGACCGGACGCGGGCCGCCCGGCTATGCCCGACGCTGCCTGAACGAAACCGGAAGGGGCAGCTCTGGCGGGATCGATCCGTCAGAGCGTCTTTTCCAGCAGGCCCTCGATCCACTCCGGCTGGGTCTCGCCCACCGAACGGCCCATCTCGGTCTCGCCCTTGTAGGCGATCAGCGTGCTCTGCATCCGCACATTGAGACGCCGCAGCAGGTCCTTCTGACTGTCGAAATCGATATCGAAGATCTGGAGATCCTTGAAGCGCGGCTCCGAGGCGAGCTTGGCCAGGATCGGTTTCTGCGTCTTGCAGATCGGGCACCAGGGGGCGCTGACTTCGATCAGGATCGGCTTGCCGCTCTTCTGCGCCGCCTCGAACGACGCGGCTGAGAACGGCATCGCCTCACCGGCAAGAGCCGGCGACAGGCTAGCCGCGAGGGCGAGACAGGCGAGCGCAAGCGCGGCGCGTCGGCTCTTCATGATGCGTTTCCTCCGGCGCCAGGGCCTTGATGGTCTTTCGGCGTCCTCCCCGGTGTCGTTACACGATGGGGTCCGGAACGCGGCGCCGAAGGTGGGATCCGGCGCCGCCGCCCCGTCACATCATCGAGAGGCGTCGCCGAGCCGGTCCTGTTCGATCAGATCCGCGATGTCCTGCACGTCCACGGCGTCCATCGGCCGCCGGATCCGCAATGCCCGCGTGGGGGCACCGGCCCGCATCACAAGCACGATGGTCTCCATGTCCGGGCAGCCGGGATCTGCGCAGGCGATCTCGTTCACCGCAAGCGCGTCGGCCTCGCTCAGGCCGAGCGCAACGATCAGCTCCTGCTTCAGACGCGCCGCGATCCCGGCACGCTCCGCCGAGCGCGTGCGCCACGCTTTCAGACTCACGAAAGCCATGCCGAATGGTTTTCCCTGTGGCGAAGGCGGCGGTGCTATGCCCGTCGTTTAGAGGGTGCGACGCGATTCGACCGATGTCGATCCGATCGTGTTGCGCCTTTTAGGACGGGTCAAGCAGTCGACCCCCGTTCGTGACCGAAACAAACGTCGTGCTCGACCGTAATGCCTGCGCGCGCGCAGAGGACATGAAAACTTGCGACCCTGGCGAGACGGACCGGGTGACCGGCGAAGCTATCACCACGGGAACCTCAAGGAGGCCCTGATCGAGGCCGCGCGCCGGTTCATCGCCGAGCGCGGGATCGGCGGATTCGCGTTGGTCGATGCCGCTCGCCTGGTCGGGGTGACGCCGGCCGCCCTCTATCGGCACTTCCGCGGCCGCGATGCGCTGCTCGAAGAGCTGGCCGGGCGCGGCTTCGCGGAACTCGCGGCCCGCCTGGCACGGGCGCTGACCTCCCGGGGTACGCCCCTCGAGCGCTTCACCCGGATGGGCGAAGCCTACCTCGCCTTCGCCGAAGAGGAGCCGGCTTATTACGCGGCGATCTTCGAGACCCGCGGCACCGTCGCCGAGCCGTCCGACACGGAGGCGGGTGCGCCTGGACGCCCGTCCCCGTTCGACCTGCTGGTCGAGGCGCTGCAGGCGACCTTCGCGGATGGGTTCGGGGGCGTCGCGCCCCGGTTCATCGCCCTCGAGGTCTGGGCGCTGGCACACGGCATCGCGACCCTGTCGGCTGCCGGGCATCTGCCGCGGGGGCCGGGCTTTCCGGACAAGTACGAGCTTCTGCGCGCCGGCGTGCTGGCGCTGGTCCATGGTGTTGCGCAGCCGGGTGAACGCGCCCGGTCTTGAAAGCGTGCCCCGGCACCCGCATGTTAACTCCGTTCACATGAGCAGCGGAGCCAAGCCGTGACCACGCAATCCTCTTCCCCCTGGGCGACCGGCAAGCTCTGCCGCTCCGGCCCATTCCCCCGCCGGTCTCTCGAAATCGGCGCGATCGTCGTCGGGTTCATCTATTGGTGGCCGGTCGGCCTCGCCCTCGTTGCCTGGAAGATCGCCGGCTACCCGGCCTTCTCGGAACTGCGCGACGCCGCACGCCGGGGTGTCGCCGGCTTTGAGGGCAGCGGGCGCTCGGCCTCGCGCTTCGCCCGGGCCTTCGAGGCCGCCAACCGCGGCGGCACCGGCAATGCGGCGTTCGACGCTTACCGCCGGGCCGAGCTCGATCGGCTCGAAGCGCAGCGGAAGGCTCTGGAAGACGAGAGCCGCGCCTTCACCGACTTCGTCGAGGAGCTGAAGCGGGCCAAGGATCGCGAGCAGTTCGACGCCTTCATGGCCAAGCGCCGCGGCGAGGGCGGCCAGGACCGCTCCTACACCGCCTGAAGACATGGCAGAGGCGGGGCCCGGCGGGATAGCCGGGCCCCGTTCATATGGATTCTTAGGCCGCCCGCACCGTATTGAGGAAGCGGGACACCTCCACCGTGAGGCGCTCGGATTGCCGCGACAGCTCTGAGGCCGCGCCAAGCACCTGCGCCGCCGACTGTCCGGTCGCCTCTGCTGCCTCCGCGACGCCCGCGATGTTGCTGGTGACCTCGCCGGTGCCGATCGCGGCCTGCCCGACGTTGCGGACGATCTCCTGCGTCGCCGCGCCTTGTTCCTCGACTGCTGCGGCGATCGAGGTGGCCACGGTGCTGATGTCCTGGATCCGACCGGTGATCGATCCGATCGCGGTCACAGCCTGTCCTGTCGATCCCTGGACGCGGGCGATCTGGCCGGCGATCTCCTCGGTCGCCTTGGCGGTCTGCTCGGCCAGCGCCTTCACCTCGCTCGCCACCACAGCGAAGCCCCGTCCCGCATCTCCGGCGCGGGCCGCCTCGATGGTGGCGTTGAGCGCCAGCAGGTTGGTCTGGCCGGCGATCGACGAGATCAGTCCGACCACGTCGCCGATCCGGGCGACGGCAGCGCTCAGCTCGTGTACCAGCGCGCTCGTCTGCCCGGCCTCGTCCACGGCGCTCTGGGCCAGCTTGGCGGACCCGTCCATCTGCCGGCCGATCTCCTGGACCGACGAGCCAAGCTCCTCGGCGGCCGCCGCCACGGTGTTGACGTTGCTGGCGGCCTCCTCCGCCGCAGACGCCACCGCACCGGACTGCGCCGAGGTCTGCCCAGCCATGGCCGACAGCGCGCTCGCAGTGGTCTGCAGTTCCGTCGCAGAGGACGAGACCCGACCGATGATGCCACCGACCGCCTTCTCGAAGCTGTCGGCTATCTCGCGCATGCCGGCCTTGCGCTGCTCCTCGGCGGCGGCGCGCGCCTGCTCAGCCTCGACCTCGAGCGCGCGAGTGCGGATCATGTTGTCCTTGAACACCTCCACGGCCGCCGCCATGGCGCCGATCTCGTCGTGCCGGTCCCGGGCTGGCACCGTCACGCCGGTATCGCCGCCCGCAAGCCGCGACATGATTTCGGTCATCCGCTGGATGGCGCGCGAAATCCGGAACAGGGAAAAAGCCGCCGCCACGAGCGCCGCGATCACCGACAGGATGACGTTGCCCCAGGCCGCCGCGGACGCTGTCTTGGCCCGATCCACCGCCTCGTCGACCTCCTGGGTTGCGTTCCGCTCGTTCAGGGCGACCAGGCGCGAGAGCGCGGCGCGCGTCTCGTCGTAGAGCCTCACCGTGTCGACCCCGCCGAGCTGCGCGAGCGCCTCGGCCTGCTTGCCGGAGGCGATCAGCCGTCGCATCGCGCCGTCGACCTGCTCGTAGCGGCTCCACAGGGCGACGAATGCATCGTAAAGCCCCCGCTCCTCGGGGGTGGAGATCAGGCGCTCGTAGGTATTGCGCCGCTCGGCAAGCCGCGTGAGCGTCGTCGCGAGCTGCGCCTCGCCGATCCTGAGGCTGTCGGGATCCTTGGAGAGGGTGATCAGGCGGAACTGCTTGATCCGCACCTCCGAGGCCGCGACCTCGACTGCGTTGATTCGCGATACCGACGGAAGCCAGTTGCTCGCGACCTCCGTCATCGCATGCCGAATGTCGGCAAGCTCGATGATCGATAGACTTCCCTGACCTGCCGCGAGCAGGGCGAACAATCCAAATATGGCTGCAAGCGTGGTCTTGAGTGAAACGGTGAGGCGCATGGCTTTGAACCGATACCCGGATGATAGCGTCAGCTAGCAGATGGGGTGTGTCTTTGAAAAGTCGGCGAGTAATGTTTGGCGTCAATTTCTGTTTCAGACGATCAAGGATTTGATTGACGCAGAATTGGGCATATTCGCTATTTAATATGTTTACTTAGATTTCAAATCTGAGGACATATGCTTCGAATACGTATGTTTGATCGATTCAAAAGAGCATCACGTCAAAATGAGTTTGGGTCTTTATCAAAATGAGGTCGGTTTTTTTAAGGGTCAGGCGCGCAGACGCGTCGTCACCCGACCGCTGCGCTACGCCAACGTCATTCGGGGTTCCAGTCAACGCGCGGCCTCGATCGGGCCTGAATAGGTGTATTCGCGGCGTGTCACGTTGCGCCCGGGCGTCCGCTCCTGCATTCCTGCCCCTCTGGGGTGGAGGGATGTGCGATGCCGGCGAGTCGGGTCACGGTGGTCGATCACCCCCTGGTGCAGCACAAGCTCACCTATCTGCGGGACAAGAACCGCTCGACGAAGGGGTTTCGCCAGCTGCTGAACGAGATCGGCATGCTGCTCGCCTACGAGGTGACGCGGGACCTGCCGCTGGAACCCGTCACGATCGAGACGCCGATCCAGCCGATGGAGGGCCGCCAGATCCAGGGCAAGAAATTGGTTTTCGCGCCCATCCTGCGGGCGGGTGTCGGTTTCCTCGACGGGATGCTGTCGCTGGTGCCCTCGGCCCGGGTCGCCCATGTCGGGCTGTACCGCGATCCCGAGACGCTCGAGGCGGTCGAGTATTACTTCAAGGCCCCATCCGATCTCGCCGACCGAACCGTGCTGGTGCTCGACCCGATGCTCGCCACCGCGAATTCCGCCATCGCGGCGCTCGACCGGTTGAAGGCCCGCGGAGCTTCGGACCTACGCTTCGTCTGCCTGTTGGCCGCCCCGGAGGGTCTGGCGAAGTTCCAGGCCGCGCATCCCGACGTCCCGATCTGGACGGCTGCGATCGACAGCCATCTGAACGACCATGGCTACATCGTGCCGGGCCTGGGCGATGCAGGGGACCGGATGTACGGCACCCGCTGACCGAACAGCCCCCCGGCTGAGCCAATTCTATCGATCAGTCCGCCGGTGTTTCGCACATTGGTCGGATGCACATTGTATTCATCACGCCGAATGCTACAAAAATCGTCCGATCCCCGATGCGGCGCCAAAAGCCGCACGGCCCGGAGGAGGAATCAGCATGGCGATGGATCGCAGCGTGACGAGCCGGGCGGTGACCCTGCTGGCGGCAGCCGGGTTGTTGGCCGCGGGTGAGGCCCGGGCGGCGGACCCGATCAAGATCGGGGTGATCGCGGAGGCGCAATCGGTGGTCGGGGCCTCGATCCCCCAGGCCGTCCAGCTCGCCGCCGACGAGATCAACGCGAAGGGCGGCATCGACGGGCGCCAGATCCAGGTGGTCTCCTACGACGACAAGAGTTCGGCCTCCGACGCCGTCCGGGCGTTCCAGCGGGCGGTCTCCGAGGACAAGGCCCACGTCGTTATCGCCAGCTACATCTCCGAAGTCGTGCTGGCGTTGATGCCCTGGGCGGCCCGGCTCAAGACCCCGATGATCACCCCGGGCGCCGCCTCCAACGAGATCAGCCTAGCGGTCCACAAGGATTACGCCCGCAACAAGTACACCTTCCACGGTTATCTCACCTCGGCGGCTCTCGCCCAGTCGATCTGCGATTCGACTAAGGACATGCTCCTCGACCTGATGAAGGTGAAGACCGCCGCGATCATGAGCGAGGACGCGGCCTGGACCCGTCCGCTCGACGCGGGCTACGAGAAATGCCTGCCCGAGATCGGCGTGAAGGTGGTCGATCACATCCGGTTCTCGCCGGATACCGGCGATTTCACGCCGATCTACAACAAGATCGAGGCCGGCAAGCCGGACCTGATCGTCACCGGCATCTCGCATGTCGGCGTGCAGCCGACCGTGCAGTGGCGCAACCAGCAGGTGCCGTTGGCCATGACCGGCATGAATTCGCAGGCGACCTCCTCGACCTTCTGGGCCAACACCAACGGGGCGACCCAGGGCGTGATCTTCCAGAGCATCGCGGTGCCGGGCGCCGCGATCACCGACAAGTCGCTGGCCTTTAGCGAGGCCTTCAAGAAGCGCTTCGGCAGCGATCCGTCCTATGCCGGCTACATGGCCTACGATCAGGTCTATTACACCGCCGACGCGGTGAAGCGGGCCGGCTCCACCGAGGCCGACAAGCTGGTCGAGGCCCTGGAGAAGACCGACTGGGTCGGCACGGTGGGCCGGACGCAGTTCTACGGCAAGGACGACCCCTTTACGCACTCGATCAAGTACGGGCCGGGCTTCGTCACCGGGCTGATGGCGCAGTGGCAGGACGGCAAGCAGGTCGCGATCTGGCCGACGAGCCTCGCGCAGGGCAAGATCGTTCTGCCCCCGGCCGTGAAGGCGGCGGCGCGATAGTCTGTCGGCCCCGCAAGGGACGGCTTGCCAAGCGCGCCCGTTGCCGCAAGTACAGCCCGACCGCGTCTCCCGGGGCGCGGCCGGGAATACGTACGCGTTGAGGATGCTTCGATGGCCAGCACCGCCCTGCCCGAGACCATGCGCCGGATCCATTTCACGGGACCGGGCGGGCCGGAGGTGCTCGCCGTGGAGACTGCGCCGCTGCCGAGCCCCGGGCCGGGCCAGGTCCTGATCGAGGTGGTGGCCGCCGGCGTGAATCGCCCGGACGTCATGCAGCGGGCCGGCCTGTATCCGCCGCCGCCCGGCGCCACCGAGATTCCAGGCCTCGAAGTCGCCGGCCGTGTCGTGGCTCTAGGGGAGGGGGTCGATGGTCGAGCCGTCGGCGACGAGGTCTGCGCCCTCGTGATCAGCGGCGGCTACGCGGAGTTCGCGGTCGCCGAGGCCGCCCATTGCCTGCCCCGCCCCAAGGCTCTCTCGCTCGTCGACGCGGCCGGGCTGCCGGAGACCTTCTTCACGGTCTATTCGAACGTGGTCCAACGCGGCCGACTCGCCAAGGGCGAGAGCTTCCTGGTGCATGGCGGATCGAGCGGCATCGGCGCCACGGCGATCCAGATGGCCAAGCATCTCGGCGCCCGGGTGTTTGCCACCGCGGGCTCGGCCGAGAAATGCCGCTTCTGCGAGGATCTCGGAGCCGATGCCGCCATCGACTACAAGCAGGCCGACTTCGCCGAGGAGATCAAGCGCCTTACCGATGGGCGCGGCGTCGACGTCATCCTCGACATGATCGGCGCGAGCTACCTCGCTCGCAACATCAAGTCACTGGCCCCTGATGGCCGCCTGGTGATGATCGCCCTCATGGGCGGCTACAAGGTGGACGGCCTGAACATCACCCCGATCATGCGCAACCGGCTGACCTTCACGGGCTCGACCCTGCGGCCGCGCCCGAAGGCCGACAAGGCAGCGATCGCCGAGGGCCTGCGCAAGGATGTCTGGCCGGAGCTCGAGGCGGGGCGGATCCGTTCGGTCACGCACGCCTCCTTCCCGCTGGAACAGGCCCAGAAGGCCCACGTGCTGATGGAATCGAGCGCGCATCTCGGCAAGATCCTGCTCACCACCGGTCGCTAACCGGCGCGCCCGACAGGAACCCGCCTCGACGGCGCCGCGTTGGCGGCCGGTAACGAAATCGTGTCGCGCGCGTCGCGTCCGGGTGGGGAGGGTGTGAAAATGGTGGAGAAACTGAACCAGCAGGAAAGCCGGCAGGGCCAGCGCGGCAAGCCCGTCCTGTGGGTCCTGGTCGGCAGCCTCGTTCTTCTGGCGATCGCGACGGTCGGCCTGCTGACCTGGAACGGCGCCAACTCCCCGAAGGATTATGCCAGCCAGAGCCAGGATGCGTCCCGGCGTGAGGTGACCGGCTCGGTCAACGGTCAGTCCGGCAGCGCCACCCCGTCGAACAGCACCGCGGTCCCGGGCGGCAACCCATCCTACCCGCAGCCGGCCCAGCCGAACGCAAACGGCGGCACGGCGAAGTAAGGTTTGTGATTCGGGGCGGCGCCGGGCGCCGTCCCGTGTGACGTTCGCTGCGACCCGACGTTCAGCGCGTCGGGATCGGGGTCGGCCCACGATAGTCGTAGAAACCGCGCTTGGCCTTGCGACCCAGCCAACCGGCCTCGACATACTTCACCAGAAGCGGGCAGGGCCGATACTTGGAGTCGGCCAGACCTTCATAGAGCACCTGCATCACGGACAGGCAGGTATCCAGCCCGATGAAGTCGGCCAGTTGCAGCGGCCCCATCGGGTGGTTCGCGCCGAGCTTCATGGCGGTGTCGATCGACTCGACCGACCCAACGCCTTCGTAGAGCGTGTAGATCGCCTCGTTGATCATCGGCAGCAGGATGCGGTTGACGATGAAGGCCGGGAAATCCTCCGACATCGTCGAGATCTTGCCGAGCTTGGCGATGAACGCCTTGGCCGACTCGTAGGTGGAATCCTCCGTGGCGATGCCGCGGATCAGCTCGACGAGCTGCATCACCGGCACCGGGTTCATGAAGTGGATGCCGATGAACCGCTCCGGGCGGTCGGTCGCCGCGGCCAGCCGGGTGATCGAGATCGACGACGTGTTGGTCGCCACGATCGCATCCGGGCGCAGGGACGCGCAGAGGGTCGAGAAGATCTCTCGCTTGGTCGCCTCGTTCTCCGTGGCGGCCTCGATCACGAGGTCGGCAGGGCCGAGGTCGGCGAAGCCGGGCGCCGGCTTGATGCGCGACCGGATCTCCCGGCTTTCAAACTCTTCGATCGTGCCCTTGGACACGAGCCGCGACAGACCCGCGTCGATCGACGTCAGGCCGTTCTCGAGACGGTTCGGGTCGCGGTCGTTCAGCAAGACGTCGAGACCGGCGGTAGCGCAGACCTGCGCGATGCCGCTGCCCATCTGGCCCGCGCCGATGATGCCGACCCGCTTGATCTCCATGTCCATCTGTCGACCTGTGCCCCCGTACGGACGTTGCTGCGCGCCTGCCCGAGGGGGTGGACCGCGCCAACGCCGCGGCCCGTGCGAATACGGGCCGTCCCTGACTTCTAGACCATTCTCGTTCGCAGAAGGAACCCGTCGACAGGCGCGTTGCGACAATGCTCGCCCGGTGAACCTCGCCGGGCGAGCGCGACCGTTACTGCCCCTTTGCCTTGCCGATCTCCGCCTGGAAGTCCGGTACAACCTGGAATAGGTCGCCGACCAATCCGTAATCCGCCACTTGGAAGATCGGCGCATCCTCGTCCTTGTTGATCGCGACGATGACCTTCGAATCCTTCATGCCGGCAAGGTGCTGGATCGCCCCTGAGATGCCGACAGCGACGTAGAGATCCGGCGCCACGACCTTGCCGGTCTGGCCGACCTGCCAGTCGTTCGGCGCGTAGCCGGCATCGACCGCCGCGCGCGAGGCGCCGACAGCGGCGCCCAGGGCATCGGCCAGGGGCTCGATCAACGCGTGGAATTTCTCGGACGATCCGAGCGAGCGGCCGCCCGACACGATGATCCGGGCCGAGGCCAGTTCCGGCCGGTCGGACTTGGCGATCTCCTCGCCCTTGAAGGTGGAGCCACCGGACTCGGGTGCCGCTGCGGAAACGGCTTCGACGGTGGCGGCCGCGCCGCCCTGTTCCGCCGCCTTGAACGCCGCGGTGCGCACCGTGATCACAGTCTTGCCGGCGGGGATCTGGACGGTCTGGATAGCGTTGCCAGCGTAGATCGGGCGCTCGAACGTATCGGGCGAGATCACCTTGATGATGTCCGAGACCTGCGCGACATCGAGAAGGGCGGCCACCCGCGGCAGCACGTTCTTGCCCGTCGTCGAAGCCGACGCGATGATGATCTCGTAGGGTCCCGCAATCGATGCGATCAGCGCGCCGAGCGGCTCGGCGAGGTCGTGGTCGTAGATGCCGTCCTCGGCGTTCAGCACCTTCTCGACGCCGTCGAGCTTGGCTGCCGCCTCCGCGACCGCCTTCGAGCCGGCGCCCAGCACGAGGGCGTGGACCGGCGCACCGATATCTTTGGCGGCGGTCAGCGCCTTCAGGGTGCCGTCCTTGATCTGGCCGTTGCCGTGCTCGACGAAGAGGAGTGTCGTCATGGTCGTCTGGTGCCCTTGGAGGTGATGGCGCGCCGCTCGACCGGGACGGGAGCGGCGCGAGCGAGTCAGATCACGCCGGCTTCGACCTTGAGCTTCTGGACGAGCTCGGCGGCCGAGCCGACCTTGACGCCGGCGGAGCGCCCCGGCGGCTCGGCGGTCTTGAGCACCTTGAGCCGCGGGGTCACATCGACGCCGAGCGCTTCGGGGCTCAGCTCCTCGAGCGGCTTCTTCTTGGCCTTCATGATGTTCGGCAGCGACGCGTAGCGCGGCTCGTTGAGGCGCAGATCGGTGGTGACGATCGCCGGGAGCTTGAGCGTCACGGTCTGCAGGCCGCCATCGACCTCGCGGGTCACGTCGAGGCTGCCCTCAGAAGCCTCGATCTTGTACGCGAAGGTGCCCTGCGGCCAGCCGAGCAGCGCGCCGAGCATCTGGCCGGTCTGGTTCGAATCGTCGTCGATCGCCTGCTTGCCCAGGATCACGAGCTGCGGCGTCTCCTTCTCGACCACGGCCTTCAGGAGCTTGGCCACCGCCAGCGGCTCGCAGTTCACGTCGGTCTTGACCAGGATGGCCCGGTCGGCGCCCATCGCGAGTGCGGTGCGCAGGGTCTCTTGCGCCTGCTGCGGGCCGATCGACACAGCCACGATCTCGGTGACGGTGCCCTTCTCCTTCAAGCGGATCGCCTCTTCGACGGCGATCTCGTCGAAGGGGTTCATCGACATCTTGACGTTGGCGAGTTCGACCCCGGAGCCATCGGCTTTCACGCGGATCTTGACGTTGTAGTCCACCACCCTCTTGACGGGCACCAGCACCTTCATGGCGGTCTCGATCCTTCCCCGTGGATTCTTGTTGCCGGACCCGCCAGGCCTTCAAGCGTTCGACGCACGGGGACGGCGGGTCCGCAAAGCGGGCGGACCGTAACGGCCACATTTCGGCCTTGTCAACGCGAGGCGGTAAAAGCTCCTGCCTGGCTGGACTGGTCTTCGCGGCCGCGACGACCCGTTCCGATTCGCCTCAGCGATTGGCGCCCGGCACCCAGAGCACGTCGTCGACCCCATCCGCGTTCGCGGTACGGCTCGCCACGAACAGGAAGTCCGAAAGGCGATTGAGATACTGAACCGCCTCGGGCGAGACGATCTCGCCGTCGCGGTCGGCGAGGCTCACTGCCAGGCGCTCGGCACGCCGGCACACGGTGCGGGCGAGATGAAGCGCCGCCGAGGCCGGCGACCCGCCAGGGAGCACGAAGGATTTCAGCGGTGCGATCGACGCGTTGAGGGCGTCGATGTCGCGCTCCAGCCGCTCGACCTGGCTGGCGACGATTCGCAGTGGCTCGTAGGGCAGGGGCTCCGGGCTGGGCGGGGTCGCAAGGTCGGCGCCCAGATCGAACAGGTCGTTCTGGATCGCCCCGAGCATCCCGTCGAGGGCGCCCTGCGTGTGCAGACGGACCATCCCGATGCAGGCATTGGTCTCGTCGACCGTGCCGTAGGTCTCGACCCTCAGGTCTGCTTTGGATCGGCGCTGCCCATCGGCCAGGGCGGTGGTGCCCTTGTCGCCGGTGCGTGTGTAGATCCGGTTGAGCTTGACCAAGGGACCTGCGCCTCACAACGGATTGCGAACCCGGCGAGTTCGCGACTCGTAGGGCCTAGAGCCCTTCAGGCGGTCGCGCAATTGGTGCCGTTATCAGAACGTGTAGCCGATCTTGCCGCCGAAATTGGTCAGGCCGCGGTTGTTCGCGCACAGGCCGGCGTTCGACATGTGCTCGACCGTCGCCATGACGCTCCAATGCTCGGTCAGGCGATAGCCCAGAGCCGCCGCCTCGCGGAACATCGGCGAGCAGCCGAGCGTGTTGAAGCCGTAGGGCGTCTGCGCCTTCGGCCCAGTATAGCCGTTATGGGCGACGCCGCCGAAGAAGCCGTCGAGGAAGACGCGTCGACCCAGGGTCTCGGGGAAGATGTCGACGGTCCAGGTCGCACCGAGATACGCGTAGCTGGTCCGGCCGCCCGTGTTGTAGCTGCCGCCCACCGTCGGACGCGGCACGAAGGCCTGCCAGAACGGGTCGGCGCTCACCTGCGGCTTGGCGAACAGGATCTCGCCGTTGACGTTGGCCTTGCTGAACCCTGGAAGCTTGCCCTCGGCGCTGCCCGGATCCTGCACGGCGCCGCCGATGCGCACCTCCGAGACGATGCTCAGCGGCTGGGCCGGGGCCGCATAGGCCGCAGGCAAGGGCGGCGCGTCAGCCGCGGAGGCTGGCAGGATGGCCGCACCGATGATGAGGCTGACGACGCAGGTGCGGAGGGCGGCAATCATGGGGCTCGGCCGGTTGGGCAAGGCGGTCTGTCTCTACCGAGCGTAGCACGGCGCCTTGGGACGCCGGCGGCCAATTCATCCTGGACCCCCGCGAAAGGTGCGCGGTGCGGCGACATGGACACAGTGAGACGGCGGCCCGGACGGCGGCTGCCGGATCCGGAGACGGCGTTCAGGCCGAGCGCCACCAGACGACACCCATGATGACCAGGATCGCCACGAACTGCAGCAGAACGCGCAAGCGCATCAGCTTCTGAGAGACATTGGCGCTGCCGCCCCGCATCATGTTGGCAAGGCCGAACAGCAGGACCACGGCAACCGCCGCGCAGGCGACGAAGACGAGCAGATTGGACGACATGACGGGAGGAATCCGAACCCGACGGGCGCCGGGATCCGGCGCGCCGCCGCTTGACGAGAGGCATTCGGCTCGCTCGGCCGACAAGAAGCCGGTCCGGCGAGCCGATCACGAGACTGCAGCGAAGGCCGGCTAACCGCGGGAAGCCGGACTTCGCTGTCAATTACGCCGGAGCAGGCGCTCGAAATAGTCGAGCTCCTCCCGCGGCCTAGTGGGATCGCCGAGCTTGCGCCGCAGCTCTTCCATGATGCGGCGCGCCCGCTGGACAGCCGATTCGTCGGCGGTCGGCACGCGAACCCGGCCGTCGCTCATGTCGCGACCTTTGGTCGGCCGGCCGAGCGGGTCGTCGTCGCGAGCGCCGGCCTGGCCCTGCTGACCAGGCTGCTGGCCGCCTTCCTGCTGACCTTCGCCCTGGCCCTCGGCCATTTCCTGCATCTGCTGCGCCATGCCTTCCGCGCCCTTCTTCAGGCCTTCTAGCGCGCGACCCTGTGCATCCACGGCTTCGTCGGCATCGCCCTGCTTGAGAGCGTTCTCGGCCTCACGCATGGCGTCCTCCGCATCAGAGAGGCCCTGCTCGCCGCGCATGCCGTTCTCCTTCATGCGCTGCTCGAGATCCTCCAGGCGCTGCCGCAACGCCTGCTGCCGATCGCCGACATTGCCCTGATCGCCCTGGCCCTGCTTCTGACCCTGTTTTCCCTGTCCCTGCTGGCCTTGCTGACCCTGCTGCCCTGGACTCTGCTTACCCTGGCCCTGTTGCGGCTGCCCGCGGTTGCCCTGCTGCTGTTGCTGCCCGCGGTTCGACGGCCGCTGCTGGCCGTTGCCCGGCTCCTGGCCATCTTTGAAGGTCTCGTCGCGCAGGCCCTGCTGCTCGCGTGCCATCGCGTCGAGGTCGCGCATCTGCTTCTGCATCTCGCGGCTGGCCTGATCGGATTGACCGCCCTTTTCCGCGGTCTGTAGGTTCTCGAGGATGTTGCGCAGCTGCTCCATCAGGCGTTGCGCCTCGGCGGTGTCGCCGCGCTTCATCGCCTCGGCCATGTCCTGGATCATCTTGTCGAGATCCTCGGGCGTGACCGTCTTCGATTGCTGGTTGTTCTGGCTCTTCTCGCCCGGATCGCGCGGCTGGCGGCTCTGCTTCTGCGCCATCTGCGAGAGGAACTTGTCGAGGGCCTGCTTGAGGTCCTGCGTGAGGCGCTTGATCTCATCGTCGGGGGCGTTGCGCTCGATCGCCTCCTTCAGCCGGTCCTGGGCCTGGCGCAGCTGCTTCTCGGCATCCGACAGGTCGCCGTCCTCGATCTTCAACGCCATCTCCCACAGGAGATCGGCGACCTCGATCAGGTCCGCATCGGACTTCGCCCGGCGCAGGCGCTCTGTCGCAGTCCGAAGGCCGAGGAAGACCGGCGGCTGCGGCGTGAACATGTCGGGGGCGACCAGGAGCGCGTCGAGGGCGCCCTGCACCCATAGACGGTCCGCATCCGGCGCGGTGACGAGGCGGCGGCGGTCCTCGGCAAGCGCCCGCGCCAAAGGATCGCGGAACTGCCGCGCCGGGAGCGTGATCTCGGCGGATGCCGTACGCCCCTCCTGGCCAGCCTCGTCCTTGACGACGATCTGATAGCGCACCCGGGCGCCGGACCATGGGCTATCTGTGAGATCGACCAGGGTCTTGGTGTCAGTCTCCCCGGAAGCATCGGCCGGCAACGCCAGGTTGATCCGTGGGACCGGGGCCAGCGAGCGGCCCGCCCTCAGCGGTTCGATCACGCCTTCCGCTGAGCTGATCCCGTAATCGTCCTTGGCGCGGTAGGTGAGGTTGAAGGTGCCGCGGCCGTTCACCTCCGGGCCGCCGACGGCCGTCACCTCGGGCGGCCGGTCCGGGATCGCGTCCACGGTCAGCTTCTGGCGACCGGCGGGCGTCACAATGACAAGTTCAGCCCCACCGACGATGCGGTAGCGCTCCTCGCGCAGGTCCGGCCGTTCCTCCTGACCGGGGATTGGCGTGAGCCCGGCATTCGGCGTCAGCGTGGTGTTCGTTGCGGCCTTTCCCTGACCGGCGATGCGCACGATCAATTGCGCGTTGATCGGTGCCCGCAGGTGTTGGTCGCTGCCGTCCATCGCGATCAGGAGCGGCGGCAGCCGGGTGTAGAGCGGCGGATCGATCCAGCCGTCGACCCGGAAATTCGGCCCTGGAGCCACCGGCTCGTGCCAGTCGAACGCGGCTGCGACGCGCGCCCGCCATTCGGGTCCGGCCACGAACAGGCTGGCCACCGCGGCCACCACGATTCCAGCCCGCAGGGCATAGGGATCGCGTCGCGTCATGCCGGGGCGCGGCAACCCGACCCGCAGGGCCGCGACCGCTTGTGCGGCCCTGCGCTGATGCAGTGCCCAAAGGGTCCGGCTGCCAGGATCCGCGGCGCCGACTGCCAGCGTATCCTGCGCGGCCGAGGCCGGTCCATGACGCAGGGCCGGATCGCGCGTGGCCGCCTCCCGGTCGAGCCGGGCCAGGGCCACCCGGCGATCGGGCCGCGCGAGATGCGCCAGCGGCAGCAGCGCGACGATCAGCAGGAGAGCCAGAATGGCGAGCCCGATCTGCCGCCAGAGCGGGTCGAGATCGAGCCAAAGACCGGCCCAGGACAGGGCGAGGAACAGCAATCCGACGCCGAGTCCGCGCCATAGCACCGGCCAAGCTTGCTCCCAGAGGGATACCGCCCGGGCCTGGGCGACGAGCCGGTCGAGCCGCGCGGCGGCCTCTTTTCCCGTCCCGGTGCCGGTCGTGCTGTCGAAGCCGTCCCTGTCGTTCACGCCGGCCGTTCCGCCTCAATCGCGAGGATATATCGGAGGTGCCCGAGAGGATCTGGGTTCCGACACCAAGACGCTAGCATGGTGGGCCGGGTCAGTCGGCGGGTCAAATCGGCGCGATGGTCCCAGAGCGTGGGCTACGTGGTCGCCTTGGTCGCCACCAGCATGTTGCCGCATGCCAGCTCTGAGAAGGCGTCCGGCGGAAGCGCATTCAGGAATTTCCACCACACGGGATCCTGCTGATCCATCGAGACCATGTCACTGACCGTCAGGCGCGAGAATTCGTGGCGGAGCTGCGGATCGATGAGGTGATGGGCGAAACGCCCGAGGATCCACTGGATCGTGTAGGCCGCCGTCTGGTGGGCGCCAGTATAGGCCATGTCCGTCTTGAACCCGTTGTCCTCGAACAGGCTGATCAATCCTTCGCGGGTCGCATTAAAATAATGCGACGGATAGCCGTGGACTGGCTGCAGAAACGGCCAATCGATGAAAACTTGACTGCCCGGCTTGAGCATCCGCGCGATCTCTTCGATCACGAGTTACGGCTTGCGCGTGTGCTCAAGAACCGCGAAACATCCGACTCCGGATAAAGTCCCCGATCGTATCGGATAAAGACAGTTCGGCTCGACGATCAAATCGGCAGAACGGGATGGATAGACCTCCAGGTAGAGGCAATTTTCGAGGGTGCGTTCGCGGTAGCCGCAGCCCAGATCGAGAAATAGCTCGTCGGGGCAAGCCCGAACCAAGTTCACGAACATTTCAACTTCATGATTGGCGCTCTCACTCTCGTAATCACGTAAATCGAAATGTCGATCTGTCGTAAAAATCGGAAATGTCCGGTTCGGCTCCTGATCAAATGGCGCTTGTAGAGCGGACCTGAACCGCTCGTATTTTGCTGTGCGCAGGTCGCGCATGACCACTCGTCCTTCTCTGAACGAGCCCCGCTGAGGCTCGAAGGACGTGGCTAATGAACAAAGGCTGCTTCAAGCTTGCGCTTAGATCAGCCTATCAGCCAACTTCAACGATTTCCGATTAGATTTGGCCTGCCGGGACGACGCCCGTCCGGCAGCTGCCGATCTTCAATTGTGCGCCTGGATGAAGTTGCGCACCTGCGGGTAGATCTGCGTTTCCCAGCGCTTTCCGGCAAAGACGCCATAATGGCCGACGCTGGCTTGAAGGTGGTGCGCCCGCATGTAGGGGGCGAGCCCGGTACAGAGGTCGTGCGCCGCCATGGTCTGACCCGGGGCGCAGATGTCGTCCCGCTCGCCTTCGACGGTCATCAGCGCGGTGCGCTTGATCGATCCCAAGTCGATCGGTTCGCCCCGGTATGTCAGCTCGTTCTTGGCGAGCGTATAGTCCTGGAACACAGTCTTGACCGTTTCCAGGTAGAACTCGGCCGCGAGGTCGAGGACGGCGAAATACTCGTCGTAGAAGGTCTCGATCGCCTCAGCCTTGGACTCCTCACCGTTGGCCATGTGCCAGAACAGGTCGTTGTGGCCCTGCACGTGGCGCTTGGCGTTCATCGACATGAACGCCGAGACCTGCACGAAGCCCGGATAAACCTTCCGGCCGGCGCCCTTGTGACGCGACGGGACCGTGGCGATCAGGTTCTTCTCGAACCATGCGATCGGTTTCGAGGTCGCGAGTTCGTTCACCCCGGTCGGGTTGATCCGGCAATCCACCGGGCCGGCCATCAGCGTCATGCTGCGCGGGGCGGCCGCATCCTTCGCCTGCGCCATCGCGGCGGCGGCGACCAGCGCCTGCACAGTCGGCTGGCAGACCGCCACCACGTGCGATCCCTCGCCCATGACTTGGAGGAACTGGATCAGGTGCGCGACATACTCGTCGAAGCCGAACCGGCCAGCCGAGAGGGGGATGTCCCGGGCGTTGTGCCAGTCGGTGATGTAGACGTCGTGATCGGGCAGCATCACGCGCACGGTGGCGCGCAGCAGCGTCGCGAAGTGGCCCGACAGCGGCGCGACCAGCAGCACCTTGGGCTGCTCGGTGTGGATGTCCTTCTTGAAGTGCAGCAGCGTGCCGAACGGCGTGACCGTGACGGCTTCCTCGCTGACCGGCACGCTCCGGTTGCCGACGGTGACCGAATCGATCCCGTAGGCGGGCCGCGCGAAGGTCAGGCCCGTCCGCATCATCATGCGCGCGTTGGCCGACATCCACCGGGCCGGCTCGCTCCATCGGATCCAGGGCGACCAGGCGTCGTTCAGCATCCGTCCCCAGGCCCGCGTCTGGGCGGCGAGGTCGGTCTGCAGGTCGAACGCGTCGTACATCATCGGGCGGGCACTCGCGGGCGCCCGGCCCGACACGCGGGCGATCGGGACGGCAAACTCGGGCGGATGCCGGGATGTGGACTGCATCAGCATGGCCGGAGAGCATCTGCCCGCGGCACGGAGGCTGCAACCGCCCAGAGGGTGCATGCCAACAGGAAAGCGTAGGCCGTGGCTTTGATGTACCAGCTCTAAACTGGACACCCGCCGCACGGCCGTAGCACCGCGCGGTGGATCAAAACAGGTGCCGGCCAGCTCAGATTGTCTGGTTGTAGGCGCCGATTTGGGTATTCTCCCGCAGGACCGCAGTCACGGCCTCGAACATGGCGGCAGGCGCTCTTCGGAAGCCAGGCTTTCGATCACCACGACCAGCTCCGGCTTGTTGGACGACGCGCGCACGAGGCCCCAGGTGCTGTCCTCGGTGGTGATGCGTACGCCGTTGACGGTGACGAGATCGACGGTCTTTGAACCGGCGATCGGCTCGCGCGCGTCCCTCATGGCGCGCAACCGCGGTGACGGTCTCCACGACCCGGTACGTCACGTCGTCGGCACCATGTGGGGACATGGTCGGCGAGCCCCAGGACTTCGGCAACGCCCGGTAGAAGAATCCGGCAGTCGCCGGTAGAGGTCGGCCATCGACGTCCCGGGGTTGCGGTCGAGCATCTCCAGCACCGCGATGGCGGTAATCAGGCCGTCGTCGCAGGTGCGCCTGATCGGCTCGTTGAAGACGAAGTGGCCGGACTTCTCGATGCCCGCCAGCGCTCCGAGCTCGTTCACCTTCCGCCTGATGGACCTGGGGCCGGCCTTTTGGTGATCGGTCTCGATCGCCGGAGCCTGCAGCTCTGGGCGATGTGGAAGAGCCCGGCGGATTTCAAGACGACCACGAAGGTCGAGCCGGGATCGTGCTTGCCGAGGTCGCGCGCCAGCATCACGCCGATCGTGTCGGCAGAGAGCTCCTCGCCCTCGTTATCCACGACCCCGCAGCGGGCAGCGTCGAAGCCGAGGTCGACATCAACGTCGTGCTCCTGTCACCGCGTGCGCGATGGCGTGGAGCATCACCATGCCATCGGAGTTCCGATTGTAGCGCGGGAACGAGCCGTCCGGGTCCACGTCCAGCGGCACGACCTCGATGCCCGGCGCCCCCAGCAGGCGCGGTGTGAAAGCACTCGCGGTGCCGTTGCCGCAGGTGGCCACAACCTCGCGCTTGCAGGTCAGCGGCTTCGCCCGCGACTTGAGGTCCGCTCCGCTTCAGGTCAGCAAAACTTCGTGTGACTTGGCTCGACCGCCGATCTGCGGCGGAGCTTACCAAACATCTCGTCTCTGTGAATGTCAGTGCGTCCTACGAGGCGCGGCGGACGACCCGGAAGGGCTCGGCTTCGGTGCGGCGATGCTCGCAGGCGATCTTGAGGTAGCGGTCGCCGCCACCGGGCAAGCCGGCCTGAGCCGCCATGGTCTGGGCATGCATCAGGCATTCCATCGGTGAGTGTGCCGGCGCGATGATGATGTCGAGGGCGGTGTCGCGGGAGCAATCCTGCGCCAGCAGGGTGCCCGCACAGACCAGGGCGACGGACAACAGTTCGGACATGACGGACCTCAGCTTCGTGGATCGAAGGGTCCGCGGGGTGCTCTGGCGTCCGAGCCGCCGCGTTGTCGTTGCCTGGGTGTTTCCTTGCCTTGATCGGCTTTCTCAAAGCACGCGGCGTGCCAGCCGCGCTCGTCTGTCGTGAAGAATTGGATTTAATCGGGCTCAGTCCCGAGCCGAAAGCCACTGGGTCTCGGGTTCGGCCGCCGGGAGCAGGGCTGCGACGTCGTCCAGATCCACCACGTAATGGTCCGTCAGCACCCGCCACATCTCGGCCGAGGACCTGACCTGTGGCCTCAGCCCATCCAGAGTGTGGGCGAGCAGCGTCGCATTCACGAGCTTCGGACGTGCCAGAAGCGGATCAGCGTTCAGCATCGGTTCGACCCCGTTTCGGTGCCCGCACACTCCGCCGGGTTTAGTTAACGCGTGGTTACGTCGTCGCCTTAAACCTTCACTTTGTCTTGAGCTGTTCGAATTATGTCTTGGCCGGCGGGTGATATCCGCATCGGACCAGACCATGCACATGCCCCGGCGCGGTGAGTCCTGATTTCGGCACTGGGCAATGTGTTGGAGAGCATTATCCCGAATGCCGGCGGCCGGTATTCGCAGGGCGTCAATGCGGATCGTGATCCCCGCGCGCCGGGACGCCTCCGATCACCGGCGCACGACGAAGGCCGTCTCGTCACCGGTTCCGATCGGTCCGGTTCACAAGCCCGACCCCATCCCTTATCAGGCGTGAGAGATCGAGACGGTCCCGGCGGAATGGGGACGCGCCACCCTTTCGCGCGATCATCCGCGCTGCGGCGCGGCCTCGACCCACCCGTACCGCTCTCGGACCATGCCCTTGTCGTGATGCGCCTGCCACCGACCGGTCTCCCCGGCGGCGGGCGCTCCAAGCCGAATGTACGAGCGGAACACCATGGACGCCACACCTGAAGTGATCGGCGCGCCGCAGGGGCCGGCCACCCGGTTCGTGCTCGCCTCCGGATCGCCGCGCCGCCTCGCGCTGCTGCAGCAGATCGGCATCGAGCCGGATTCGCTCCTGCCCGCCGACATCGACGAGACGCCGCGCAAGGCCGAGCCGCCGCGCGAACTGGCCCGACGCCTCGCCCGCACCAAGCTCGCCGCCGCGGAAGCCGCCCTGCACCATCAGGACCAGAAGGTCCCGACCTGGTTGCTCGCGGCCGACACGGTCGTCGCGGTTGGGCGACGCGTCCTGCCGAAGGCGGAGAGTCCGGACGAGGCTGCCGATTGCCTGCGCCTGCTGTCCGGGCGTCCGCACCGGGTCTTTACGGCGATCTGCCTGCTGTCGCCGAACGGCCGGCGGGAGCGGATCGTCGAGACCCGCGTGCGCTTCAAGCGCCTCTCCGGCCGCGACATCCAGGGCTATCTCGCCTCGGGCGAGTGGCGCGGCAAAGCGGGCGGCTACGCGATCCAGGGCTTGGCCGGCGCCTTCGTGGTGAAGCTCGTCGGCTCCTATAGCGCCGTGGTCGGCCTGCCGCTCTACGAGACGATGAGCTTGCTCGACGGCGAGGGCTATCCGGTCCGCGCCGCCTGGGGGAGCCTGGCATGAGCGCGTGGCCGATGAACCCGGAGCGCTGCCCGATCTGCCGGCGCCCCTCCACCGAGCCGTTCCGGCCGTTCTGCTCGCAGCGCTGCGCCGATGTCGATCTCGGCCGCTGGCTAAACGAGCGCTACACGATCCCGGTGGAACTCGATCCCGATGCTCCACCGCCGGAGCCGGAAGACGAGGGCTGACGACGCGGGCTGAAATTTTCCGACGCCCACGTCACGTCGATGTCACGGCAAGGCTGGACAGGCCTCGAACTCCTCACTATACCCCGCGGCGTCCGAGACCCACAGCGGCCCGGACGACGCCCAGGTAGCTCAGTTGGTAGAGCATGCGACTGAAAATCGCAGTGTCGGTGGTTCGATCCCGCCCCTGGGCACCATCCTTCCGCTAAGCGGTCGATGGTGTCGACGTAATCATTTTCTCATACTAGAAGTCTTCGTGGCCCTGAACGCCGTCTGCGTAGGGCGCGACGTCTTTGAGTCACTGACCAGCTCCCGGGTTGCCGGGACGAGTGTCGGCGTTCGATTTCGCATCGTTGGCGTATTTGGCCGCGAAGTGCGTTCGCCGCTCGCGCGCGTGTTCGAGCCCGTACGCAACGTCGGATCGCCCGCCTCCGCATTCCTGCCGATCAAGCGCAACGCGATTCGATCCTTTAGGGAAGCCGCAAGCGCGCTCGCCCACCGAAAATGTTTCGTGCATCGCACTGAAAATTATTTGGTATACCAGTGGAGTGGCATCTCCAGACAAGCTTCGCTACGCTGCTCCCCACACGGCTCGAGCCGATCCGTAGACCACCTCAACCCGTACGCCAGCGGGCCGGTCGCGCGATAAGACGAAGCCGAACGTTGGGAGTGGAAGCATGCCGCGCAACATCCTGATCCTGGGCGCCTCATACGGCTCCCTGCTGGGCACCAAGCTCCTGATGGCCGGTCACAACGTGACCCTGGTGTGCCGCCGCAAGACCGCGGACCTGATCAACCAGGAGGGGACGGAAGTCCGCATCAAGCTGCGCGACGAGCCGAACCACCGCGCAATCCTGTCGCGCGACCTGCCCGGCACCCTCGACGCCGCGCCGCCGGAAGACATCGATCCGTCGCGCTACGACCTCGTCGGCCTCGCCATGCAGGAGCCGCAGTACAACAACCACACGATCCGGGTGCTGATGATCAAGATCGCGGCGGCCAAGCTGCCGTGCCTGTCGATCATGAACATGCCGCCGCTGCCGTATCTCAAGCGGATCCCGGCCCTAGCCGCCATGGACCTCGACAACGCCTTCACGAATGCCGGCGTCTGGGATCGCTTCGAGCCGGGGCTCGTGTCCCTCTGCTCGCCCGATCCCCAGGCGTTCCGTCCGCCGGACGAGGGTGCGAACGTGCTCCATGTCGGCCTGCCCACCAACTTCAAGGCAGCGACCTTCGCCGACGAGGCCCACAACCGGCTGCTGCGCGAGCTGGAGGCGGATATCGATGCCGTCCGCCTCGACGGCCACGATGTGCCGGTGAAGCTCAAAGTGTTCGATTCGCTGTTCGTTCCGCTGGCGAAGTGGTCGATGCTGCTCACCGGCAACTACCGCTGCATCACCCCGAAGGAGCCGCAATCGATCCGCGACGCCGTGCACGGTGACCTGGCCAAATCCCGCGCCATCTACGAGCATGTCGACGCCATTGCGCGCAAGCTCGGCGCGGACCCGCAGGACCAGGTCCCGTTCGAGAAATACGCCAAGGCCGCGGAGAGCCTGCTCAAGCCGTCCTCCGCGGCGCGGGCGGTGGCGAACGGCACGCCGTTCATCGAGCGCGTCGACCTGCTGGTGAAGCTGATCTCACACCAGCTGGACATGCCCGATGCAGAGATCGACCGCACGGTCCAGATCGTCGACCGGAAGCTCGACGAGCGGGTGATCGAGGGCTGACCGGGCGCGGCGTCGGCAACACCGCTGGATGGTTTGCCGGATACGGTTGTAGCCGATCGCGCTCCCGGGTAGATCCGCCCGCTCTGGCGCGCGGCGAGGGGCATGAATGGGTGATGACGTGGCCGCTCTCCTTCTGGCGCTGGCCACCGAGAACGCCGAGTTGCGGGCTCAGCTCGCTGCCGCCCAGGACATGTTGATGGAGACGGCGATCGACGCGGGCCATCTGCATGCCCGGATCGAGACGGTTCAGGACGAGCGTGATGCCTGGCGGGCCGAGTCCGAACGGCTGGCGCGGCGGAACATCGGAACCGGGTGACGGCGGCAGTATCGCGGGCGCGGAGCATTCCGGCGGCAGCCGGCCGGACCAGCGATCCGTCGTCTCCGATGCGAAAATCAAACCTTGCATCGGGGATTAAATCGTTCTGTGTTCCAGCGGTGACAAACACGCAAAAGTTGAGGTTTTGCGAATTCTGGCTCATTGAAGTTGCGGCCCGTTCCACTAAACCAGGTTAAATTCCGGTTCGGAACCAGATACTGCGATGCCCAAATTCAAGCCGCTCGAATGCCAGACTTGTTCGACACCTTTCCGGGGGACGCTCGACGCGCTGGACGTGACCGGCAGCTGGTCCTGGGATGGCGCCTCAAATCGCGTCCGTGCAGACATGTTCGTGGCGCTACTGTTCAATGTCGATCCGGAGGCGGCTGAGGCGGGGCTTCCGGCAGCGGCGTTTTCGGCGGGTATCCATCCGGAAGATCGGGATAGGGTGCTGGCCCTTCTCCGTCGGCGCGTCCGTGACGGTGATCTCTATGTCATCGAATACCGGGTCCGTTCGGCGGACGGCGTCACCCGGTGGGTGCTCGGCCGTGGCAGATTCCTAGCCGATCACCGGGGAAGGCCTATCAGCGGCCACGGGATCATCGTCGACATCACCGATGTGCGGAGCGGGGAGCGTGCCGCCGGGGCACTCAGCGCGCTTGATCACCATGAGGCGGAGACGCCACTGGAGCGCGCGGCGGACTTCGCCATGGCGGCGCATCGCGCGATCTGCGAGCTGCAGGATCCGGCCCTGCGGGCGCGGGCCGACGCGCTCCTGCTCGATCTCGGCCGCAGGCTGGCCGATCAGGAGCGGCAGGCTCGCCGCGCGCAGCTGAACTGAGGCGTGCGGACGCGTCAGGCCGGCTCCGGATCGGTGATGTGAAGGTAGGTCGGGTCGAACTCCGCAGCGGCCCGCAAACCATCCCAATCGTGAACCGTAAGGCGCCGGCTGCGCAACGTGATTAATCCGGCGGCCTTCAGGTCGCGGATGGTGCGGTTCACATGGACCGGCGTGATCCCCAGGGCGTCCGCCAATTCCGGCTGCGTCATCGGCAGGTCGCAGGTGAGATCGGGGGCGAGGCCGACGACGCCCAGACGGGTGATCAATTCGCAGAACAGGTGGGCCATGCGCGCGAAAGCCTCCCGGCGTCCGGTATTGAGCATCCACTCACGGACGAGGGCGGCGTCGATCAGTGTCGCCCGCCACAGCGCGTCGCCGAGGCGCGGGAACGCTCGCAGCAGCGCGCGAACCGCCTCGTGCTGGACGAAGCCGACCTTGCTCGGGCCGACGGCGGCGATGCTGATGTCGAGGACCTTCAGGTGCAAGCTCTGCATGTCGGGGATATCACCCGCGACATGATAGGCCATCACCTGACGCTTGCCGCCCTGCGTGGATTTGTAGGTGCAGGCGATACCCTCGAGCAAGGCGAAGCAGCGCCCCGGCTCGTCACCCTCCCGCACGATATCCTGATAGGCCTCGAACTGCGCAATCTGCATGGGCACGGCGTTCAGCGCGGCCCGCTCGTCATCCGTCAAGGTGAAGAGGGCGATGCTCTCGATACGACGGATGAAGGGATGGCGATTGGTCTGGTCGAGAGCTCCCGTCATCATACCCCCACCGGCTGGCGAGCGTATCCAGTCTCGCAGCCCTCAGCGCTCGCGTTCGAGGGCTGATCCGGGGACGGCATAGCAGCAGCCTATGGCCTCGACCATAGGCGGGTGACTGGTGTTCACCGGTGGACAACACGCCATGTCGTCGAAATGCGCCGTGCGCTCCGAGGTCGCTGGCGACCAACGGACGAGCAGCCGGATTCTATGCGCGACGTCTCGACCCAGGGATCATGCGGATGTGCATCCATGTTGGATCGGGATTAGGCGCTCAGGAGCGTTTCTGGCGGACCACCTCGGATGCCGGCGCGGTGTCGCGGAGGCGGTCAGCCTATTTCCCCACACCGGCCGATACCGAGACGAAAAAGGAGATCGGCGCGATGTCGGCCATGGCCGCGCAGACCTCCGTCCAGTCCGCGGCCAAACAGGCCGCATCCAACGTCAACGAGACGTGGCGGCTGCATCCGAGGTCTTGGGCTCATCGGTACAGGAGATCGGCCAGCAGGTCGACGGCTCGGCCAAGCTCGCGCTGGGTGCCGTCACGGAGGCTGTGCAGACCGCAATCTCCGTTCAGGAACTGAGCGCCACGGTAGCCTGGATCGGCGACGTGGTCGGGCTGATCTCGTCGATCGCCGGGCAGACTAACCTGCTTGCGCTCAATGCCACTATCGAAGCGGCTCGTGCCGGTGCGGCCGGCCGCGGCTTCTCGGTCGTAGCCTCCGAGGTGAAGGCCTTGGCCGAGCAGACCGCCAAGGCAACGGAAGAGATCGCCGGCCAGATCGCCAGGGTCCAGGCTCCGACTGGCCAGGCGGCGTCGGCCTTCGGGTCGATCACCGCGCGCATCCAAGAAATCAACGGCGTGGCGATCAGCATCGCCACGGCAGTCGAGCATCAAGGTGCGTCGACCGGGGGATCGTTCGCAACGTCGGTCAAGCGGCGACGGGCACGGGTGAGGTCACCCCCAACATCGCCGGTGTCGCCAACGCCGTCGAGGACACAGGCGCCGCGGCAATCCAGGCCCTGAATGCGGCCTCGGAACTGTCGCGGCAATCCGAGCACCTCGCCGCCGAAGTCGCGCGCTTCCTCGACACGGTACGGGTCGCCTGATCGCTCGCTCGGGGCAGGCCGGCCCACTGCGAAGGGCCCCGGGGGGCTGGAAATCTCGCGGCTGTCCGCGCACACACGCGATGCGGCGGCGTCGCCGTGCAGCCTGAGGGAACGGTCCGATGAACACGGCAGATCTCGCCCCGCATGCCCACCAGGTCCTGCGCGAGGCGACGCTGCCCGAATTGCCGAACCATTACCGCGGCAAGGTGCGGGACAATTACGACCTCCCTGACGGACGGCGCATCCTGATCACCTCGGACCGGATCAGCGCTTTCGACCGGGCGCTCGCCGCGATCCCGTTCAAGGGTCAGGTGCTGACCCAGACCGCGCGCTACTGGTTCGAGCGCACGGCCGACCTCTGCCCGAACCACGTCCTGGCCTACCCGGACCCGAACGTCGTGGTCGGCCGCCGCCTGGAGATCCTGCCCGTCGAGGTGGTGGTACGCGGCTATCTCGCGGGTACGACCTCGACCTCGGTGCTCACGCGTTACAGGGCCGGCGAGCGGGAGATGTACGGGCATCGCTTCCAGGACGGCATGCGGCCGAACGAGCGCCTGGGGAAGCCCATTATCACGCCCACCACCAAGGCGTTCGACGGGGGCCACGACGAGCCGCTGACGGAAGCCGAGATCCTGGAGCGCAACCTGCTCACCCCGGAGCAATGGCGGACCGTCTCCGAAGCGGCCCTGGCGCTGTTCGCCCGCGGCCAGGAACTGGCGGCCGAGCGCGGGCTGATCCTGGCCGACACGAAGTACGAGTTCGGCACCGATCCGGAGGGGCGCATCGTGCTCGCCGACGAGATCCACACCCCGGACAGCAGCCGCTACTGGTTCGCGCAGAGCTACCCCGAGCGCTTCGAAGCGGGGACCGCCCCGGAGAGCTTCGACAAGGATTTCGTGCGCAACTGGGTCGTGGCCCGATGCGATCCGTATAAGGACCCGATCCCCGAGATCCCGGCCGAGATCGTGCTGGAAACCGCTGCGGTCTACATCCGGGCCTACGAGACGATCACCGGTGCGCGCTTTACGCTCCCCAAGTCGGACGACGTGCCGCTCGACCGCGTCCGGCGCAACATCGCCGCCTATCTCGCGGCCGAGCCGGTCGTCTGAGGGCGGGACGGCGCCCGAGCGCCGCCCCATTTGGTCGCGTCAGGCGGCCGCCTTGATCGGGGCCGGGGCCGGCGCGTCCATGGCGCGCAGGTAGACGTCGAGCAGCGTCTCGTGCTCGTCGCGCTCGTCCTTGTCCTGCTTGCGGATCTTCAGGATCTCCTTGAGGATCTTAACGTCCAGGCCTTCGCCCTTGGCCTCGGCGAAGATCTCCTTCTTCGCCTCCATCAAGTCCTTGATCTCCTCCTCCAGCCGTTCCACGCGCTCGATGATCGAGCGGATGCGGTCGCCCGCGACGCCCACGGTGTCGGTCATGTCGGTCATGCAAAGCCTCGTCGTATGACGGGCCGTACCCTCGCGGCAGAGGGTAAGCAGGGCGTTAAGGCCGGGGATCGCCGGCGCCGAGCCGGCCCTCGATCCACCCGACGATCGCGTCCGCCACCTGATCGCTGTTCGATTCCAGCATCATCATGTGGCCGTTGCCGTGGATCCCGTGCTCGGCCAGCGCCAGCCGGTCCGGCTTGGCGCCCGCCTGCGTGAGGAAGGCCGCCGTGCAATCGTCCATGGTCGCCCGGAACGAGGCCTCCGCGGTGACGATCACCGCGGGCACCTTGGCGAGGTTCGGCAGGGCGCGGGCGGGCTCCGCCTGCAACCAGCAGCGGATCTTGTCCGGCCCGGCCGCGCGCTCGGCCTGGACCACGGTCAGGTCCGTCGGGCCACTCACCGGCGGCTCGAAATGCAGCGGCACGCGGGTGATGCCGTAGGGGCGGGCCCGGGCGTCCCCGACCCGCTCGTACCAGTCGGTGCCGCCTTTGAACCGGACGTCGAAGAAGGTCGGCCCGTTCGGCTCGACGGCGACATGGGCCTTGACGAGGTCGGGCCGCTGGTCGGCGACCGCCCAGCCGAAAACGCCGGCCTGCGAATGGGTTAGCACGATCGCCGGCCCGATCTTTTCGAGGAGCGCGATCAGCGCCGGATCGACCAGTTCCTCGCTCTTCAGGGCGCTCGCGATGTAGGGCACCTGAGAGCGGTAGAACGCGTCGAAAGCCGCGTTGCCGCGCAGGCCCGGCCCGCCCGGCCATTGGGTATGCAGCTTCGCCTGCGGGTAGAGCCCGGAGCGTTCCTGGCCCGTGAACACGGTCTCCAGGTCCTCGGCGGGCAGACGGGCGTAGGGTCCGTACGTCTCCGCATCGCCGCCCGAGCGGCCCCGCCCGACCTGATCGACAACGTAGACCGCAAACCCCTTGGCGGCGAAGCGGTCGGCCCAGCCGGACCGTCCGTCGGGCGTCCCGAGGAAGTTGGTCCCGGTCTGCGCCGTGCCGTGAACCATCACCACCGGATAGGGCTGCGTGACCCGCTCCGGTGCGCGATACGCGACGAACATCTGCCCGTGGGCGGTCGTCCGGTTGTTCGCGGTCTCGTAGCGGCCACCGACGAAGAAGTAGCCGGCGGGTCGGGTCGGCTTGAAGGGCCCGGCTTCCTCGGACCGAGCGCCCTGAGCGGCCCCGAAACAGAGCAGCGCCAGGGCGCCCGTGACGGCGATTTTCAGCATCGTGTCCTCCCGCTTTCGTGTCACGCGATCGGCGGGAGGCCAGTCATCGGGCGTACGGGCCGGCCGCCTCGTCGTTGTCGTCGGCCCGCCGGGTTCAGGCGTGGGCGAACCGGCGCTTCTTGCCGAGCGCCTCTTCCACGGTGCCGGCACCGTCGAGATAGCCGTGCACCTTGGGGTTCGGCATGATCAGCGAACCCACGAACGCCACCGCCATCAGCACGGTCACGTACCAGAAGAACGTGCTCTCCATGCCGGCGTCCTTGAACCACAGGGCGACGAACTCGGCGGTGCCGCCGAACATGGCGTTGGCCAGCGCGTAGGACAGGCCGACGCCAAGGGCGCGCACGTTGGTGGGGAACAGCTCGGCTTTCACGATGCCGCTGATGCCGGTGTAGAACGACACCACCGACAGGCCGAGGGTGATCAGGGCGAAGGCCAGGTAGGGATCCTTGTTGGTCCCGAGAGCGGTCATCAGCGGCACCACCATGAGCGTGCCGAGGCCGCTATAGAGCAGCATGTTCGCCTTGCGACCGATCCTGTCGGACAACGCGCCGAACAGCGGTTGGATCGCCATGTACACGAACAGCACGCAGGTCATCACCTGCGACGCGGAGGTCTTCGGCATGCCGGCGGTGTTGACCAGGTACTTCTGCATGTAAGTGGTGAACGTGTAGAAGCTCAGGGAGCCGCCGGCCGTGTAGGCCAGGACGACGCAGAACGCCCGCCAGTGCTTGAACAGCTCGGCGAAGGTACCGGCGGTCTCCTTGTCGCCGGCTTCCTTGGTCTCGGCGAGCGAGCGGCGGAGGTACAGCGCCACCACGGCCAACCCGGCGCCGATGAAGAACGGGATGCGCCAGCCCCAGGCGGTCAGCTCCGGGGCGGTCATCACCGTCTGGAGCAGCACCAAGACCAGCGACGCGAGCAGCTGGCCGCCGATCAGCGTGACGTACTGGAACGAGGCGAAGAACCCGCGCTTCCCCTTGATCGCGACCTCGCTCATGTAGGTCGCCGAGGTGCCGTATTCGCCGCCCACCGACAGGCCCTGAAGCATGCGTGCAAGCAGCAGCAGGACGGGGGCCAGCGTGCCGACATGTTCGTAGGTCGGCAATATGCCGATCAGCAGCGAGCCGAAGCACATCATCAGCACCGAGACGACCATCGAGGTCCGCCGCCCGACCCGGTCGGCGATGCGCCCGAACAGCCAGCCGCCCACGGGGCGCATGAAGAAGCCCACCGCGAAAATGCCGGCGGTCTGGAGGAGCTGGCTGGTCGAATCGCCCTTGGGGAAGAAAGCCGGCGCGAAGTAGAGCGCGAAGAACGCGTAGCAATAGAAGTCGTACCACTCGACCAGATTACCTGAGGACGAACCGACGATCGCCCAGATCCGACGCTTGCGGTCGGCGGCGTCGTCGGCGGCACTCGGTGCGATACCGATCGTATCGTCCCTCAGGGCGGACATGGCGTTTCCGTCTTGTGGTTCATCGGCCGGTAACAGTCGGCCTATTCTTCGATGGCGGCGACGTTACAGGCGACGACCGTGATCGCAAGTCCGTGATCGGACTTTGGCCGGGACAGCGGCCGACAGTGTCATTTGTCTTCGCCCTGGATCGCTGACCGGCACGGAACGGTTTTGCGCGGGACCCCGTTGCGGCCCGGCACGGGTGCCGAAGGCACCACAACCACAACGGGACGACAGGCCATGGCGCGGATCTTCAGGGACACGGTGGCGGCCGCCATCCTCATCGCCGGCGCGGCGACGGCGTTTGCGCAGGGAGGCCCCGGCGGCGCTGGCGGCGGCCCGGGCGGTGGTGGTGGACCGGCGGCGGGCGGCGGCGCTGGAGCGGGTGGCGGAGCCGGACCGGGCGGTGCCGGCGGCGGCATGCGCGGTGGAGCGGGTGGAGCCGAAGGCGGCGGGATGCGCGGCGGTTCGGACGGTGGAGCACGGGGGGGCGAGTCGGGCGGTCCGGCCTCGCGCGGTGCAGACGCGCCCGGGCGGTCGGGACAGGCCGGGGGTGCCGGCGAGCGCAGCGGCGGCGCAGATCGGAACGGCCCGGGCGGCACTCCCGACGCTGCAGAAAGGGGTGGCCGCGACGGCGGCCCGGTCGAACAGCGCGGCGGTCGTGACGAGACCGGCCCAGGCCAGCGCGGTGACCGCGGCGGCCGCGACGAGACAGGCCCCAACCAGCGCGGCGATCGAGGGGCTGCAGGTGAGCGCGGCGATCGTGGCGGGCGCGACGGCGTGCGGGGCGGTCGCGGCGGCGGTTCGGCCCGCGGTGCGGTGGGCCGTCTCGACACCCGTCAGCGCACCGAGTTCCGCGGCTCGATCACCCGGCTCGGTGTCTCGCCGCTGCGGGACGTCGCGTTCGGCCTCGCGGTCGGAACCGCGATCCCGCGCTCCGTCAGGCTCCACCGGCTTCCGCCCGCGATCATCGAGATCGTGCCGGAATACGAGGGATATGACTTCATCCTGGTGCGCGACGACATCGTGATCATCGATCCCGATACTTATGAGATCGTCGACGTGATCCCTGCATGATGTGCGGGATGGTCGCTTCGCCCCGCGCGCAAGCATGACCGACAAACACCTGCTCCGCCGGGGGCACGGATCCCGGCGGGCAGCATTTTGATGAGAGATTCAAGAAAGCCCTGACACTCACCTTGATGCGCAGCAAGAGATTGCAAGATGACCGAAAGCTGTGAAGAATAGCGAAGCGGTCGGCACGGTTGATGCTTCTGAACCAGCAGCTGAGACGCTTCGATGAAGATCGAGCGTTCAGTGTCCGCGGACAGCATTCCAGTGATCGACAACAAGTATCGGTGTCGATTTACGGGTGCAGGTCCTGCGGGGGTGATCGATCGATTAGCGGCTGACGAGGGCAGGGCATGTCGGGACAGAAATTCAACGCGGTCGGACCTGCGCGCGGCTGGCGACCGCGCCTTGGAGTCTCCGGCCGCGCCATGCTCCTGATCCTGAGCGTGGTCTGTGCCGCCTTCGGCGCAAGTTCTGCCTATCTCTACGCCACGCAATCCTCCGCCCTACGGGCTAACCTCAACGCAAACATGGCGAGCCTGAGCGTCGCATCGGCGCGGAGTGTCGGAAACTGGTTGCGCGGCAAGCTCGACGTGACACAGCTCATGGCGCAGCAGATCGCGCTTGCCGGAATCGGGCCGGAGGCGAACGACGTCCTCGGTCTGCCGATGGCGCGCAACCTCTTCTTCAGTGCGTATATCGGCCGTCCGGACGGCTTTTACACAATGGTGCCCAAGTCCGAGCTGCCCTCCGGCTACGACCCGCGTGAGCGTCCGTGGTACAAGGATGCCTTGGCGGCGGGGCAAGCTGTCTTGACCGAGCCCTATCTCGACGCCGGAACCAACGCCGTCACGATCACTGCGGCGGGGCCTGTCTTCGGTAAGAACCAGGCGGTCCTCGGCGTGATCGGAGGCGACTTCGACAGCGCCGCCCTGACCCGGATGATCGCCGAGGTCGGCGCGGGCGGCAAAAGCTACGCCTATTTGGTGTCGCGCGGTGGAACGGTGCTGGCCCATCCGCGCGCGGAGCTGATCGGCAAACCGCTGTCGGACTTGATCGCGGGGCCGCTGCCGAAGATCGGCGGCGACCTTGCCGAGACCCAGGAGGGCGGCCGGCCGACCTTCACCGCCTTCGCCCGCGTCCCGAACCTGCCGCCATCGCTCGACTGGTACATCGCGCTCTCGGTCGACAGCGCCGAGGCGCTGGCTTCGACCACGCTGTTGGCGAAGGAGCTGGCAGTGGCCACCCTTCTGGTCCTGCTCGTGCTCGGCCTCGTCGTCGGCCGGCTGATGACGCTCACCGTCTCGCGTCCGCTCAATCGCTTGGTTGGCGTCCTGCAGCGCATGAGCCAGGGCGCGCTCGATACCGAGATCGCCGAGGCTCGGCGCGGCGACGAGATCGGCCTGGTCGGCCAAGCGGTCGAGGGCATCAAGGCGCTGGTGGCGCAGCGGGCGCGCGACCAGGCCGAGGCGAAGCGCGGGGCGGACGAGGCCGCCGAATCCGAGCGCAGGCGCGCGATGAATGCGCTGGCCGATGGCTTCGAGCAGGCCGTCGGGGCGATCGTCGGCATGGTCTCGTCCTCGGCCACCGAGCTTGAGGCCACGGCCCAGACCCTGACGGCGAGCGCGACCCAGGCTGCGGCGCAATCGACCAGCGTCGCGGCCGCCGCCGAGGAGGCGGCCACCAACGTCCGCACGGTCGCGGCCGCAGCGGAGCAACTCGGCACCAGCGTCCGGGAGATTGCCGGGCAGGTGGAGGGCTCGACCACCCTGGCGCAAGCGGCGGTCGGCGAGGCGGACCAGACCGGCCATCTGGTGCAGGACCTGGCCCAGGCGGTCTCGAAGATCGGCGACGCGGTCGGGCTGATCTCCAGCATCGCGGCCCAGACCAATCTCCTCGCCCTGAACGCGACGATCGAGGCCGCGCGCGCGGGCGAGGCCGGACGGGGCTTCGCCGTCGTTGCGTCCGAGGTGAAGGAACTGGCTGCCCAGACCGGACGCGTCACCGAAGAGATCACCGGCCTGATCGGTCGGATCCAAGGATCGACCGATCAGGCCACGCAGGCGATCGGCGGGATCATGACGCGCATCCGCGACATCAACCGCGTCACAGGCGCGGTAGCGGCCGCGGTGGAGCAGCAGGGCGCGGCGACCCAGGAGATCGTGCGCAACGTCAGCCAGGCGGCGAGCGGGACAGACGAGGTCACCACGAACATCACCGGCGTCGCCGCGGCCTCGGAGCAGACCGGCACGGCCGCCCATCAGGTGCTCGACGCGGCCTCCGCGCTCTCGCGGCAATCGGCGCAGCTGTCTCGCGAGGTTGCAGACTTCCTGCACACCGTCCGGGCCGCTTGAGCGCGGCCCGACGGGCGGCTGTCAGCGGCTGCCGTCGAGCAGCTTCGAGACCACCCGGGCGGTGTAATCGACCATCGGGACGATACGGGCGTAGTTCAGCCGCGTGGGCCCGATCACGCCGACGACGCCGACGATCTTCTGCGACCCGTCGCGGAACGGCGCGGCGATCAGCGACGAGCCCGAGAGCGAGAACAGCTTGTTCTCCGAGCCGATGAAGATCCGCACGCCCTCGCCGCCCTCGGCGCGGGCCAGGAGGTCGATGACGTCCTTCTGGGTCTCGAGATCGTTGAACAGCAGGCGGATGCGCTCGAGGTCCTCGACGGCGCGCAGGTCGTCGAGCAGGTTCGCTTGACCGCGCACGATCAGTTGCCGGGCTTCGCTCGGGCCCACCGGCGTCGCGAGGCCTGCATCGACCAAGCGCTCGGTCAGCGCGTCCAACTCGCGCTTCATCGCCTTGCGGCCAGCCTCGATCTCGGCGCGCAGCGTGCCGAGGGTGCGGCCCTGCAGCCGGGCATTGAGGAAGTTCGTGGCCTCCTGGAGCGCGCCGGCTGGCAGACCCGGCGGCAGGTCGACCAGCCGGTTCTCCACCGAGCCGTCGTCGGAGACCAGCACCACGAGGGCGCGGGCCGGATCGAGGCGGACGAACTCGATGTGCTTGAGGTGGACGTTCGCCTTCGTGGTCAGAACCACGCCAGCGCCGCGCGAGATGCCCGACAGCATGGTCGAGGCTGCGGCCAGCGCCGAATCGAAGGTGTGGCCAGAGGCGGCGGCGCGCATCTCCGCCTCGATCCGGGTCTGCTCCTCCTGGCCGACATCGCCGAGTTCGAGCATGGCATCCACGAAGAACCGCAGCCCGAGCTCGGTCGGCAGCCGGCCGGCCGAGGTGTGCGGCGCGAAGATCAGGCCGGAATGCTCCAGGTCCGCCATGACGTTGCGGATCGAGGCCGGCGACAGCGCCATCGGGAGGATGCGCGCCAGGTTGCGCGACCCCACCGGCTCGCCGGTCGTGAGATAGCTCTCGACGATCTGCCGGAAGATCTCGCGGGCGCGCTCGTTGAGGGCGGCGAGCGCCTGCATTGAGGGGTCTTGCGGAAAGAGGCTGTTGGAATCGGTCACGCGGTCATCCTGTCGTGCGATCATGTCCGCCCGGTGTCCAGGGATCAATCCGTACGGCGATGCTTGCCCGCGCAGGCTCCGCGGCCTAAGAGCCCGGCCCTCACTCTCTCATCAGAAAGGGCCCGCGATGAGGCCTTCGAAGCGCGCCGCCGACGAGCTGCGGCCGGTCACCCTGGAGCGCGCGGTCTCGCGCTACGCCGAGGGCTCCTGCCTGGTCAGCTTCGGCAACACCCGCGTGCTCTGCACCGCCTCCCTCGAAGAGCGCGGTCCCCCGTGGCTGCGCGGCTCCGGCAAGGGCTGGGTCACCGCCGAGTATGCGATGCTGCCGCGCGCGACGCATGACCGGACCCGGCGCGAGATCAATTCGGGCAAGCCGTCGGGCCGCACGCAGGAGATCCAGCGGCTCATCGGCCGGTCACTCCGCGCGGTCACCAACCTGCCCGCAATGGGAGAGCGCCAGATCACCGTCGATTGCGACGTGATCCAGGCCGATGGCGGCACCCGGACCGCGGCGATAACCGGTGCCTGGGTGGCGCTCTACGATTGCTTCGCCTGGATGCGCACCCGCTCGATCATCTCGGTGGACCCGCTGCGCGACCACGTCGCGGCCGTGTCTTGCGGCCTGTACAAGGGCACACCGGTGCTCGACCTCGACTACGCCGAGGATTCGGCGGCCGAGACCGACGCGAACTTCGTGCTGACCGGCAAGGGCGGCATCGTCGAGGTGCAGGGCACCGCCGAGATGGAGCCGTTCTCCGAGGCCCAGCTCCTCGAATTGCTGCGGCTGGCCCGCGCCGGCACCGACCGGCTGGTGGCGCTCCAGAAGGAGACGATCGCGTGAGCCGCAGGCTGACCGGCAAGGTGGTGATCGCCACCCACAACGCGGGCAAGCTCACCGAGATGCGCGAGCTGCTGGCACCGTTCGGGATCGAGGCGGTCTCGGCCGGCGAGCTGGGGCTGCCCGAGCCTGACGAGACCGGCACGATGTTCTCCGAGAACGCCGCCATCAAGGCGCATGCCGCCGCGAAGGCGACCGGACTGCCCGCCTTCGCGGACGATTCCGGCCTCTGCGTCGATGCACTGGACGGCGCGCCGGGCATCTTCTCCGCGCGCTGGGCCGGTCCGACCAAGGACTTTTCCGGCGCGATGGCACGCATCGTCTCGGAGCTGGAACAGCGCGACGCGAGCGACCGGACGGCGCATTTCGTCTCCGCGCTCGTGCTCGCCTGGCCGGACGGCCATACCGAGCTTTTCGAGGGCCGTGTGTTCGGCACGCTCGTTCCGCCGCGGGGCGATGCCGGCTTCGGCTACGATCCGATCTTCCAGCCGGACGGCCATGCCCGGACCTTCGGCGAGATGAGCGCCGAGGAGAAGCACGGTGTCGATTGGCAGAAGGGGGAGGGGCTGTCGCACCGCGCCCGGGCCTTCGTGTTGTTGAGCCGCGCCTGCCTGGCGCCGGCGGCCTGATTGCCAAACCGCGCTGGCACGCGCACATCCCGGCGATCATGACTTCGACCGGCCCGGACCATCCGACCCGCGACGCGGGCTTCGGCATCTACCTGCACTGGCCCTTCTGCGCCGCGAAGTGCCCATATTGCGACTTCAACAGCCACGTCCGGCATGCGGGCGTGGATCAGGCGCGCTACCTCGACGCATTCCGGGCGGAGATCGCCCACAGCGCCGCCCGTACCCCGGGCCGCACCGTCACCAGCATCTTCCTCGGCGGCGGTACGCCGTCGCTGATGGATCCCGCGACGGTGGCGGGCCTGCTCGACGCGGTGGCGGCGCACTGGGCGATGGCCTCGGATATCGAAATCACCCTGGAGGCCAACCCGTCGAGCGTCGAGGCCAGCCGCTTCCGCGGCTACCGGACCGCCGGGGTGAACCGGGTGTCGCTCGGCGTGCAGGCGCTGGACGACGCGTCGTTGAGGAAGCTCGGGCGGCTGCACAACGCCGAGGACGCCTTCGCGGCGATCGGCATCGCGCAGGCGGTGTTCGACCGGACCTCGTTCGATCTGATCTACGCACGCCCCGACCAGACCCCCGCCCTGTGGCGGGCCGAGCTGAACGAGGCGCTCACCCGCGCCGCCGAACACCTGTCGCTCTACCAGCTCACCATCGAGCCGGGCACGCCGTTCCACGGCCTCGCCGCCGCCGGCAAGCTGGTGACGCCCGACGACGAGGTGGGCCGGATCCTCTACGACGTGACCCAGGAGGTCTGCGGGCAGGCGGGCCTGCCGTCCTACGAGATCTCCAACCATGCCCGGCCGGGCGCGGAATCCCGCCACAACCTGCTCTACTGGCGCTACGGCGAATATGCCGGCATCGGGCCGGGGGCCCATGGGCGCCTTGTCACGCCGGCCGGGCGGATCGGCACCGTCACCGAACGCAACCCGGAAGCGTGGCTCGCCCGCGTCGAGCGCGACGGCCACGGGATCGTCGAGACCGAGACCCTGGCGGCGGCAGACCAGGCCGACGAGTTCCTCGTAATGGGCCTGCGGCTGACTGAGGGGATCGATCCCGAGCGCTACGCCGCCCTGAAGGGCCGGCCGCTTAACAGCAACCGGATCGGCATGCTGGTCGGCGACGGCCTGCTCCATCGCCTGCCGGGCGGCCGAATCGCTGCCACGCCCCGCGGTGCGCCGGTGCTCAACGCCCTGGTGGCCGAACTCGCGGCCTGACGGGCTCGATCATCAAGTCCCGGGCTTGGCCAGGACGCGCGGTGCCGGGCTGACCACGGTCGCGGCATTGTTGCGGATCTCGTAGACCGCCAGCGCCCGCTCGCTGAGCCCCTCTGGCCGAAACCGGAAGGTGCCGTCCGTTCCAGAGAAGCCAGAGGCGTTGGTCAGCGTCGTCTCGGCGAATCGTTGCGATCCGTATTGCCGGTTCAGCGCCGCCGACAGCATCACGGCGTCGTACGCGAGGGAGGCGACCCGCGGCGGCACGGCACCGAACCGGGCCTGGTAGCGACCGCTGAAACTGGAGAAGCCGCTTCGGTCGGGCGAGGCGAACCGCCCGCCCTGGAGCGCGGGCAGCGCGTAGAGCGACGGCTCGTTCCAGAGTGCCGTGCCGACCGGCCTGACCCGGGCCGGGTTGTAGCCGGCCTTGGTCAGCGCCGCCGCCACCGCCGGCATCGCCTCTGCGGTATCCGGGATGAACAGCGTATCGGCCGTCGCGCCGGCCCCCGTGATGACGCGCGCCAGCCGCTCCACCGCCGGCCCGGGGGCCCCCGACGGATAGCGTTCGACCGCCGCGACCCGGGCCCCCTTGCGGGCGACCGCCTCACGGAACTCGGCCTCGACGGCGTTGCCGTAGGCGGTCTCCGGGATCAAAGCCGCGAAGGAGCGCCGGCCGTCGGCGACCGACTCGTCGACGATCCGGTCGACCTCGGGCTGCGGCAGGAAGCTGAGAAGATAGATCCCCCGGGCGGCCACGGAGGCATCCGTCGAAAATCCGATCACCGGTTTGCCGGCGGCCCGGGCGGGTACGGCGGCGGCCTGGACGTTGGCGGCGAAAACGGGACCGAGCACGATGTCGGCGCCCTCCTTCAGGGCCTCCTGAGTCGCCTCCCTGGCGCCGTCCGAACTGCCGCGGTCGTCCTCGATCAGGATCGTCAGGTCCGGTTGCTGGGCCTCGTCGAAGGCGAGCTGCGCGGCGTTGCGCATGGCCGTCCCGACGGCCACTCCGGTGCCGGTCAAAGGCAGGACTAGCGCGACCTTCACGGTTCCCGAGCCGATGCGGTTGCCGCCGGCCGCCGCCGGGGTGAGGGGGGCAGCGTTCCGGTCCGCCGCGACCGATGGGGCACCGCCCTGCGGCACGTCGGCCGGCGGCGACAGTTCGGCCCGGGGCTGCCCGCCGCGCCGGGCCGCGCGTCCGTCCCCGAATCCGCCGACGCAGCCACCCAGCGCCAAGGCACTGAGTGCAACGGTCAGGGCGGTGACCCGCACGAGACGGTTCCGCCCACACTTCGGACGCGCCATGGCGGTCTCCTTCGGGCAGGTTCGAACAACCTGACCGGGCATTTTTCAAATGTAAACGCGCCGCCACCGACTTGCCCCCGGACTCGACGTGCAGCCGCGACGCGGGGCCGGCACTGTGGCAAGATCACCCGCGATGAACCGTCGATTCGATGCCCCGGGGCCAGCGATCTCAACCAAACCCACTTCCACACCCCCGTCCCAGAGGCCCGGTGCGGACCGCCCGCGGAACACCACGTTCACGGCCTTCGGCCTCGCCAGCGAGACGGAGCCGTTGGCGCCGGGTCTGCACATCGTGGCGACGCCGATCGGCAACCTGCGCGACATCACCATCCGGGCGCTCGCGACCCTGGCGGCGGCCGACGCCGTGCTGGCCGAGGATACGAGGGTGACCCGGACGCTCTTGGCGCATTACGGGATCACGACCCCGTTGCTCGCCTATCACGAGCACTCGAACGAGGCCGTGCGCGACCGGATGGTGGCCCGGCTCCGGGCCGGCGAGGCCCTGGCCCTGGTCTCGGATGCCGGGACGCCGCTCGTGTCGGATCCCGGATATAAGCTCGTACAGGCGGCGATCGAGGCCGAGGTCGCGATCACGCCCGTGCCCGGGCCCTCCGCGGTCATGACTGCGCTGGTGGCCGCGGGGCTGCCCACCGACCGGTTCTTCTTCGAGGGGTTCCTGCCCCAGAAGGCCGGGGCCCGGCGCAACCGCCTCGAAGCCCTGATCCAGGTCCCGGGCACGCTGGTCCTGTTCGAGTCGCCGCATCGCCTGCCGGAGATGCTCGCCGACGCCGCATCCGTGCTCGGCGCCGACCGTCCTGCCGCGGTGACCCGGGAACTGACCAAGTTCTACGAGACGATCCGCCGGGACACGCTGGGCTCGTTGAGCGAGCGGTTCGGCCAGGAGGGCGCGCCTAAGGGAGAGATCGTCGTGATCATCGGCGCGGCGACGGCGCCGGAGCGCACGGCCGAGGGTGACGCCGCCCTGGACGAGCTGATCCGCACCGCCCTTGAGCGGCACTCGATCAAGGACGCAGCGAGCCTTGTCGCGGACGAGACCGGGCAACCACGCCGCGCCATCTACACCCGGGCGCTGGCGCTGGCCCGGGACAGCCAGGACTGAGACGAGCCGTGCCGGATCGCATCTTGCAGCGCCGCGCCGCCTATCTGCGCGGTCACCGGGCCGAGTGGCTGGCGATGGCGGCGTTGCTGGCCAAAGGCTACTGGCCGATCGGCCGACGGGTGAGCTTCGCCGGGGGCGAGATCGACCTGATCGTCCGGCGTCCACGCACCATCGTGTTCGTGGAGGTCAAAGCTCGGTCCCGGCTGGACGATGCCCGAACGGCGATCGACGCCGCGAAGCGTCGGCGCTTCTCCCGCGCGGTGCGGGCGTGGGTCGGCCGCAATCCCTGGTGCGCTGGGATGACGCTTCGGGCCGACGCCGTCTTCGTCGGCGACGGTGCGTGGCCAGTGCACGTGCCGAGCGTCTTCACCATCGAAGGGTTGTGAGGCAGTCGGCTTTTCGGGTCCCATCATCGGGCGCCGAAACGCGGCAGGCCAATGACCGGACGATTCGACCGGTCAGCCGCGGGCGGCCCGGATCGCGCTGATCAGCGTCCGCTTGAGGTCGGCCTGACTGAACGGCTTCTGCACCACGGGCCTGTCGCGGAATGGCTCGCGGATGCCGGCACCACCGTAGCCCGTGGAGAACACCAGGGGCAGGTCGCGCTGCACGATCGCTTCGGCCACCGGGTAAATCGGTTCGCCGGCCACGTTCACGTCGAGAATCGCGATCTCGAACGTTTCCTGAGCGGCCATTTCGAGGGCGGTCGACAGGCGTGCGGCAGGGCCGACCACGGCGCAGCCGAAGTCGAGCAGCATGTCCTCGAGCAGCATCGAGATCGCAGCCTCGTCTTCGACGACGAGGACGCGGACGCCGTTCAGGACGTCATCGTTGGGGTCAGCAGTCACGCCGGGCCGTCTTCCCTTCGATCGCCCCCGTCGCCGGGGATCTTGCCGTGCGGTTGGTGTCGCCTCGCGAGCCGCAGGAGCAGCGCTTGGAAGCGCCGAGGCAGCGCGCCGGACGGTCCGCGAGACCAGCCGTGGCGTCGCCTGGAATACCGGACGTGTCAAGCGTTCGCGGGTCGTTCCGGCATCAATGGTGGCCGCGATGTTAACTCACGATACATTTTTGTCGCCCTCCGGCACGGCCGGCCTTGGAGGGCAATTCGCAAGTCGCATCAATCGTCCTTGAACACGACCTTCGCGCCCCGGGAGACGTGCGCCGCGAGGTCGCGGGCGTTCCAATTGGTGAGTCGGATGCACCCGTGGGACTCGGTCTTCCCGACCTTCTCGGGCTCGGGCGTCCCGTGGATGCCGTAGCTCGGGATCGCGAGGTCAATCCAGACGAGGCCGACCGGATTGTTCGGTCCCGGCTTGATCGAGAACTTACGGTTTGTCTTGACGCCCTTGAACGCGTATTTCGGATTGTAAGTGTAGTCCGGGTCGAACGCGACGCCCTTGACCTTGGTCTCGCCGCTGGGCGCAGGCTTCTCGGAACTCCCGATGGAAGCCGGGTAGAAGGCCAAAAGCTTGCCGTCCGCCCCGAAGGCGCGCACGTCGCGGCTCGCCTTGTCCACCTCGATCCGGTCGACCTTCGGCTCGTGCGGCAAGTCTTTCGCCTTCGGCTTGTCGGTACCCATCGGCTCGACAGCCGCCACCGTGAGCGATGTGCCGGCCTTGTCGAGCGGCTTGTCCGGATTGAGCGCGCTGACGAGGTCGCGGCTCATATGGAAGCGCTCGGCCAGCATCTCCCGCGGATTGGTGTAGCCCAGTTCCTCGAGGTCAGCCTGCGCCTCCATCTTCGGCGGGATTTTCTCGACGTAGGGCCCCGAGGCATCCGCATCGGTGACCGCGTAGTCGGACACCACCGGCTTGTCGCTCGTGGCCTGAAGCTTGTCCCAGAGTTCCCGCGTCATGTCCTGGGTCGCGGGTAGGCCCTGCGCCGCCGCGAAGGCCGAAAGGGCATGCTGGTAGTTCTCGCCCTTCAAGCCGTCGATGGCGCCTGGATAGAACCGGGCCCGATCCAGAAGCACTTGCGCCTTGACGATCAGCGGGTCGGGCTTGGCATCGGATGTCTTTCCGGCGCGCGCCTTCTTGTTGGCCGTCCTGGATTTGTCCGACTTCTCGTCCGGCTTGTCGGCATTGGGTGCCTTGAAGGTGGCGCCGTTGATCGCCTCCGCTGTCAGCGCGGGCGCCTTGTCGGACGGGGCAGCGTGACCCGGCGCGGCGACGCCGATTGCCAGCAGAGCCGCGCAAACCGGCAGCGAAGGTCTCCGCATCATCGACGTCATATTCCCCGGGAGCGGACACGCTCCGGTCGCACAAGCTTCGAGGGTGCGGGAACGTTCCGCGCCGAACCGACACCACTCCATTACTCGCACAGCCGGTGGCCGGCATTGCGCTCGCGCTCGTCGAAGTGGAAGTGGTTGGCGTGGGCCGCGTTGGTGCCGGGGCCCAGAACGGTGCGGAAGAACCCGCAGGCTTTCCCGCGGACGGAGGCCAGGAAGTCCGCCTCCTCGGACCCCGCCGGCATCGCCTTGACCGGGATGCTCGCGCGACCCGCGAAGGCGAAGCCCATCACGTCCACGGCGGCCGCGAAGGCGTGATCGCTGAGCTTGGCGTCGACATCGTGGTTCTGTCCCCGGCAGACATAGGTGCCGCCGAGTTCGAGCCCGGTGAGCGGATGCTTGAGCGTGCGGTCGGCCGCGACCTGAACTTCCGTCGCCCAGCGCGCGAAGGATTCCGCGACCTGGCATGTCAGCGTCGCCCCCCCCGGCAGCGCGATGCCATCGGCGAGCTTGGTCACCTTCAAGGGTAGCGGTGCGGTGCACTGGCCCTCGGCGATGGGCGGCAGCGGTTCGAACTCCACGCCGAGGCGCTTGAGCCGCACCCGGCAGGCGGTGTCGTCCGGCGGCGCGACCTTGAGGGCCAGCGCCGCCTCGCCGGACAGTTCCGGCGGTCGCTCCGGCGGTGTCGGCGGCGGTGTCGGGATCTCGGGCTTCTGAGGCTCCGCGGCGGCGTCCTTCGGCGGCGTCAGCTCGGCAGGACGGGCCGGTGGCGTCGGCTTTGCGGCCTCGGGTGTCGACGCGGATTTCTGCTCCGCCGGCTGTGCGGGCTTCAGCGCGTCCGGCCGTTCCGGCGGGAGCGGCGGCGGAACCGGGAGTGTGGCGGGCGCCTCGGCCGCCGCACCGGGGAGGGCAGCGGGCGCCCACAAGCCCAGCGCGAGGACGCCGCGCGCCAGAAGAGTCGTCGGTCGGAGGAGCGGCATGGGACCTCGAAGCGTGGGCGTGGGACGGGAGGAAACGAACGGAACCGCATTCGGATCGATCCGACCCTGTTGACGGGGCCGCCTATCGGGCCTCTGTCTTCCGGGACGCGGCCGCGAACCCCATCTTGCGGCCTGACGGGGCGGACCGAAGGCATGGTCCGTCCGACGCACCACCGAGGACCGAATGGCGGACGTAGCTGATGCCGGGCTTCCGAGCCTGCCGCAGGACAATCCCTTCCGCGACGCGCAGTGGAGCACGCCCTATGGGTTGCCGCCGTTCGAGCGCATCCAGGCTGCGCATTACATGCCGGCCTTCGATGCCGCGCTCGCCGCCCACGATGCCGAGATCCAGGGCATCGCGGCCGACACGGCGCCCGCCACCTTCGCCAACACCGTCGCGGCGATGGAGCGGGCCGGCCAGGCCCTCGAGCGGGTCGCCGGCGTCTTCTACAACCTGACCGGCAGCCACACGAACACGGACCTGCAGGCGATCGAGCGGGCGATCGGCCCGAAGCTCGCCCGGCACGGCAGCGCCATCTATCTCAACCCGCAGCTCTGGGCCCGCATCTCGGCGGTCGACGCCGAGGCGGAGGGGCTCGGGCCGGAGGAGCGCCGGGTGCTCGAGCGCTACCGTATCCGCTTCCGTCGCGCCGGCGCCGAACTCGGACCGGACGATAAGGCACGCATCGCCGAGATCGCCGCCCGGATGTCGGAACTCGGCACCCAGTTCAGCCAGAACCTGCTCGCCGACGAGAGCAGCTTCACCCTGCCGCTCTCCAGCGAGGACGACCTGGCCGGCCTGCCGCCGTTCCTGCGCGCCGCCGCCGAAAGCGCGGCCCGGGAGCGCGGGCTGGATGGTCACGTCATCACCCTCTCGCGCTCGCTGATAGAGCCGTTCCTGGTGTTCTCCACCCGTCGCGACCTACGCGAAAAGGCCTACGCGGCCTGGACCCGGCGCGGCGAGAACGGCGGCGCCACCGACAACCGCGCCATCATCGTGGAGATGGTGGGCTTGCGCGCCGAGCACGCCCGACTGCTCGGCTTCGACAGCTTCGCGCATTTCAAGCTCGACGACACGATGGCGGCGAGCCCCGACGCCGCCATGGAGCTGCTGCGCGATGTCTGGGCGCCGGCCCGGGCGCGGGCGGGCGACGAGCGCGAGCGGCTTCAGGCGATCGTCCGGCAGGAGGGCCACAATTTTGCGCTCCAGGCGCACGATTGGCGCCACTACACCGAGAAGCTGAGGCGGGCCGAGCACGACCTCGATGAGAGCGAGGTGAAGGCCTACCTGCCCCTCGACCGGATGATCCAGGCAGCCTTCGATACGGCGTCGCGGTTGTTCGGGTTGACCTTCGAGGCGTTGTCCGACGTGCCGCGCTATCATCCGGATGTGCGGGTCTGGCGGGTCGGCAACCCGGACGGGTCCGAGGTCGGGCTGTTCCTGGGCGATTACTTCGCCCGGTCCTCCAAGCGCTCCGGCGCCTGGATGAGTGCGTTCCGCTCTCAGGAGCGCCTGACCGGTACCGTCACGCCGGTGATCGTCAACGTGATGAACTTCGCCAAGGCGCCCGCCGGCGAGAGCGCGCTCCTGTCCTTCGACGACGCCCGCACGCTGTTCCACGAGTTCGGCCACGCCCTGCACGGGCTCCTGTCGGATGTGACCTACCCGCTGCTCTCCGGGACGTCTGTGTCGCGCGACTTCGTTGAATTGCCGTCGCAGCTCTACGAGCATTGGCTGGAGCAGCCCGAGGTGCTCAAGGCCCATGCCCGGCACCACCGCACCGGCGAGCCGATGCCCGACGCACTGTTGCGCAAGCTCCTGGCGGCACGCGCCTTCAACCAGGGTTTCGCGACCATCGAGTATACCGCCTCGGCGATCGTCGACATGACGCTCCACCTCTCGGCGGGGGGCGAATCCGGCCTCGACGTGCCGGCCTTCGAAGCGGATGCCCTGCAGCGGATCGGCATGCCGGCCGAGATCAGCATGCGGCATCGGACGCCGCACTTCGCCCACATCTTCTCGGGGGATGGCTACGCGGCCGGGTACTACAGCTATCTCTGGTCCGAGGTGCTAGATGCCGACGCCTTCGATGCCTTCAAGGAGGCCGGCGACATCTTCGACCCGGAGACGGCAAAGCGGTTGCGGACCTTCGTGTACGGCGCCGGCAACCTGCGCGACCCGCGCGACGCTTACACAGCCTTCCGCGGCCGGATGCCGAGCATCGCTCCGCTCCTGAAAAAGCGCGGGCTCGCGGCCTGACGCGGAGGCGGCCGGTAAGGGTTTCGTAAACAAACGTCCTTAACGAACGCTTGCAGGCGGACCTTGAAGACGGAGTTGGGGGCAATGACGAAGATCGAAGCCAAGCCGGCCCTCTCTCCCGACGAACTGCTGAAGGCCGTCGTGGCGGGCAAAGCGAATCCGAAGCCGGAGCCCGTCTCCGCACCTGCGGCGGTGCGATTCGCGATGCCGGCCCTGGCTGGTCCAGAGGTCCGGCGCTACGCGATCGCGGGCACTGCCCTGGCGCTCGGGCTGATCCTCGGCTTCGCCGCGCGCCCCGGCGCCGGCGGCGCGCCGAGCGACGCCGTCCTGGCGCTGAGCACGACCGTCGATGCCGGTCGGACCGAAACCGCTCGACTCGGCGCCGACATCGCCCAGCTCCATCAGGTGCTCGCCGACCTGCGCGCCGCCACCGACACGGCCCGCAAGGAAGCCGGCAGCCGCAGCAGCGCCCTGGGCGAGCGCTTGGCGCAGCTCGATAAGAATCTGAACACCAAGTCCGCAGCGCTGAGCGAGCGTATCGAGCAGGGGGAGCGCGAACAGAGCGTACGGATGACCAATCTCGCCGCGCAACTGGAGCGCCGCGCGTCCGTCGCAGCGTCGGCCGTCAAGTCCGAGCCGACACAGACCGGGAGCCTCGCTGAGACCCGCGCGGCCGACGCGAAGGTCGCCGAGGTGAAGGCCATCGATGCCAAGAACGCGGAGGCCAAAGGCTCGGAGACCAAGGGTTCGGAGGCCAAGGGTTCGGAGGCCAAGTCGAAATCCGTCGCGGCCGAAAAACCCGCGGTGATCGACGGCTGGGCTGTGCGCGACGTCTTCGACGGGGCGGCGATCCTGGAAAACAAGCGCCGCCGCATCGTCGAAGTCGGGCCTGGAGACATGCTGCCGGGGATCGGTCGGGTCGAGGGTGTCGAGCGCCGCGGTCGGGAGTGGGTCGTGGTGACCCGTCAGGGTCTCGTTACGCCCCAGCCCTGGTAATCCCTCTGCACACCAAGATTCGTCAGCGCCCCTGGAAGGTCGCCGAGGCGAGTTCGTCGCTGGTGCCGGGGAAGCGTGGCTCGATCGTCAACGGATCGGCGAGGGCGGAGGCACGCTCGACCCGGCGGCGTCCATGGCGCAGGGCGCGGGTCTGAGCGGCGCGGGTCGGATGCAGGATCGCCGCGAGCAGCGCATGGCCCTCGAAGGCGGCATCCAGATTCTTGGCGTCGAAGACGGGCATGGCCGGCCTACCTGAGTGCGATCCGGTCACGCGCCGAAGGCGATGTTCCGAATTGCATCCCGAATAACGGGGATCGCGTGAACGGGTTCCGCCAAGCTCTGACGGCGAAACCACTTTTTTACGATCGTTCAGGACTGGCGCGAAAACGGTGCGGCGGCGCACGTGCCGCGGCCGAAAAACGGGTCCCGGAGGGTTTGGGCCGCCCCGGGACCGAGGACGTCAGACGAACTGGTTGAGGCCCGGGATCGAACCGATGATCGGTCCCATGGCGTCCTCGCCGACCTTCTCACGGCCGAAAGCGAACAGCTCCTGGCCGAGCGGCTGCATCTGGCCCATGGGCACACCGGCGCCCATCAACTTCTGGCCGAGCGCCATGACGCCGCCGCCACCCATCATGCCGCCGAGCATGCCCATCAGGCCGCCACCGCCGCTCTCGCCGGCATTCGACTCGGCCACGAGAGCTTCGGAACCGGGGAGCGCGGCCATGAGCTGGCCCACCTCGGATTCCGGCCCTTCCTTCTGCAGGAAGGCCAGGATGTGCCCGATGGCCGTCTGCGCGGTCGCGGCGTCGAGCCCGGTGCGGGCGGTAACGCGGGCGAGCAATTCTTCCATGACGCTGATCTCTTCGACGCTGATCTCTTAGGAACGTTTCCAGACGTCCTTCGACTCTGAAGCGGCGGAAATCAAGCGCGGCTCCCGACTTCGCTGGGAAACACCGGCCCGGACGACGCCTGGAACATCCGGACGCCCCGAAGAGTCAGCGCAGGCGCCGACGCGGCCTTGCGACTCAGGGCGAGGCGTGGCCTCGTCGACGGCGAAACAAGTGGGATCAGCGTTGATCCACGGAAGGTCCGCCGCCGCACCAGCCGTTGCCCGATTGGGTTCACACCGGCGGATCGATCACGGGCGCATCGGGAGACACGGGTGAGCGATCTCAAGACCCTACGCGGCCTCTCCGGCCTGAGCCCCGAGCCGGCCAGCCTGAAGAGGGCCGCACTCGTCCTCATCGACATCCAGAATACGTACCGCGAGGGCGTGATGCGCCTGTCCGGCGTCGAGCCGGCGGTCGCGGAGGCCGCGATCCTTCTCAAACGAGCCCGGGAATCCGGCGTGCCGGTCTTCCACATCCAGCACAATGCCGGCCCCGGCTCGCCTTACGACATCACCGCGGAGATCGGGCAGATCTCGCAGGAGGTCGCGCCGCAGGACGGGGAGGCCGTGATCACCAAGGCCTTTCCGAGTTCGTTCGTAGGCACGGATCTCGAGGATCGGCTCAAGCGGGCAGGCGTCACCGACCTCATCCTGGCCGGCTTCATGACCCACATGTGCGTGAACTCGACGGCGCGCTCGGCCTTCAACCTCGGCTTCCCTCCCACCGTAGTCGCCTCGGCGACCGCGACGCGCGATTTGCCGGCGCCCGACGGCTCGGTGGTGCCGGCGGCCCAGCTACAGGCCGCGAGCCTCGCGGGCCTCGGCGACCTGTTCGCCGTGATCGCCCGCGACGTGGACGCGGTCCGCCCCTGATCGTTCGACGGGGATAGTATTTTCTGCGAAACCCGGGCGCGAACATTCGGGGTTAGACTCCGAAATCTCCGGTTCTGCCGTCTTGACTGCTGCATCGGACATGTGTGCGATGCAGCATCGGGCCGAGAGCGACGGAACATCACCGCTGGCAGCACAGTTCGGCTCCGAAAATGCGGAGCTTGAACCATGCGCATCGAGAACGTCGCCGATCTGATCGCCGAGACCCTTAAGGAGGCCGGAGTCGCGCGTATCTACGGCGTTGTGGGCGACAGCCTGAACGGGATCACGGAGGCGCTGCGCGCGCGCGGAAAGATCGACTGGATCCACACCCGCCACGAGGAGGCGGCGGCCTTTGCGGCAAGCGCGGAGGCGCAGGTCACCGGCAAGCTCGCCGTATGCGCGGGCTCGTGCGGCCCCGGCAACCTGCACCTGATCAACGGGCTCTACGACGCGCACCGGAGCCGGACTCCGGTCCTGGCGATCGCCGCGCAGATCCCGTCCGCTGAGATCGGCTCGGGGTACTTTCAGGAGACCCGCCCGACCGCGCTGTTCCGCGAATGCAGCCATTACTGCGAGTTGGTGTCCGACCCGTCGCAGATGCCGTTCGTGCTCGAGAATGCGATCCGCGCCGCCGTGGGAGAGGGGGGCGTCGCCGTCATCGTTATCCCGGGCGACGTCGCGCTGCGCGATGCGCCCAAGCGCGCGTTGGCCACTCGGGCCGGGCTGATCCCGGCAAAGCCTGTAGTTCGTCCGGCCGATGCCGAACTCGATACTCTGGCGGCCATGCTCAACGCCGGCAAGCGCGTGACGCTGCTGTGCGGACGCGGCTGCGCCGGCGCCCATTCCGATCTGCTTCAGCTTGCCGAGGCGCTCAAGAGTCCAATCGTGCACGCGCTCGGCGGCAAGGAGTTCGTCGCGTTCGACAACCCCTACGATGTCGGCATGACCGGATTGATCGGGTTCTCGTCCGGCTACGCCGCCATGATGGCGTGCGACACCCTGCTGATGCTGGGCACGGGGTTCCCCTACAAGCAATTCTACCCGCAGGACGCGAAGGTCGCCCAGGTCGATCTGCGCCCCGCCGAACTCGGCCGCCGCTGCCGCATCGAGCACGGCCTCGTCGGCGATGTCGGCGCGACGATCCGGGCGCTGCTGCCGCGCCTGAAGCCGAAGGCCGACCGGTCGTTCCTGGATTCCAGCCTGAAGCACTACGCCAAGGCCCGCGCGGGCCTCGACGATCTCGCTACCGGGAAGCCGGGCGGCCCGCTCCATCCGCAATATCTCGCGAAGACGATCAGCGAGGCGGCCGCGGACGACGCGATCTTCACCGCCGATGTCGGCACCCCGACGATCTGGGCGGCACGCTACCTGGAGATGAACGGCAAACGGCGCCTGCTCGGCTCCTGGGTTCACGGCTCGATGGCCAACGCCCTGTCCCAGGGGATCGGCGCGCAAGCCGCGGAGCCGAACCGGCAGGTGATCGCGCTTTGCGGCGACGGCGGTTTCGCCATGCTGATGGGCGACTTCCTAACCCTGCGTCAGCACCGCCTGCCCCTGAAGGTCGTGGTGTTCAACAACGGCACCCTCGGCTTCGTGGAGCTGGAGATGAAGGCGGCGGGCTATCTCGAGACCGGCGTCGCGCTCGACAATCCGGACTTCGCCGCGATGTCGCGGGCCGCCGGCATCTTCGCCCTGCGGGTCGAGGACCCAGCCGAGCTGCCCGGCGCCATGCGCGAGTTCCTGGCCTTCGACGGCCCCTCGTTGCTCGATGTGCGCACCGCCCGCAACGAGCTCTCGATGCCGCCCAAGATCGACGGGCAGCAGATGAAGGGCTTCAGCCTCTACGTGCTGCGGGCCGTGATGGATGGGCGCGGTGACGCAGTTCTCGACCTCGCCAAAACCAACCTCATCCGGTAGACCTCTCTCTGAATTCTAGACCCGTTCCAGTCCAGCGGAGCGGGCGATCCAGGGAGAATCCGGACCATGCGGGTCGGCCTGTTCGTGCCGTGCTACGTCGACGCTTTCGAGCCGGAAGTTGGGATCGCCACGCTGGAATTGCTGGAGCGGGTCGGTTGCACGGTGGAATACCCGTTCGACCAGACCTGTTGCGGCCAGCCGATGGCCAACACCGGCTGCCACGCGGAGGCCGCCGCCACCGAGGCCCTGTTCGTCAAGAACTTCTCGGATTTCGACTACGTGGTGGCGCCCTCGGGCTCCTGCGTGCACCAGGTCCGCGAGCACCTGACCGCGATCCCGCAGACGGACGAGGTCAAGAAGGTCCGGGCCAGCACCTACGAGCTCGTCGAGTTTCTGCACGACGTGCTGAAAATCGAGGCTCTGCCCTGGGCGGAGTTCCCGCACAAGGTCGCCTATCACGGCAATTGCAATGCGCTACGCGGCATCCACCATGCCCGACCGTCCGAGATCGTGAAACCGTACTTCTCGAAGCCCCTCGACCTGCTTCGCCTCGTCAAGGGCGTCGAGCTGGTCGATCTCGCCCGGCCGGACGAGTGCTGCGGCTTCGGCGGCACCTTCTCGGTGTTCGAGCCGGCTGTCTCGGCCAAGATGGGCTACGACAAGGTCGCCGACCAGAATTGGGCCGGGGCCGCATATGTTGTCTCGGCCGATTCCTCGTGCCTGATGCATCAGAAGGGCTGTGCCGAACGCCTCGGCCTGCCGCTCCGCTACATCCACATCGCGCAAGTGCTGAACGGAGCCGCCGCATGAGCGTCGAAGATCTGAACCCGCGCGCCCGCGATGGTCTCATCCACCCGGAAGTCCGCGCTGCCGACGACGAGAGCGAGCGCGGCCAGGATGGCGGCCGCCTCCAGCACGCCGAGGCCGCGACGAAGCCGATCCGGGCGCCGCAGACCCGCGAGCCGCAGCCCCGCGGCGCGAAAATCCGCGGCGATCGCCCGATCGATCAGGGCGAGGCCGCCGAGCGCTTCCTCGCCGCGCCGCTCCACCAGGCCGCCCACGACGAGCGCCTGTGGGACCTGCGCAAGAAACGCGATACCTCGGCGCACGGCATCCCGGAATGGGAGGAGCTGCGGGAGCTCGCCTCCGCCATCAAGGCGCACACGCTCACCCATCTCGACCAGTATCTCGAGCAGTTCGAGGCCGCCGCGAAAGCCAACGGCGTGCAGGTCCACTGGGCTGCGGACGGCGCCGACCACAACCGCATCGTCCTTGAGATCCTGCGCAGCCGCGGCGCCAAGACCCTCGTGAAGTCCAAGTCGATGCTCACCGAGGAATGCGGCTTCCGCCACCACATGGCCGCCAACGGCATCGAAATCATCGAGACCGATCTCGGCGAGCGCATCCAGCAGCTCGACAACGAGGAGCCGAGCCACATCGTGGCGCCCGCGGTCCACAAGACCCGGATGGACGTGGCCGAAGTCTTCGCCAAGACGCTGGGCACGGATCCGGACAACGACGACGCCCATTACCTCGCCGAAAGCCAGCGCGAGACGACCCGGCCCTACATTCTGAAGGCCGATGCCGGCATGACCGGCTGCAACTTCGCCATCGCGGAGACCGGCACCGTCGTCACCTGCACCAACGAGGGCAATGCCGACTTGTCCGGCAACGTCCCGCTGCTGCAGATCCACTCGATCGGCATCGAGAAGATCATCCCCAAGGTCGAGCATCTCGGGGTGTTCATCCGGCTGCTGTCGCGCTCGGCGCTCGGCTCGCCGATCACCCAGTACACTTCGCATTTCCGCGGACCCCGCAAGGGCACCGAGATGCACATGGTGCTGGTCGATAACGGCCGCTCGGCCCGGCTCGGGCTGGAGGAGTTCTGGACCTCGCTGAAGTGCATCCGCTGCGGTGCCTGCATGAACACCTGTCCGGTCTACCGGCGTTCGGGCGGCCTCTCCTACGGGGCGACCTATTCGGGCCCGATCGGGTTGATCATCGACCCGACCTTCAACAAGCGGAAATACTCGACCCTGCCGTTCTCCTCGACGATGAACGGCTCCTGCACCAACGTCTGCCCGGTCAAGATCAACATCCACGAGCAGATCTTCGCCTGGCGCAAGGTCCTGGTCGAGGAGCATCACATCCCGGCGCTCAAGCAGGGAATGATGAAGGCCGCGGGTGCGGTCCTGTCTCGGCCCGCCGCCTATCGGGCGGCGATCGGCGCCGCGGATTCGGCGCTGAAGGTGCTGCCGCGCTTCGCCGTCTACAACCCGCTCAACACCTGGGGGAAGAAGCGCGAGATGCCGGATGCGCCGCGCCAGACCTTCCATGCCTGGTACAAGCAGAACCGGATGCAGAAGGCGGTCAAAAGCACCGCTGCCAAGGAGACCGCTGCGAAGGACACGGCCCGATGAGCGCGCGCGCGGACATCCTGGCGGCGCTTAAGGCGAACCGTCCGGCGGGCGATTATCCGCTGCCGAACGTGCCGACCTTCGCGCCGCTGGTCGGGGACGACCTGATCGAGGAGTTCGGCGAGCGGCTGAAGCGCATGGGCGGCCGGATCGAGGACGGCCGCACCGGCGACCCACTGATGGGCGTGCGCGAGCGGTTGGCGGATTCGAAGGTGATCGCCTCCGCGGTCCCGGAGATCGACGGCAACCGCGACCTACGGGCGGTACGCTACCCACAGGAGGTCGAGGACGTCGATGTGGCGGTGGTGCGCGCCGTGTTCGGCATCGCCGAGACTGGCTCGGTGCTGTTCACGGAGGGCGAGCTGATCGTGAACGCCGTCGCCTACCTGGCCCAGCACCTGATCGTGCTGCTCGATCCCGCCGACATCCTCCCCAACGTTCAGGCGGCCTACAAGCGACCGGAATTCGGTCGTTCTGCCTACGCGGTGCTGCATACCGGGCCGTCGGCCACCGCCGACATCGAGGGCGTGCTGATCCACGGCGCGCAGGGCGTGCGCTCGCTCACCGTCCTGCTGCTGCCGCGCTCCGCGGAAAGATCGGTCTCCTGAGCCGGAACCGCCGATAAGGCGCGCACCTTGCTTGGACAGCGATCATCTCGTCGCCCGGCAAGGAGATCCGATGCGCTATACCCTCGGCTGCAGCCTGTCCTATAATATTCTCTCGGACACGACTTTCATCTTCAATTTGGAGGTGGCCAAGCTGAGGAGCGTCGAGATCCTCAGCGAGAGCCTCGTGCTGACGCCGAACCTGAAGCGCGACCTCTACACCACCCCCGACCTGCTGAACCGCTATCTCGGCGTCAACGTGCCCATGGGTCAGTTCGCGCTGGAGTATAATGCGGAGGTGGACCTGACCGTCCATCGGGCCGACCCGGCGACCATCAACGAGACCCCGGTCGGCGAACTGCCGCTGGACATCCTACCGTTTTTACTGCCGAGCCGGTTCGTCTCCTCCGATCGGCTGACGCCCTACGCGCAGGCCGAGTTCGGCGCGCTGCCCAAGGGCCACAGCCGGGTCAACGAGATCTGCAACTGGATACACGACCACATCACCTACCAGCCCGGCACGAGCGACGGCGAGACCACGGCGGACGAGTCGCTCCTGAAGCGGGCCGGCGTCTGCCGCGACTTCGCGCATATCGGAACGGCGTTCTGCCGGGCACTCGGGATCCCGGCCCGGTTCGTGAGCTGCTACGCGCACGGTCTCGTGCCGAGCGACTTCCACGCGGTGTTCGAAGCCTATCTCGACGGGCGCTGGTGGCTGTTCGACGCGACCCGTCAGGCGGATCTCGACGGGCTGGTGCGCATCGGCGTCGGGCGTGACGCCGCCGAGATCGCCTTCTCGACGCCGTTCGGCAACATGCAGCCGGTCAACCAACAGGTCCGGATCCAGCGCACGGACGGGCAGGGCAGCCCGATGCCGCGCACGGTCGATGCCATCTCCACCGAGGTCCCCGCACCGAATGCCGGTGCGGCCTGACCGGACAGCCGTATCGGATCACGCTATCCTGTGATCCTCGGAAAGCAAGGACCAGGGAAAACCGCATGGCCTACCGCCACGTTGTCGGCCCGCGCACCCACGTCTTCGCCGACCTCGCCACACTGATGGCCAAGGCGACGCCGGTCCGCTCCGGCGACCGGCTCGCCGGGGTCGCGGCCGAATCGGCCGAGGAGAACGCGGCGGCGCGCTGGTGCCTCGCGGAGGTGCCGCTGGCCGAGATCCTGGCCCGCCCGCTGATCCCGTACGAGAAGGACGACGTCACCCGGCTGATCCTGGATACGCACGATGCCGCCGCCTTCCGGGAGATCGCCCACCTCACGGTCGGCGATTTCCGCGAGTTCCTGCTGACCGCCACCCCGGAGGTGCTGACCCGGATCGCACCGGGCGTAACGCCCGAGATCGCCGCTGCAGTCTCGAAGATCATGCGCAACCAGGACCTGATCTCGGTGGCGCGCAAGGCCCGGGTGGTCACCCGGTTCCGCAACACGATCGGGCTGCCGGGCACGCTGGCGGTGCGGCTGCAGCCCAATCATCCCACAGACGATCCGAAGGGTATCACCGCGGCGATCCTCGACGGGCTCACCCTCGGCTGCGGCGACGCCGTGATCGGCATCAACCCAGCCTCGGATTCAGTCCAGGCGCTCGGTGACCTGCTCCACCTCCTCGACGGGGTGATTCAGAAGAACGCCATCCCGACCCAGGCCTGCGTGCTCACCCACGTCACCACGACGCTCGCCGCCATGGAGCGCGGCTTGCCGGTCGACCTCGTGTTCCAGTCGATCGCCGGGACCGAGAAGGCCAATGCGGGCTTCGGAGTGACGCTAGCCCTGCTGAAGGAGGCTCATGAGGCCGCGCTCGCGCTCAAGCGCGGCCCGCTCGGCGACAACTGCATGTATTTCGAGACCGGGCAGGGCTCCGCGCTCTCGGCCGATGCCCATCACGGCATCGACCAGCAGACCCTCGAGGCCCGGGCCTACGCGGTCGCCCGGCCGTTCCGGCCGCTCCTGGTGAACACCGTCGTGGGCTTCATCGGGCCGGAATACCTCTACGACGGAAAGGAGATCATCCGGGCGGGTCTGGAGGATCATTTCTGCGGCAAGCTGATGGGCGTGCCGCTGGGCGTGGACGTCTGCTACACCAATCACGCCGAGGCCGATCAGGACGACATGGACACGCTGCTGACGCTGCTCGGCGCGGCCGGCTGCACCTACATCATGGGCGTCCCGGGGGCCGACGACGTGATGCTCAACTACCAATCCACGTCGTTCCACGATTCCCTCTATCTGCGCGAGGTGCTGGGCCTGAAGCGCGCCCCCGAATTCGAGGCCTGGCTGCACGGCATCGGGCTCACCGACGGGGCCGGCGCCCTGCTGCCGGGATCGGGCGCGCCCCTCCTCACCGCCGCGCCGGACCTCGCCGCGTGAGCGACCTGCGGGAGATCTGGTCCAGACTCGCCGGCCTGACGCCGGCCCGGATCGGGCTCGGACGCGCAGGCAGTGGCCTGCCGACCCGGGAGGTGCTGCGCTTCGGCCTCGATCATGCCCAGGCCCGGGATGCCGTCCACGCGCCGATGGATGCCGAGGCCCTGGCCGCATCCATCGCGGAACTCGGCCTCTCGACCATCCCGGTCGCGTCCCAGGCCCCGGACCGGGCGACCTACCTGCGCCGCCCGGATCTCGGGCGGCGGCTAGACCCGAACGACTTGCCGAAGCTCGAGGCCGTGGCCGATGCCGCCGATCTCGCCGTGGTGGTGGCCGATGGGCTCTCGGCCCGGGCCGTGCACGAGAATGCGGCGCCGTTGCTGATGGCGTTCACGCCCCTCGCGAAGAATGCCGAGTGGCGCCTCGCGCCCGTGGTGATCGCCCGGCAAGCGCGCGTGGCGCTCGGCGACGCTGTCGGCCAAGCCCTGAAGGCTCGGGCGGTGGTGATGCTGATCGGCGAGCGGCCAGGCCTGTCCTCCCCCGACAGTCTCGGCATCTACCTGACGCTCGATCCCAAAATCGGCCGCTCGGACGCGGAGCGCAACTGCATTTCGAATGTGCGGGCCGCCGGCCTCACCCATGAGCGCGCCGCGTTCAAGCTGCACTGGCTGCTCGCGCGTGCGCTTACCCTCGGCCTCAGCGGTGTGAACCTGAAGGACGAGAGCGACCACGCTTTGGAATCCGCTCCCTCGGCCGCCGCCCTGCCGGAGCCTGGCCGAAGCTGAACGGAAGCGCGTGTTTCGTGCCCGGCGCCGAACGAGTGTCGGATCAGTCATGCGGAGAGCAGTTCATAGCCCACGCCTGCGGTCTGTAGATTGTCATCGACATCCGATCCATCACCCACCGTCATCCCGGGGCCGCGAAGCGGAGCCCGGGATCCAGAAACGCAATCAGTTCAGTGCCTTGTGCGAGCGGCGTCTCTTAATCCCGGGCTCGCCTGCGGCGCCCCGGAATGACGGCGGCGTGTTCTGAGCGGCAAGGCTCCGACGATACCGCTCGTCTATGAGCTTCAGAACCCGTGTCGATTGAGCCTAATCTGCCGGGTCGGGTGGCCGAAGGATTATCCTTAACCTTATCTCGTGCCGGCAATCGACCCCAAGCGTGGCTGTGGCGGGGTCGCAACACCGTAAAACGAACCCGGGTCCGCCCCGAGACCTGCCCGCAAACGCCGCGATCCCGCCATAGTCCGGGCCCACCTCACCCTCCGCGGTAAACGGCAAGTTCGACAACGATTTACCGTTTCGAAACGAGGTTTTCCCGAGCACGCGGACGGCCCATCCGGCGCATCGCGAACGGCGACGCGCCGCGGCTTCCTGCACCCTCGGGACTGGCGGCGCGAAGGCTTGGTTCGGGTTGATGGACACGCGGTTGAACGACAAGTCGAAGCTGCCCAGCCGTCACGTCACGGAGGGGCCGGATCGGGCCCCGCATCGCTCCTATCTCTATGCGATGGGACTGACCCGGGAGCAGATCCACCAGCCGCTGGTGGGTGTCGCCTCCTGCTGGAACGAGGCAGCCCCCTGTAACATCTCGCTGATGCGCCAGGCGCAGGCAGTGAAGAAGGGCGTCGCGGCGGCTCACGGCACCCCGCGTGAATTCTGCACCATCACGGTCACGGACGGCATCGCCATGGGCCATGGCGGCATGCGCGCCTCGCTGCCGTCCCGCGAGGTCATCGCCGACTCGGTCGAGCTGACCATGCGCGGCCACGCCTACGATGCCCTGGTCGGCCTCGCCGGCTGCGACAAGTCGCTGCCCGGCATGATGATGGCGATGGTCCGCCTCAACGTGCCGTCGATCTTCATCTACGGCGGGTCGATCCTGCCCGGCTCGTTCCGTGGCAAGCCCGTCACCGTGCAGGACCTGTTCGAGGCTGTGGGCAAGGTCGCGGTCGGCGACATGAGCCTGGAGGACCTCGACGAGTTGGAGCAGGTCGCCTGCCCGTCGGCCGGCGCCTGCGGCGCGCAGTTCACCGCCAACACCATGGCGACCGTCTCCGAGGCAATCGGCCTGGCGCTGCCCTATTCGGCCGGCGCCCCGGCGCCCTACGAGATCCGGGACAAGTTCTGCGCCACCGCCGGCGAGAAGGTGATGGAGCTGCTGGCCAAGCAGATCCGCCCGCGCGACATCGTTACCCGCAAGGCGCTCGAGAACGCCGCCACCGTGGTCGCCGCCTCCGGTGGATCGACCAACGCGGCCCTGCACCTGCCGGCGATCGCGCATGAATGCGGCATCGAATTCACGCTGTTCGACGTCGCCGAGATCTTCCGGCGCACGCCCTACATCGCCGACCTCAAGCCCGGCGGGCGCTACGTCGCCAAGGATATGTTCGAGGTCGGCGGCATCCCGCTGCTGATGAAGACCCTGCTCGACCACGGCTTCATGCACGGCGACTGCCTGACGGTCACCGGCCGCACCATCGCGGAGAACATGGACCGGGTGACCTGGAACCCCGACCAGGACGTGGTCTATCCGGCCAACCGCCCGATCACCCCGACCGGTGGCGTCGTCGGCCTCAAGGGCAACCTCGCCCCCGAGGGCGCGATCGTGAAGGTCGCCGGCATGCCGGCCGAGAAACAGGTCTTCACCGGCCCGGCGCGGGTGTTCGACGGCGAGGAGGCCTGTTTCGAGGCGGTGCAGTCGCGCACCTACAAGGAAGGCGATGTCCTCGTCATCCGCTACGAGGGTCCGCGTGGCGGCCCCGGCATGCGCGAGATGCTGTCCACCACGGCGGCCCTCTACGGCCAGGGCATGGGCGACAAGGTCGCGCTGATCACGGACGGGCGCTTCTCCGGCGCGACCCGCGGCTTCTGCGTCGGCCATGTCGGCCCCGAGGCGGCGGTCGGTGGGCCGATCGGCCTGATCCGCGACGGCGACGTCATCACCCTCGACGCGATCCAGGGCACGCTCAACGTCGCGTTGTCGGACGCGGAGTTCGCCGAGCGCCGCAAGGCCTGGGCGCCGCGGACCAACTCGGCGACCTCCGGGTATCTGTGGAAATACGCGCAGGGCGTCGGCCCGGCGCTGTACGGCGCCGTCACCCATCCGGGCGGCGCCAAGGAGCTGGAGAGCTATGCGGACGTCTAGGACTGACCTCAGCCGGCGCAGGGCGCCGGCCGGGGCCGATCCCGGTCGGTCCCGCCTGATCGCCAGGATCGCGGCGTCGGCCGGCGTCCTGATCCTGCTCGCCCTGCCCACGGATGCGCCGCGCGCGCTCGATGCCAGCGTCCGCGCGCCGGTCCAGGTGCCGGTGGCGGACAAGAGCTACCGGTCGGCCAAGGACGCGCTGCGGGCCGGGGTGCGCGAGTACAATGCCGGCGACAAGCAGGGCGCCGCCCGCGCCCTCGAATACGCCGCCGGGCAGGGCCATGCACTGGCCCTTTGGAAGCTCGGCCGGATGTACGCCGAGGGCGACGGCGTGCCCCATGACGACCTGAAGGCGTTCGAGTTCTTCTCCCGGATCGCCGACGCCAGCACCGACGACGGTCCCGATCCGCAGAACTCGGCGGTCACCGGCAGTGCGTTCACGGCGCTCGGCACCTACTTCCTCGAGGGGATCAAGGGCACCTACGTGCGTCCGAACCCCGAGCGCGCCTACGACATGTTCAACTACGCGGCGTCGTATTACGGCGAGCCGAACGCGCAGTACAACCTGGCCCGGCTCTACCTCGACGGCACCGGAGTCGAGGCCGATCCCCGGCAGGCTGCTCGCTGGTTCAATCTCGCGGCCGAGAAGGGGCACCACCCGGCGCAGGCTCTGCTCGGCGACATGCTGATGAACGGATTGGGCGGCGTGCCGGTCCAGCGCGTGAAAGGCCTGATGTGGCTATCGCTCGCCCGCGAGGGCGCGGAGGGCCGCAAGGACGCTTGGATCGTCGCGCTTTACGACAAGAACTGGGCGGCCGCCAACGAGGACGACCGAGCCGAGGCGCAGAGCCAGCTCCAGACCGTCGGCTCGATCCGACGGCGGCATTAGAGCCCTGCTCTGACGCCGCCGCCGACTTGCCTCAGCCCTTCTTGGCGTCCTGCGCGGTCTTGAACGACGGACGTGCCAGGGTCTCGGCGATATAGGCCGCAAGCTTGGGCCAGCGGCCGGCATCGATCTGCGCCTCGGCCACGTGGAAATTGTAGAAACCCGTGGCGATCGAGATGTCGGCGATGCTGAAGGCGTCACCCACGAGGTAGGGGCCCGAGATCTGCCGCTCCAGATAATCGAACAGCGGCGGCAGATCCGCGTCGAGCGCCTTCGTGACGGCGGCCTCGTCGGTGGGCTTGCCCATCATGTTGGGCTTCAGGATCCGCTCGACGAACGGCACGATCAGCTTTCCGAACAGCTCGGTATCGCCGAACTTGTCGAACCAGACCGCGCGGCCGAGGGCCTGTGGGTCGGAGGGCACCAGGGCCGGGGTCGGGTGCTTGCGCTCGAGATACCAGAGGATCGCCGAGGAATCCGCGAGCTTGAACCCGCCATCCTCGATCGCCGGGATCTTCCCCAGCGGGCTCGCCGCCCGGAAATCCGAATCGGGCGCGTGGAACATCACCGGCCTGTGCTCGTAGGGCACGTTCTTCTCGGTGAGCGAGACCAGGACCTTGCGGACGTAGGGCGAGTAGCCGGTACCGTAGACGATCATTACAACTCCATCGGGGACGCGACGGCCGGATATCGATCCGCCTGCCCCTGCATGGCAGATAGGGCCGATCGCCGGTGCGCCGACCGCGTCACGGTCACCGCTCCGTGATCGCGGCCCGGTCGCCTCACCAAGCCGGCGCGGTAATCGCCGTCACGAAGGACGGCCGGTCGAGCGTCAGCGCGACCCAGCCGGCGAGCTTCGGCCAGCGACTGGAATCCACCTGAACCTTGGCGAGCCGGAGATTGTGGAACGGCGCCGCGACCGCGATGTCGGCAATCCCGAAGCTGCCGCCCACCAGGAACGGCCCAATGATCTGCGATTCGAGGTAGTCGAACAGGGGCGGCAGATCCGTGTCGAGCGCCTGCTGCGCCAGCGCGTCGTCACCCGGGATTTTGAGCACCCGGGGCTTCAGGAAGCGCTCCGTGAACACGACAAAGAGTTTCCGATCCAGCTCGACTTCGCCGAACTTGTCGAACCAGCGGGCGCGGGCAGCCCCTTGCGCATCGGCCGGGATCAGCGCGGGCTGCGGGGTGAGGCGCTCGAGATAATCGAGGATCGCGCTCGAATCGGCCAGCCGAAAGCCGTCATGCTCGATCGCCGGGATCTTGCCGATCGGGCTCGCCGCCCGGAAGGCGGCATCGTCCGATTGCGGCGCCACCGGCCGGTGCTGATAGCGGATACCCTTCTCGACCAATGCCACCAGGACTTTTCGCACGAAGGGCGAGAGGCTGCTGCCGTAGACGATCATGGTCGAATCCCCCGACGAACCGGCATCGCTCTTGAGCCGTTGCCGGCAGCGATGCAATCGGTGGCGATGTCATCGTTTCACGTCGACCAATTCGTCGTGTTCCACTCACGATCATCTTGATCTCGAGGCGTTCGACTTCTCAAACCGTTTGATAAGACGATCCCGTTTCAAACGAGATAGGCGGTCGATCCAGAATATACCGTCGAGTTGATCGATCTCATGCTGGATCACGGCGGCCGAAAAGCCGTCCGTCTCCTCCTCGTGGGCGGCGCCGTCGAGGTCGCGGTAGCTGAAGCGGATCCGGCTCGGCCTTGTGATGCGCTCGCGCACGCCGGGCATGCTGACGCTGCCCTCTTCATGCGGCGCGGTCTCCGGGGAGGCCCAGAGGATCACCGGGTTGACATAGATGCGCAGATCCTCGTCCGGCGACATACGGACCACCACGATCCGCGCGAGGATGCCGATATGCGGTGCCGTCAGGCCCATGGCGCTCACGGCGGAAAGCGTGTCCGCCACGTCGTCGGCCACGGCTTTCGTTTCGGGTCCGAACGCATCGATTGGTTGTGCCGGCAGCGAGAGTTTCGGGTCGGGGAACAGGACGAGAGGGCGGGCCGGCATGGTCGGTTGGTTCACCTGAAGCGATGCGAAATGCGTGCGGCTTGCATGGAAGGCGGGCGGCGCGGGTGGTCGTCGAGGGGGCGATTAGGACCCGATCAGCCACGGATGCAAATGCGCTGGCGTGAAACCGACCCGCTCGCGCGCGCTTTGGACCTACCGATCCGTCGAGGCCGCCATGCTGTACGAACTTGCCACGCTCTCCTGCCCGTTGCTGGCGCTTGGCGAGGCTGGCGACGGCGTCCGGGCCTGGGTTGAGGACGGTGACGCGAAGGGACAGGTGATCGGCTGCTGGCGCACGGAGTTCGGCACGCTGGGGCGGATCATCGTGTTGCGCGGGTTCGAGGCGCCGGAAGACATGACGGCCGAGCGTCGGCGCGCCCTTCTCAGTGCCAACCCGTTTCATGCGGGACGCGTGGTGACCGCGCTGGAGATGGACAGCTACGCGCCGTTCCCCTTCCTACCGCCGATCCGCACCGGATATCGGGGTGGGGTCTATGAAGTCCGGACCTACCGCCTCAAGCCCGGCGGCCTGCCGGCAACGCTCGCGGGCTTGGAGGCGGCGATCGAGCCGGCCCGTCCGTATACCGAGCATCTCGTCGTGAACCTCTACGCCCTCGATGGCGCTCCGCGCATCACACATATCTGGGCCTTCGCCAGCCTGGAGGAGCGGGCCGCATTGCGCGCCAACGCCTACGGCGCGGGTGTCTGGCCGCCGAAGGGCGGTCCCGACCAGATCGCCGAAGCGACCTCGACGATCGCGCTGCCGCAGGGAGTCTCGCCGTCGAGCTGAGCCCGCAGTCTCGCAGGTTCGCGGCGCCATCGCGACCGGATGGCACGAAGGCCCGTCCCTGCGGGGGGCTTTCAGCCAGCCGTCAGCTCCACCGTCACCGGTACGTGATCGGACGGCTTGTCCAGGCCGCGCAGGTGCTTCTGCACGGCGGCCGAGACCAGACGGTCGGCGGCCTGCGGCGACAGCAGGAGGTGGTCGATGCGGATGCCGGCGTTCCGCTGCCAGCAGCCCGCCTGGTAGTCCCAGAAGGTGAAGAGCCCGTCGCGCGGATCGCAGGCGCGCAGGCCGTCGGTGTAGCCCTCGGCCAGGACGGCGCGGAACGCCGCCCGCGTTGCGGGGAGGAACAGCGCGTCGGAGCGCCACGCTTCCAGGTCGGCCGCGTCGGCGGGTTCCGGGATGACGTTGTAGTCGCCCGCGAGCACCACGGCGGTCTCGTCCTCCATGAGGGCGCGCGCGTGGATCCGCAGCCGTTCCATGAAGCCGAGCTTGTAGGGGTATTTCGGGCTGTCGACCGGATTGCCGTTCGGCAGGTAGATCGAGGCGACCCGCACCGGTCTGGTCTCGGCGCCGGAGATCAGCGCCTCGATGTAGCGCGATTGCTCATCGGATTCGTCGCCCGGAAGTCCGCGCCGGATCTCGCTTATCTCGAGCGGCGCCCGAACCAGCAGCGCCACGCCGTTATAGGCCCTCTGGCCCAGCGTCTCGACCGCGTACCCGGCACCCTCGACCTCGGCACGCGGGAACGCCTCGTCCTGGCATTTCAGCTCCTGCAGGCAGACCACGTCGGGCTTCGCCTCGTCGAGGAAGCCGAGCAGATGCGGCAGCCTCTGCTTGATCGAGTTGACGTTCCAGGTCGTGATCCGCATCGCCTCGCTTCCCGGTCGCCGTCTGGAGCGCTCGCCGCCAAAGTTGGTCCCGGAGCGGCTGAAGCGTCATCCGCGCTTCGCGCCGCGCTGACAAGGCCATGGCGGCGCAAGATCGGGGCGATATAGACGCCAGGATGACGATGGGGTGGTTCGAGCCGGTCATGGCTTACTGCGAGCGGACCGGGCCGGAGGTCTGGGCCGAGCCGGTCAACGCGGCGTCGAACGCCGCCTTCCTGCTGGCCGCCGCGGCCGCGGCGCGCCGGGCCCGCGCCGCGAGGACGCCGGACCGCGCGTGCCTGGGACTGGCCGGACTGATCGCCGTCGTCGGATGCGGATCGTTCCTGTTCCACACCCTGGCGGTGACCTGGGCGATGTATGCCGACATCATCCCGATCACGCTGTTCATCGTCGCCTACCTGGCGCTGGCGCTCCATCGCATCCTGCGGCTGCCGCGCATCCGGGTGGAGGCGGCGACTGCGGGCTTCGTCCTGTTCAGCTTCACCCTTGTCCCCACCCTCGACGGGCTGAGCGGGTCCGACATCTCCGCCCTGACCAACGGTTCGATCGACTATGTGCCCGCGGCGCTCGCCCTGTTCACCGTGGCGGCGCTCGATCGGCCGGAGCACCGCTTCGTCGGCACCGGCCGGCGGCTCACGGAGATCGGCGTGCTGTTCCTGGTCTCGCTGACCGCCCGCACCCTCGACCGATCCGTCTGCGCGGCGCTGCCGACCGGCACGCACGCGCTCTGGCACGTACTCAATGCCGTCGTCCTCTACGCCCTGGTCGTCACGGCGGTCCGGCACCGCGACGCGGTCGAATGAGGGCGCGGGCGGTTTTGTTGCGGGCCGGACGGAATTCTTGCACAGATGCGCCGCATCGGTGACCCGGCTCATCGCGAGTCCCGTGCACGGAAGGAATCATGACAGTGAGCTACCGCATCGGCGTCGCCGGGCTCGGCACCGTCGGCGCGTCCGTCGTCCGGATGATCGCCCGCCGCCATGACACCTTGACCGCCTCCGGCCTCGACATCCGCGTCGCCGCGGTGTCGTCCCGTGACCGGACCCGCGACCGTGGCCTCGACCTGGCCGGCGTGACCTGGTTCGACGATCCGGTGGCGCTCGCCCGCTCCGGCGAGATCGACTGCGTGGTCGAGCTGATCGGTGGCGCCGAGGGGCCTGCCAAGGCCGTGGTCGAGGCGGCGTTGCAGGCCGGCAAGACCGTGGTCACCGCCAACAAGGCCCTGCTCGCCCGACACGGCGCGGCGCTGGCGGCGCTCGCCGAGACGAACGGCGTCGCGCTCGCCTACGAAGCCGCGGTAGCCGGCGGTATCCCGGTGATCAAGACCCTCCGCGAGGGCCTGCCCGGCAACGCCGTGGCGCGCGTCTACGGGATCCTCAACGGCACCTGCAACTACATCCTCAGCCGCATGGAGCGCGAGGGCCTGACTTTCGAGGCCTGTCTCAAGGACGCGCAGGCGCTGGGCTACGCCGAGGCGGACCCGACCTTCGACGTCGAGGGCTTCGATACCGCCCACAAGCTCGCGATCCTGACGAGCCTCGCCTACGGCACCGTCATCGACGCGGACGGCGTGTCGGTGGAGGGCATCTCTCGGGTGCAGCCCCTCGACCTGCGCATGGCCGACGAGCTCGGCTACCGGATCAAGCTGCTCGGCGTCGCCCAGGCCTCCGAGGCCGGGATCGAGCAGCGCGTCCACCCGACCATGGTCCCCAAATCCTCCGCGATCGCCCAGGTGATGGGCGTGACCAACGCGGTCACGATCGACGCCGACGCGGTCGGTGAACTGACGCTGATCGGCCCGGGCGCCGGCGGCGAGGCGACGGCCTCCGCAGTGGTCGCCGACATCGCCGACGTGGCGCGCGGCATCGTCCGCCCGACCTTCGGGGTGCCGGCGGCGTCGATGCGCGCCAGCGAGCGGGTCGAGATGCAGCGGCACGAGGGCGGCTATTACATCCGGCTGACCGTACACGATCGCCCCGGCGTCGCCGCCGGCGTGGCCCAGCGGATGGCCGAGCGGGAGATCTCCCTGGAGAGCATCCTGCAGCGCCGCACCGAGAGCGCCGGGACGGATCCCCGCGGGCGTTCGGGCCGGCCGGTGCCGCTGGTGCTGATCACCTACGCGGCCACCGAGGGCAACATCCGCGATGCACTCGACGCGATCGGCGCCGACGGCCTGCTGGCCGAGCCGCCGCAGGTCATCCGCATCGAGCGTGAATAAGAGTGCACAAAGTCTCGGCATATGCCGCAATGTTGATGCAAGATAGGTGATACTTTCGCGGCGCGCGTAGGCTGACAGGCGTTGGTCGACGACGATCAAACCGGGATCCGACTTCAAGATCGGACCCGGACAGAGGCAGGAAGCGATGGCCGTGGCCCCCAAGTCCGAACCGCGTGGCGTTCCGCGCACGCTCGCCCTCGAACTCGCCCGCGTCACGGAGCGTGCCGCCATCGCGGCGGCCCGGCTGCGGGGCAAGGGCGACGAGAAGTCCGCCGATCAAGCCGCTGTCGACGCGATGCGGGCGGAGCTCAACAGCCTGCCGATCCGCGGGACGGTGGTGATCGGTGAAGGCGAGCGTGACCAGGCTCCGATGCTGTTCATCGGCGAGCAGCTCGGCCAGGGGGAGGGGCCCGAGGTCGACATCGCGGTCGATCCCCTTGAGGGCACGACCCTCTGCGCCAAGGACATGCCGGGTGCGATCGCCGTGATGGCCATGGCCGAGCGCGGCTCGCTGCTGGCCGCCCCCGACGTCTACATGCAGAAGATCGCCATCGGCCCCGGATACCGGCCCGGTCTGGTCGATCTCGACGCCAGCCCCGCCGACAACATCGCGGCGCTGGCCCGGGCCAAGGGCGTCGATCCCGATCAGATCACCGCGCTGATCCTCGACCGCCCCCGGCATGCGGGCTTGATCGCGGAAGTCCGCGCCGCGGGCGCCGCGGTGCGGCTGATCTCGGACGGCGACATCGCCGGCATCATCTTCACGGCGAGCCCACGCGAGACCGGCATCGACATCTATCTCGGCACCGGTGCCGCCCCCGAGGGGGTGCTGGCGGCTGCAGCCATGCGGTGCATCGGCGGCCAGATGCAGGGACGGCTGATCCTGGACACGGCCGAGCGCCGCCGCCGCGCTGCCGAGATGGGCATCGACGACCTCAACCGGAAATACGATCTGGTGGATCTCGCCAGCGGCGACGTGATCGTGGCCGCCACAGGCGTGACCGACGGCGCGCTGCTCCGCGGCGTCCGCTTCCGGCCCGACCGGATCCAGACCGAGACGGTGGTCTACCGCTCGGAGGCCGGCACGGTCCGGCGGATCCTGGGGGAGCACCGCCGCACCCTGGCCTGACGCTGCCCCCAAAATCCGAAAAAATCAGTTCAGGACGACGACCTTCGAGCCGACGTTGACCCGGCTGAACAGGTCGATCGCGTCCTGGTTGATCATCCGGATGCAGCCCGAGGACACGCTCTTGCCGATCGAGAACGGCTCGAGGGTGCCGTGGATGCGGAACAGCGTGTCTTTGTTGCCCTGCCAGAGATACATGGCGCGCGCGCCCAGCGGGTTGCGCAGGCCGCCCGCGACGCCGAGGCCGCTCTGCAGCTTGTCGACCTCGCTGGCGAGCTTCGGGCTGCGGGCGATCATCTCCTTGGGCGGGTACCAATCCGGCCAGGCCTGCTTGGAATTGACCGTGGCGGTGCCGGACCACGAGAAGCCCTGCTTGCCGACGCCGACGCCGTAGCGGCGGGCGCGTCCGCCCTGCTCGACCAGGGTAAGTTGGTGGGCCCGCGGGTCCACGATGATCGTGCCCGGCTCGTAGGGGCCGTTGTAGGCGATCTCCTGCCGGAGGTAGGCCGGGTTCATCTTCTTGTAGTTGAAGGCCTGGACCGGGAATACGTCGTCCGGGATCGGCCCATACGCCTTGGCGTAGTCGATCGGACCGTCGTCGGGCGCGCGCAGCACGGCCTTCGCCTTGGCCGCCTCGATCGGGGAGAGACCCTCGGCCGGTGGCGTTCCGGCGGCGCGCCGGGGCGGCGCGGTCGGATCGTCGAAATCCGGAGCGTAGACCGGGGCTGCCTGCGGCGCCGGGGCGGCCTGAGGAGCCGGGCGGACCACCGGCGGGCGGCCGGTATAGGGCAGGTAGCGGTCGCCGCGGCGGACGTAGAACGCGCCGTTCTGGTCCTGATAGAGCTGTCCGTCATCGCCGAACCCATCGATCCCGGATTCGGCGACCGGGCCGCGACCTTGGGCTTGGGCAGTCGAGGCGAGCGCGAGGACGGTGAAGCCGGCCAGGAACAGGCGGCGGAACGGGGCGGACATGGCGCGGTTTTCCCTGGATGGCGCGGCGTCACCGGGAGCGTGCGGCGGCGCGCGATCGAGCAGGCCAGCACGAATACAAAGCCAAGCTCATTCCAGGCCTTAGCAAAGATCCTGCGGCATCGCCAAGTTGCATGCGTCCTCACCGGGTGAAGTCTGCTGTCGCCGCGTGTACTTCTCCGCACTTGTGTTGCGTTCCTGCCTCAACCGCCTACCCCTCCGTTCACCCTGATGCAGGAACGGGCGGGACGAATCCGGTTCCGAGCGGCACCGGCCTTGCGCCGGTCAGCAACCTCCGGTTGATGCCAGCCACCGGCATTTTCGTCGGGCGAAGGGTCTTGGTCGTGCACGCGCGTGTTTTGGTGAGCGCTACAATTCTGTTTGCGGCCCTGGTTGTCGGACCGAGCGCGCAGGCCCGCCGGTCCGCGACGGCGGAGCCGACCAAGGTCGCCGAGCCGGCCGGGACCTGGACGTCGGGGACCCAGCCCGAGCGCGAGTGCGGCCGCGCCCGTCGCAAGTTCTGGGTGCCCCAGGAGGGTTGGATCGTCCGTACCGTCGTTTCGTGCCGTTGAGGGGGCACCGCTGAGGCGCGCGGTTTCGCGGATCGCCCGATTCCGGGGCAGGGTTGCCCGGATCGACGCCAATGCTGCCGCCGGCCGAGATCGGGTTTTTTTAGGTCGGATGCGTTGCCGGACGGTCGTGACAGCACGCAAAGTCTCGTTCGCGCATAGCGCCCCACGCCACCTCATCCCGGGTGGCGTGGGGCCAGCTGCGTCTCGCCTGTCAGTGCAAGCGCGGCGAAGTAACCGAGGAAAACACCCCGGTCCGGGATCGCGCTGGTGAGCTTCGCTGCGGTTTGAACGACGGCGTGGGCCGATTGAAGGCCGTACTGACAGAGCGATCTCAAAAACCCTATGGCGCCCCCTAAAAATTTGGCACGCATGCTGCATTGCCGAAGCGCCGCGCCCTGCTGCGGCGGCGGAGCAACGACGCTCCAAACAGCGGACGGTGTGAGTCCGGATCCCCGGCATGAGCGACCGCGTAGCGGTTCGCCTCACTTAGACGAGCACCAGCTATGGCCAGCTTCAAGACGGCGATGAAGTCGGGTCACCCCCCGACACTGTTTGCGGCGTTCCTCTACTTCGATTTCTGCTTCGCCATCTGGGTCCTGAACGGCGCCATGGGCCCGTTCATCACCGAGACCTACAAGCTGACGCCGGCCCAGACCGGGTTCATGATCTCGCTCCCGATCTTGGCCGGCGCGCTGATGCGCTTCCCGCTCGGAATCCTCGCCCAGTATATCGGCCGGAAGAACGCTGCGATCACGGAGATGACCGTGATCATGATGGCGATGGCCTACGGCTTCTTCGCAGTCTCCTCGTACAACGATGTGCTCGCCATGGGCGTGCTGCTCGGCATCGCGGGCGCCTCCTTCGGCGTGGCTCTGTCCCTCGGCTCGGGCTGGTTCCCGCCTGAGCACAAGGGCTTGGCGATGGGCATCGCGGGGGCCGGCAATTCCGGAACCGTGCTGGCCGTGCTGTTCGCCCCGCCGCTGGCGCAGGCCTACGGCTGGCAGACCACTTACGCCTTCGCGGGCGTGGTGATGCTGATCCCGCTCGCGGTCATGATCGTGTTCGCCAAGGAGCCGCCGGATACCGCGCACCAGTCGTTCAAGGAGCACGTCTCCTGCTTGTTCACCAAGGACGGCTGGGCGTTCTCGCTGATCTACGTGATCACCTTCGGGGGCTTCGTCGGCCTGTCGAACTTCCTGCCGACCTTCTTCTACGAGCAGTTCTCGGTGACCAAGGTGGAGGCCGGCCGCCTGACCATGCTGGCGGCCTTCATGGGCTCGGGCATCCGGATCGTCGGCGGGTATTACGCCGACCGGATGGGCGGGATCGCGGTCCTGTCGGTGGTGCTGCTCGCGGCGATCGCGACCTTCCTGTCGCTGATGGCGACGCCCTCGCTCGCCGTGACCACGCTGCTGTTCATGCTCTGCTTCGCGGCGCTCGGTGCCGGCAACGGCGCCCTGTTCCAGCTCGTGCCCCTGCGCTGGCCGGCCAACACCGCCGTCGCAGGCTCGATGATCGGCGAGGTCGGGGCGCTCGGCGGCGCGATCCTGCCGAACGTCATGGGCCTCTCGAAGCAGTACACCGGCTCATTCTCGCTCGGCTTCGTCGGCTACGCGGTGTTCACGACCGCGGTGCTCGGATGCCTGATGCTGTGGCAGCGCAAGTGGGTCGGTAGCTGGGTCGGTCCGCGCGGCAAGGCGCTGGGCGGCGAGGCGGAGACCGGTCAGCTCCAGCCAGCGACGGTTTGACGGAACCGACACGATCCAGACCCGCAAACGTCCAACGGGAGCCGCAAGGCTCCCGTTTTTCGTTCGAGGCGCTCAAATTGAATTCGTGCTGGGTCCCCTCGACGCATGGTTGCCTTCCGGTGCAAGAGGCGTTTGAATAACGAATACCAAAATGCGCACGTCCCTCCGGACGGGGCGCGAGGCGACCGCGAAACGCGGCGTTTCCGAGGGAGGAATGGTCGATGTTGAAGCGCGTCAGCGCCACCAACGCCGTGCTCGGCCTGCTCTGCGTGATGTATTTCATCACGTATCTGGACCGCGTGAACATCGCGACCGCCGGCGCCGAGATCATCCGCGAATTCGGCATGTCGAAGACCGACTTCGGTCTGATCCTGTCGGCCTTCGCCTACCCGTACGCGATCTTCCAGGTGATCGGCGGCTCCGTCGGCGATAAGTTCGGGGCGCGGCGCACGCTGCTGGTCTGCGGTCTGGTCTGGGCCTCGGCCACGATCCTGACCGGTTTGGTCGGCGGCATCGTCAGCCTGTTCCTGGCCCGCGTACTGCTCGGCTTCGGTGAGGGCGCGACCTTCCCGACCGCAACCCGGGCCATGCAGAACTGGACCGCGCCGGGCCGGCGCGGCTTCGCGCAGGGCATCACCCACGCCTTCGCCCGGCTCGGCAACGCCGTGGCGCCGCCGATCGTGGCGTTCCTGATGTACCATTTCGGATGGCGCACCAGCTTCGTGATCCTGGGCGGGGTCAGCTTCGTATGGGTGGTAATCTGGTACCTGTATTTCCGAGACGATCCGTCCGATCACCCGAAGATCACCGCCGATGAACTCGACGCGCTGCCGCCGCCGCGCAAGGTCGGCGCGAAGCAATCGGTGCCGTGGGGACCGCTTGCCCGGCGCATGCTGCCGGTGACGATCACGTATTTCTGCTACGGCTGGACCCTGTGGCTGTTCCTCGGCTGGCTCCCGAGCTTCTTCAAGGAGAATTACGGCCTCGACCTGAAGAACTCGGCCCTGTTCGCGTCGGGGGTCTTCTTCGCCGGCGTCGTTGGCGATACGGTCGGCGGCATGCTGAGCGACTCGATCCTCCATCGCACCGGCAACGTGAAGCTCGCCCGCCTGTCGGTGATCGTGGTCGGCTTCCTCGGCGCGGCCGCGAGCCTGGCGGGCGTGTTCCTCACCCGCGACCTGACCCTGGTGGCGCTGCTGCTGTCCTCCGGCTTCTTCTTCGCCGAGCTGGTGATCGGCCCGATCTGGTCGGTACCGATGGACATCGCGCCGAAATATGCCGGCACCGCCAGCGGGCTGATGAACACCGGGTCGGCCATTGCGGCGATCGTCTCACCGATCGTGTTTGGGCTCATCGTCGACCTGACCGGGAGCTGGACATTGCCGTTCGTGGGCTCGGTCGGTCTCTGCCTGCTCGGGGCGGCCCTCGCCTTCACGATGCATCCCGAGCGCGAGTTCGTGGACCCCGTCACCGGGCCGGTGGGTCCCGTGGCGCCCGCGCCGGCCGGGGAGTAGCGCCGCGATGGTGGAGACGACCGGACGGTCCGGGCCGCTCGCCGGCATGCGGGTGATCGAGCTGGCTCACATCATGGCCGGCCCGGTCTGCGGCCTGATGCTCGCCGACATGGGCGCGGAGGTCATCAAGGTCGAGAAGATGGACGGCGACGACACCCGCCGCACCGTCCCCCCGGCGCTCGAGGGCGAGAGCGCCGCCTACATGATGATGAACCGCGGCAAGCGCGGGCTGAGCCTCGATCTCAAGAACCCGGACGGATTGGACGTGCTGCGCCGGCTGCTCGGGACGGCCGACGCGCTGATCGAGAATTACCGCGGCGGCACCATGGAGCGCCTCGGCATTGGCTACGACACCCTGCGGCAGGAGTTTCCCGCACTGGTCTACTGCTCGCTCTCGGGCTTCGGCCGCACTGGACCCTATGCCGACCGCGCTGGGTTCGACCTCGTCGCGCAAGGAATGAGCGGTCTGATGTCGGTGACCGGGGAGGGCCCCGGCCAGCCGCCGATGAAGTGCGGGCCGCCGGTGACCGACATCACCGCCGGGATCCTGGCCGCCATGGGCGTTCTCGCGGCCTATGTGCACCGGCTGAAGACCGGACGGGGCCAAGCGGTCGACACCTCGCTGTTCGAGGCCGGGATCACCCACACTTACTGGCAGTCGGCCATCGCCATGGCCACCGGGATCGCCCCGGGGCCGATGGGCTCGGCCCATCCGCTGAACGCCCCCTACGAGGCGTTCGCGACCGCCGACGGATGGATCACCATCGGGGCGGCCAACCAGACCAACTGGCTGCGGATGCTCAAGGCGATCGACGCCGAGGCCCTGGCCGAGGATCCGCGCTTCGCCCTCAACCGCGACCGCATGGCCAACCGCCACGAACTCGCCGCCACCCTGGCGCCGATCTTTTCCGCGGAGACGTCGGAGGTCTGGCTCGGACGCCTCGAAGCCGGGGGCGTCCCGGCGGGGCCGGTACTCGACGTCAACGCCATGCACCGGGACCCGCAGACGCTCGCCCGCGAGATGGTGGTGGAGGTCGAGCACAGCCGGGTCGGCCGCATGAAGACGCTCGGTCTGCCGGTGAAGTTTTCCGACACGCCCGGTCGGGTCCACGGACCTGCGCCGTTGCTCGGCGAGCATTCCCGAGCGATCCTGGGCGAGGCGGGCTACACCGCCGCCGAGATCGACGGCCTGATCGACAGGGGCGTGGTCCGCGAGACCGCGGCCTGAATCCTCCCCGACCCGGAGACGCAGCGATGAGTGCCACGCCCGCCACCGACGAGCTGCTGTTCACCACCGACGCGGCCGGGATCGCCCGGATCGTCCTCAATCGGCCGCAGGCGCGAAACGCGCTGACCTTCGCGATGTACCAGGGGCTGATCACCTGTTGCGATGCGATCGCCGCCGATCCGGCCGTGAAGGCGCTGATCATCACCGGTGCCGGCGACAAGGCCTTCGCGGCCGGCACCGACATCGCCCAGTTCCGCAGCTTCGAGACCGCCGAGGACGCGCTGGGCTACGAGCGCTTCATGGACCGGGTGCTCGGCGCCCTGGAACGGCTGCGGGTGCCGACCATCGCGGCGATCGCCGGCGCCTGCACGGGTGGTGGCGCCGCCATAGCGGCGGCCTGTGACCTGCGGATCGCCACGCGCGACGCCCGATTCGGCTTCCCCATCGCCCGGACCCTCGGCAACTGCCTCAGCCAGGGTAATCTCAAGCGGCTCTCGGGGCTGATCGGTCCGGCGCGGGTGAAGGACATCATCTTCACCGCACGCCTCGTGGGCGCCGAGGAGGCGCTGTCCATCGGCCTCGTCGGCGAGGTGGTGGACGACCGCGCGGCGCTGACCGACCGCGTCGACGCCCTGGCACAGCTGCTCGCCGGCCACGCGCCGCTCACCATGCAGGCCACTAAGGAAGGTCTGCGCCGCCTCGCCGAGGAGGAGCCGACCGCCGATGGCGCGCCGCATCCCGGCGATGACCTGATCCTGCTGTGCTACATGAGCCAGGATTTTCGGGAGGGCATGGAGGCGTTCCTGGGTAAGCGCACGCCAGAATGGAGCGGCCGTTGAGCCCTTCGCTCACCCGGGCTCCTGGCAGACATCGACCCAGACGGCCCCGGTCAATTCGGCCATGCGGCCGGGGGTGATGCGCACGGCGCTGTTCGTGCTGCCGGCCGCCGGGACGACCTCGTCGAAGGCCCGGAGCGAGACGTCGCAATAGACCGGCAGCGGCGCGGCCAGCCCGAACGGGCAGACCCCGCCGACCGGGTGGCCCGTGAGCGCTTCGACCTCGCCGAGATCGAGCATCCGGACCTTGCCACCGAACACGGCCTTCGCCTTCCTGTTGTCGAGGCGCGCGTCGCCGCGGGTCACCACCAAGGCGACCTGATCGCCGATGCGGATCGAGAGCGTCTTGGCGATCTGAGCCGGGGCGACCCCGTGGCCGGCGGCGGCTTCCGCCACGGTCGCAGTGCGGGTGGACAGCTCGATGACCGCGATGTCGGGCGCCTTGTCGGCGAAGAACGCGCGGACCGTCTCAAGACTCATGAAGGTGTCCTTCGGGTAACGCAGGCCGCGGCGAGGGCGGCCGATAGATCAGCGAAGCATCCGGAACACCCGCGTCGCCGTTCATAGAGGATGCGGGCGTGGCGGGGAAAGCGCTGCAGTTTGACCTGCAGCCAACTCCGCGCTGAATCGGGATGCGCCGCCGCGAAGCGACTATCTTTTGCGGCGGTTTGGGCGCAGGCTCATTGCATTACCGGAAGAGCGGCAACAGGCTCCGGTGACTGAGGACGGCATGTCCCCGCCTGTGATCGGCGGACGAAGACATGGCAAACCTCCTCGTATTCCCGGCCACCCCGTCCGGCGCGCCGACGACCTACCAGGCCTACCGGTTCTCCCCGAATGGCAGCGTCCGTTCGACCGTCCCGGTGGACGCCCTGGATGACGACGCGGCCGAGCGCCACGCCACCACCCTGCTAGACGGTCACCGCATCGAGCTCTGGGCCCGCGGGCGCTTCATCGCGCATGTCAAACCGTAGGCCATCGCTGCCGCGACCGCGCCGTCACGTCACCCGCCTCGAACCGAAGGATCGACAGCATGGCCTCCGAGAAGCAGCGTAGCAATCGTGAGACGAAGAAGCCCAAGAAGGCGGTGCCGAAGATGAATGCGGCGGCCCCGTCGCAGAAGAACCCCGTCTCGGCGGCCGTTAAGAAGTCCGAGGGACGCTGAATTCAAGCGGATCGGTTCGCGCGTGTCGGCATTGTACAACGCGCGATGCCGGCAGCGTTGCCAGACTTCAAAACCACGTCTGGCGAGATCGGATTTCGAGGGTTTTTAACCGACCGTGCACCGCGTTTCGGTGCGGTCGCCCACGGGCTTGCGCACCGGAAACCGGTGCGGGATCCCTCATCCCGAACAACGCGACGTCCTAAAACTCGGCCTCTTTGGGCCGCCACGCGCGGCCTTCTCCGTGCGGGCGAGGGGACCCACGTTCCATCCCGCCCCCGTATTGCCCGGCCCGAGCGGCGGATCCGCCTGCGCGCACGGGAGAAGAGCCCCACCACGATCTTTGGCTCATCCCCCCGAATCTTACGCGCTCTTAGCGGGAAGTCCTTCAGGATGACCTGAGCGAGCCGGCACAGCCTCCTCGAACACGCTCGGGACCCGCCGCCCCGCCTTCACCCCTTCAACGGTCGTGCCTGCAGGATCGCCGCCCGCACGAAGGGCCGCTTCAACTGCGTGCCGACATTGGCGCGCCCGACGAATTCCTGGGCACCGGGATGGCTGCGCACCGCCTTGACGAGGTTCAGCCGGTGGCCGCTGCGGAACCGGTAGGGCTCGCCCACCGCCCCGGCGAGGAACGCCTCGACGCTGGCGTCGATCTCGTCCTCGGCGATCACGTTCGCCGTGTGCAGCATCTGGATGGTCTGAAGGTCGGTCATCTCGAATAGATAGGGCAGCGGCGCCGGTCACACAGCGAAGGTTACCGGCACCGCCGTTTGTTGGGAAGTCCGGCGCTACCGCGTCGTCGCGAGGAGCAGGTCCGGCAGCCACATGGCGATCCCCGGCACCAGGCACAGGATCAGGATCGCCACCGCCATCAGGATCACGAAGGGCAGGGTGCCCCAGATGATGTCCGAGAGCGGGATGTCGGGGGCGATGTTCTTGATGACGAAGATGTTGAGGCCCACCGGCGGGTGGATCAGCCCCATCTCCATGGTGATGGTCATCACCACTCCGAACCACACCAGGTCGAAGCCCGCGGCCTTGAGGGGCGGCAGGATGATCGGGGCGGTCATCAGGATGATCGAGACCGGCGGCAGGAAGAAGCCGAGCACGATCACCAGGCCGAGGATCGTCACCAGCAGCACCCAGGGCGAGAGCTGCATCGCCACGATCGCGGCCGCGGCCGATTGCGACAGGTGCAGGTAGCTCATCACGTAGGCGTAGAGCAGCGACATGCCGATGATCAGCATCAGCATGGTCGATTCCCGCAACGTCGCGATCAGGATCGGGCTGACGTCCCGGAACCGCCACACGCCGTAGATCGCGGCGATCAGTCCGAGCGCCAGCAGGCCGCCGAGACCGGCCGTCTCCGAGGGCGTGGCGTAGCCGCCGTAGAGCGCCACCATCACGCCGGTGAGCAGGACCACGAACGGCAGCACCCGCGGCAACGTCGAGAAGCGCTGGGCCATGCTGTATTGTTCGTCGGCCAGGATCGGCGAGGCCGGTCCGCCGCGCTCCAGCACCGCCTTGGCGGCGGTGAATTCCGACCGGAACCGGTACATCGCCCAAGTGGCGAACAGGGCGACCAGCAACAGCCCCGGTCCGATCCCGGCCAGGAACAGGCGCCCAAGGGATTGCTCCGAGGCGACCGCGTACAGGATCATGGTGATCGAGGGCGGCAGCAGGATCCCGAGGGTCCCGCCGGCCGCGATGATCCCGGCGGCGAAGCCCGGCGAGTACCCGCGCTTGCGCATCTCCGGAATGCCGGCGGAGCCGATCGCCGAGCAGGTCGCCGGGCTCGAGCCCGCCATGGCGGCGAACAACGCGCAGGCGAAGACGTTGGCGATGCCGAGGCCGCCGGGGATGCGATGCATCCAGGCATGCATCGCCGAATAGAGGTCCTGGCCCGCCCGGGACCGTCCGATCGCCGCGCCCTTCAGGATGAACAGCGGGATCGACAGCAGGGTGATCGAGGCCATCTCCTCGTAGACGTTCTGCGCGACCGTATCGAGGGAGGCGCTCGGCATGAACGCGACCATGAAGGCCAGCGCCACCGCGCCGAGCGCGAACGCGATGGGGATGCCCGACAGCATCGCCCCGAGGGTGGCTCCCGCATACAGGAAGCCGATCGCCGCCGTGCTCATCACTTGACCCTCGCGTCGACCGTCCGGCCCATCGGATCGGGCCCCTGCGGGGTGACCGCGGGCGCGTCGCGCATATCCTTGTTGACGTCGGCGCCGATGCCGATCTTCGGCTTGGCCCAGCCCGCCGCCCGCGGCCCGTAGAGCAGAGCCTCGGCGATCTGCAGGACGAATTGCAGGCACAGCAGGCTCATGCCGGCGGCCATCAGCGTGTAGGGGATCCAGAGCGGGGGCCCCCAGGTCGATTGCGAGGTCTGGCCGTCGACCCAGGCCTCGTGGTCGAGGGACCAGCTCTTCCAGGCGAAGAACAGGCAGAACATCAGGCTGATCACGTCTACCAGCAGCAGCCGGACCCGGTTGACCGCCGGCGGCAGCAGCCCGGTCAGCGCCTCGATCGCGACGTGACCGCGCTTGGCCTGGACCCCGGCGGCGGAGAAGAAGGTCGCCCCGACGATCAGGAAGACCGCCATCTCGTCCTGCCAGTCGGTGGGCTCCTTCAGGAGGTAGCGGACAACGACGCTGTGGCTCAGCACTAGGCAGGCGCCAACGAGGCAGAGGCCGCCGAGGCCGAGGATCACGCGGTTGATGCCGCGCAGCGCCCGGTCGAACAGGCCGAGCAGGCCGGGAAGGCGCGGCTCCTCTGCGCCCTTGCCGTCCGGGATCGCGGTGGCGGCGTCGAAGCCGTGGCTCACGCGACCTGCTCCGCCAGCTTCAGCAACTCCGCGCAGCTCGCGTTGCGGCCGGCATAGTCCTTCCAGGCGGTCTCCCGGGCGAGTTCGCGCCACTGGCTCAGCGACTGCTCGTCGAGCTGCGAGACCTTGGCGCCGGCCTTGGAGAAGATCGCCTCCACCCGGGTGTCATCCTCCTTCGCGCCGGCCTGCCCGAAGGATTCGAGCTCGGCACCGACAGCCATGATCAGGTCCTGCTGGTCCTTCGGCAGGCCGGAGAACACCGTCTTGGACATCATGATCGGCTCGAGCATGAACCAGTAGGAGCGCTCACGGCCCGAGGTCAGCGCCTTCGCGAGCTCCTCCAGGCGGAACGAGATCAGGCTGGTGGACGAGGTGATCACCGCGTCACAGGCCCCGGTCTGCATCGCAGCGTAGGACTCGTTCGACGGGATCGACAGGGTGGCGGCACCGGCCTGCTTCATCATCAGGTCCATCTCGCGGGAGCCGCCGCGGACCTTCATGCCCTTGGCGTCGGCCGGCGCGATCAGCCCCCGCTCGCGGCTGGCGACACCGCCGGCCTGCCAGACCCAGGAGACCAGCACGATCCCCTTGGACTCCAAAAGCTCTGTGAGCTTGCGGCCCACCGGCGCCGACTTCCATGCCAGAGCCTGCGCGTAGGAGGTCACGAGCGCCGGCATCAGGCCGATGTTCAGCTCCGCGATCTCGCCGCCCGCGTAGGGGCTCGGGTAGAGCGACATGTCGAGCGCGCCCTTGCGCATGGCGCCGAACTGGGCGTTCGTCTTCATCAGCGAGGAGCCCGGATAGACCTGAACCTCCAGCGCGCCCTTCGAGCGCTCGCCGACCGCCTGGGCGAATTTCCGGCACATCCGGTCCCGGAAATCGCCCTCGTCGATGGTCCCGCCCGGGAACTGGTGGGACAGCTTCAGCACGGTCGCGGCTTGCGCGGCGCCGAGGCCGAATCTCAGGATGGCGGGCGCCGCGAGGGCGGCTGCAACCAGCGAACGACGTGTTGGCGTCATGGCGTTCTCCCGCACCGCACACTTGGCGGCATCAATTTTGTGCGTCGCAATACTAGTATGCTGCGATTGTATGCACGAAAGACGCTCTTGTATATTTTGTCAACACTGAAGCATATGTGACTGGCGGAACGTCGGCCGGTGTTTCAGGAAGCCGAGGCAGGCAGCGTCCATGGTCGGCGCAGAGGGACCGGAGGGATGAGTCACGCCCAGCGCCTGAGGCAGCGGATCGAGGACGAGATCGTCTCGGGCGATCTTGCGCTCGGGTCGCGCCTCGATGAGAACCAGCTGGCTTTGCGCTTCGGCGTCTCGCGCACGCCGATCCGGGAGGCGTTGCTGCAACTGGCGGCGACCGGCCTGGTCCAGGCCAAGCCGCGGCGGGGCGCCATCGTGAGCGCGCCGGAGCCATATCTCCTGCTTGCGATGTTCGAGGCCATGGCGGAGATCGAGGCGGCCTGCGGCCGTCTCGCCGCCCGGCGCCTGGTGCCCGAGGATTCGGAGGCCCTGCAGGCGGCGCTCGCCGGCTGCAAGGCAGCGATGGCCCAGGAAGATACCGAGAGCTACTACGCCGAGAATTACGTGTTCCATACGGTGGTCTACCGGGCGAGCCGCAACGCCTTCCTGGCCGAGCAGGCCCTATCGCTGCACCGTCGGCTTGCGCCCTACCGCAGGTTGCAACTACGGGTCCGGCAGCGGCTTCCGCAATCGTTGGCCGAGCATGAGGGGATCGTGGCCGCGATCATGGCCGGCGACGAAGTCGCGGCGGCCGAAGCCCTGCGCAGCCACGTCATCGTCCAGGGCGACCGCTTCACAGATCTGTTGGCCGGACTCCGGACGCCGAGCGCCGCCTGAGCGTGCCAGGTGGACAGCTTAACCGTAAACCCCGGCGAGGATTGCTTAGCTTGCCGATCCGACTCGACTAGAAGTTGAGCTATCGGCATGTTCGTCCCGAGAAATCGGGGAAGGTCATGCTGAAGGACATCGTGAGAAGCGCCGGGCGCCGGGCCGGACTCGACATCTTCCGGGCGAGCACCGAGCCGTTCCGCTGGAGCCATACGGTCCACGATTACCACCCGGTGGTGCCGTCCTCCCGCTGGACGCCCGGAAGCGCGCCACACGGCCAGCTCCGATCGGTCCTGGCCCGGGAGAGCGCAGCCTACGACGCGTTCCTGACGGCATTGGAAGCGCAGGCCGACCTGCTCCACAGCGTCCCCCACGATCCCGCCATCGGCGATCCGGCGACGCCGCACTGGAACAACACCTGGTTCACGGCCCTCGACGCGGCCGCCCTGATGACGATGCTCGCCTGGAAGCGGCCGGCCCGCTACCTCGAGATCGGGTCCGGCTGCTCCACGTGCTTTGCCCGCTACACGATCGATGCGCTGGCATTGCCGACCGCGATCACCTCGATCGACCCGATGCCCCGCCGCGAGATCGATGCGCTCTGCGACACGACGCTTCGCACGCCCCTCGAAGGCTGCGACCTCCGGATCTTCGAAGAGTTGCGCGCCGGGGACATCGTTTTCTTCGACGGATCACACAGATCCTTCGCCAATTCCGACGTTACGGTGTTCTTCTTCGAAGTCATGCCCCGGCTCGCCCCGGGCGTGATCGTGCAGATCCACGACATCTTCATCCCGGACGACTACCCGGCCGCGTGGAACTGCCGACTGTACAACGAGCAGTACCTGCTCGCCGCCATGCTGATGTGCGGGGCACCGCCGTTCCGGGTGACCGCCCCGGTGATGTATCTCTGCCAGGATCCGGCGACGAGCGCCCGGGTGGAGGCGGTCTTCGCCGCCCGCGGGCCGGGGCCCGACATACCGTTCCTCTATCCCAACGATTCCCGCACCCCGGGCGCCTCGTTCTGGTTCGAGATGACGGCTCAGTCGACCTCGACCACCCCGTAATTGGCTGCGATCACGGACTTTTTCCCGCGGATGTGCTCGCGCATCAGGGTCGCGAGGGCGGTGCCGTCCCGGGCGCGCAGCAACGCGATCATGCGCTCGTGCTCCGAGACGGCCCGGGACCACTGGTCCGGGGTCTGCCGGGCGGAGTAGCGCGATCGCTGGATCCGGCCGGACAGGCTCTCGTAGATGTTGGCGAGGACGGTGTTGCGGCTCGCCGCCATGATGCCTTCGTGGATCTGCCGATTGCGGCTGAAATATCCAGCCTCGTCACCCGCCTTCCAGGCCGCCACCATCGCTTCGTGGTCGGCCTCGATCGCGTCGATCTCGGAATCCGAGATCGTCCGGCAGGCGAGATCGCCCGCAGTGGCTTCGAGCCCGGCGATCACCTCCATCATCTCCTCGAGTTCGGTCTCTGAGATGCTGGCGACGCGCGCCCCGCGGTTGGGGAGGAGTTCGAGCAAGCCCTCGGTCGCGAGGATCTTGATCGCCTCTCGCAGGGGCGTGCGCGAGATCCCGAAACGCTCCGTCAGTTCGCCTTCGTTGATCCGCGCCTTCGGCTCCATCTCTCCGGAGCGGATCAGTTCGCGCATCCGGTCCGCCACCTCGTCGTGAAGATAGCGGCGGCTGATCCCGATGCCGGGGTCGATCTTGTTCATGGGCCCACGGTGCACGCACGGTCAAAGCAACCTATGTGCATGTGTAGGTGCCCGGCAATTCAGTGTCGAGGCGGCGGGGCATGCACGAGCGCGTCATCGAGGAGGCGGGCCACGTGTTCCGCGCGCAGGCCGAGGCCGTCGTGGATCTGGTGACGGCAGCTCGTTCCATCGGCCACCACGATGTCGCCGGGCCCGGCCGCGCGCAGGGCGGGGAAGAGGGACAGCTCGGCCATCGCGAAGGAGGTCTCGATCGTCTCGGCACCGTAGCCGAACGCCCCGGCCATCCCGCAGCAGCTCGATTCGATGACCCGGACATCGAGGCCGGGCACGCTTCGCAGCACCGTTTCCACCGAGCCCATCACGCCGAAAGATTTCTGGTGACAATGCCCGTGCAGGTGCGCGATGCGGCCCCCCTGGTCGGCAAGCGGCAGCGTGATCCGCCCGGCCGCCAAGTCTCCGGCCAACAGCTCCTCGAAGAGGAACGATTGCCGGGCCAACAGAGCGGCCTGGTCTCCCGGCAGCAACGCGGAAAACTCGTCCCGGAAGGTCAGCAGGCAGGACGGCTCCAGGCCGACCACGCGGGCGCCGGCCTGGATAAACGGCAGGAGCGTGTCCAGGGTCCGGCGTGCCTCGGCGCGGGCGCGGTCGGTCTGGCCGGAGGCGAGCCAGGTCCGACCGCAGCAGAGCGGGCGCCGCCCCCGGGTCGGATAGACCCGGTGGAGCCGGTATCCCGCCACCCGGAGCACCCGCTCGGCCGCCTCCAGGTTCTCCCGCTCGAAGGCGCGGTTGAAGGTGTCGCCGAACAGGATGATGTCGCGGAAATCGCCCGTCACGTCGCCGGGATGCGCCGCCTCGCCCTGCTCGCTCCAGGGGCGCCGCCAGCGCGGCAGCGACCGCTTGGCCGAGAGACCGACCATCCGCTCCGAGAGGGCCGCCAGCGCCGGGTGCCGGTCGCGCAGGTTGAGGAGCGGGGCGAGCTTGGCGGCGATCCCGGCGTAATGCGGCATCAGGCCGATCAGCCGGTCGCGCAGGGGCAGCCCGTGGCGGGCGTGGTAGTGGTGCAGGAACTCCACCTTCATCTTGGCCATGTCGACCCCGGTCGGGCATTCCCGCCGGCAGGCCTTGCAGGAGACGCACAGGTCGAGGGTGCGCTTCATCGCCTTGCTGGTGAAGGCGTCGGGCCCGAGCTGACCCGAGATGGCGAGGCGCAGCGAATTGGCCCGGCCGCGGGTGAGGTGCTCCTCCTCGCGGGTCGCCCGGTAGGACGGGCACATCGCCCCGCCGGCGAGCTTCCGACAGGTGCCGTTGTTGTTGCACATCTCGACCGCCGAGCCGAAGCCGCCCCAGTCCGACCAGTCGAGGGCGGGCTTCACGGGCTCGGTCACCGCGTAGTCGGGCTTGAACCGGAACAGGCTCCGGTCGTCCATGCTCAGCGGCCGGACGATCTTGCCGGGATTGAGCCGGTTCTCGGGGTCGAACGCGTCCTTCACCGTCTCGAACGCGCCGGTCAGGACCGGTCCGAACAGCGGCGCGATGTATTCCGAGCGTGAGATGCCGTCGCCGTGCTCGCCGGAATAGGAACCCTTGTACCGGCGCACCAGTTCGGAGGTCTCCTCCGCGATGGCGCGCATGCGCTTCACGTCGCCCCCGTCCTTCATGTCCAGGATCGGTCGGACATGGAGGCAGCCTACGGAGGCGTGGGCATACCAGGTGCCGCGGGTACCGTGCTTGGTGAACACCGCGGTGACCGCATCGGTGTAGTCGGCGAGGTGCTCCAGCGGCACCGCGCAATCCTCGATGAACGAGACCGGCTTCGCGTCGCCCTTCATCGACATCATGATGTTGAGGCAGGCCTCGCGCACCTCCCACACGGAGCGCTGGCGCGCCGGCTCCAGGATCTCCACGACGGCATCGGCATGGCCGTGGTCGGCCATGCAGGCGTCCAGGCGCTTCAGGTCGCGCTTCAGGGCAGCGAGGTCGTCCCCGGCGAACTCCGCGAGCAGCAGGCAGTTCGGCTTGCCGCGGGTGATGTCTGCCAGCGTCGCGCGGAACAGCGGGATGTCGGCGCCGAGCACCAGCACGTTGTTGTCGACCAACTCGACCGCCACCGGATCGAGCGCCACGATGTGCTGGGTCGTCTCCATGGCGGCCCGGAACGACGGAAAGTGGCAGACGCCCATCACCCGGTGCGCGGGCAGGCGCGACAGCTTGAGGGTGACCGAGGTCGTCGCGGCGAGCGTTCCTTCCGAGCCGACCAGCAGATGCGCGAGGTTCGGGCGCGGCTCGATCAGCGCGTCGAGGTTGTATCCCCCCACACGCCGCTGGACCTTCGGATAACGGGCTTCAATCTCGTCGCGATGGCTCTCGGCCAGCGCGCGCATGCGGCCCGCCAAGGCTTCCGCGTGGCTGGCGCCCGTGACACCGGTGGCCGCGTTGCCGGTGAGGCCGAAGCCGAACGCCTCGCCGCCGGGAAGCAGGGCGTCGATCGCCAGGACGTTGTCGCTCATCTTGCCGTAGCGCAGCGAGCGGGCGCCGCAGGAATTGTTGCCGGCCATGCCGCCGATGGTGCAGCGGGTCGCCGTCGAGGGCTCCACCGGGAAGAACCAGCCGTCCGCCTTCACGCGGGTGTTGAGCCGCTCCAGCACCATGCCGGGTTCGACGGTGATCGTGCCGGCCTCGGGGTCGTAGGCGCGGACGCCGTTGAAGTGGCGCGAGCAATCGACGACGAGGCCGGAGCCGATCGGCTGCCCGTTCTGAGAGGTGCCGCCGCCCCGCAGGATCACCGGGGCGCCGTGATCGGCGGCGATCCGCAGCGTCGCAGCGATATCCGCGGCCGAGCGCGGCAGCACCACGCCGGCGGGCATGATCTGGTAGATCGACGCGTCGGTGCTGTAGCGGCCGCGGGTGAACGCATCGAACCGCGCTTCGCCCTGAAGTTGCTCGGCGAGTTTGCGCGCCATTCCCCCATCCAGGCGTGCCGCCGCCCGCGGCGATGCCGCGGTTCGAGCCTTGGCTTGCGTCACGGCCGATCCCTCCCGAAGGCGCGTCCCCGCCCATGGAGCGATCGTATTCAAAATTCACGAGAGAGGGAACGGCTGGTTGAGGGAGTGGCCTTTAGGCACACGCCAACGACAACGCTGTCGACCGATCGATTGGACGCCCCAGCATCCACCGCGTCATCCCGGGGCTGCGTGGCGGGGTCTGAGATCCATAGACCCCGCCAGCCAAGGATTTTGCACCGTTGGTGGTTGTCGATTTCTAGGTCGGATGCGACGCCCCGGGATGACGGTGTGATCTTCGCTGCCCCCGGTCTATCGCCGGCCCAGGAGTGCTTTCGGGAAACTCAAGATCTGCCGTGATGGGAATCCATCAATACAGTCCTGACGTTCGTTCTACACATGGTAGGTTTCTACCTGAAGTGAAACCGCATACATAACCTCAATGGTTATCCCGCGGGACGCCCGACGCCTGCGCTACCTTCTGGAACTTCACGGCACCCTTCAGCACCATGCCTTCGTCGAGCTGCGCCACCTGGTCGCGGTAGATCTCTTGCCAGGGCGTTTGCGTGGCCGGGAATGGGAAACCGCCCCGGGACGCCAGGTCCGCGCGGCGGCGGGCGAGTTCCTCGGCCGGGAGCAGGATGTCGGCCCGGCGCGTATTAAGGTCGATGCGGACCCGGTCGCCGGATTGCAGCAGCGCCAGGCCGCCGCCCATCGCCGCCTCGGGCGAGGCGTTGAGGATCGCGGGCGTTCCCGAGGTTCCGGATTGGCGGCCGTCGCCGATACAGGGGAGGGAGGTCACGCCGCGGCGGATCAGTTCCCCCGGCGGCTGCATGTTCACCACCTCGGCGGCGCCGGGATATCCCACCGGACCGGCGCCGCGCATGATCAGGACGGTGTTCTCGTCGATCCCGAGCGACGGGTCGTCGATGCGGTGGTGATAATCCTCCGGCCCGTCGAACACGACGACGGGGCCCTCGAACGCCATCGGGTCCTCGGGGTTGCGCAGGTAGCGGGCGGCGAATTCCTCCGAGATCACGCAGGTCTTCATGATCGCGGAATCGAACAGGCTGCCCTTGAGGTTGAGGAATCCCGCCCGCTCCATCAGCGGTGTCGCGTAGGCCCGGATCACGTCGCGGTTCCAGCTGTGCCGCCCGCGATAATTCTCGCCGACGGTGAAGCCGTTGCAGGTCGGGGCCTCGGTGTGGACCTTCCCGGCGTCGATCAGCTCGGCGAACACGGCGGGCAGGCCGCCCGCCCGGAAATACTCCTCGCCGAGCCAGCGGCCGGCGGGCTGCATGTCGACCAGCAGCGGGATCTCGAAGCCGACCCGCTCCCAGTCGTCGCAGGAGAGCGGCACGCCGATATGCTTGGCGATGGCGTTGATGTGGATCGGCGCATTGGTCGAGCCGCCGATGGCGGCGTTGGCCACGATGGCGTTCTCGAACGCCTCCCGGGTCAGGATGTCGGACGGCTTGAGGTCCTCCCAGACCATGTCGACGATGCGCAACCCGGTGGCGTAGGCGGCCTGCCCGCGCTCGCGATAGGGGGCGGGGATCGCCGACGAGCCGGGCAGGGCGAGGCCCAGTGCCTCGGCCAGCGCGTTCATGGTCGAGGCGGTGCCCATGGTGTTGCAATGGCCCGTGGACGGGGCCGACGAGCCGACGATGTCCATGAACTGCTGGAAGTCGATATCGCCGGCGGCATGCCGCTCGCGGGTCTTCCAGACGATCGTGCCCGAGCCGGTCAGCTCCTTCTGGAAGTAGCCGTTGAGCATCGGCCCGACATTGAGTGAGATCGCCGGGATGTTCACGGTGGCGGCGGCCATCAGGCAGGCCGGCATGGTTTTGTCGCAACCGGTCAGCAGCACGACGCCGTCCAGCGGATAGCCGTACAGGACTTCGACCAGCGATAGGTAGGCGAGATTCCGGTCGAGGGAGGCGGTCGGCCGCTTGCCGGTTTCTTGGATCGGGTGACACGGAAATTCGAAGGCGACGCCCCCGGCCGCCGTGATGCCGTCGCGCACGCGCCTGGCCAGTTCCAGATGGTGCCGGTTGCATGGCGACAGGTCGGAGCCCGTCTGGGCGATCCCGATCAGCGGCTTGCCCGAGCGCAGCTCCGCGGGCGTGAGCCCGAAATTCAGGTAGCGCTCCAGGTACAGCGCGGTCATGCCCGGATTGTGCGGATTGTCGAACCACGCCTTCGAGCGCAGGTCGGCGGGAGATACGCGGCGCTTCTCGCTCATGGTCGAATCCTCAGATCGTCATGCCACCGTCGATGGAATAGCTCTGGCCGGTCACGAAGGCGGCCTCGTCGCTCGCCAAGAACACCACCAGCGGGGCGATCTCCTCGGCCGTCGCCAGCCGACCCATGGGCTGGCGGGCAATGAAGGCCTTGCGGGCCTCCACGGGATCGTCGAACGCGTTGATCCGGTCCGCAAGCGAGGGCGTGTCGACGGTGCCGGGGCAGATGCAGTTGCAGCGGATGCCGCGGCCCACGTAATCCGCCGCCACCGACTTGGTCAGGCCGATCACCGCGGCCTTGGTCAGCCCGTAGACGAAGCGGTTCGGTAGCCCACGGAGGGAGCCGGCGACGCTCGCCATGTTGACGATACTTCCGGCGCCAGCCTCAAGCATCCGTGGCAGGACCGCGCGGATCGTCCAGAACTGCGACCGGACGTTGAGATTCACCGCGAAGTCGAAATCCGCGTCGCTGGCATCGAGCACCGTGCCGGCATGGACGTAGCCCGCGCAGTTGAACAGCACGTCGATCCGGTCCAGCCCGCCGGCCACGGCCTCGATCTGCGTCCGGTCGAGCACGTCGAGGGGCGCGGTGGTGACGTTGGCTACGCCCTCGAAGGTTCCGAGTGTGTCGGCCCGGACGTCGGTGGCCAGCACCTGCGCGCCCTCGCGCGCCAGCGCCAGGACGCTCGCCCGGCCGATGCCCTGGCCGGCGGCCGTGACCAATGCTGTCTTGCCCGCGAGACGCATGCTCCCGTTCCTCCCGATCGCGCGGTCGTGGTGCCGCCTGTTCGCCAATCTGCCGTGATCCGATCCGCGGCGTAAACCGTGCCGCAGGGGTTCAGGACAACATCCGCGTGTCGCCGTCGATGGCGATCGCCTGCCCGGAGATCGTCCGGCCCCGCGGCGAGCACAGCAGCAGGATCTGGTCGGCGAGCTGCCGGGCCGTGACGTAGTCCTTCACCGACACGAACGAGAAGGCACGCGCCTCCATCTCGGCAAAGCTCGTGCCCTGTTGCTGCGCCTTGGCCTCCAGGACCCGGCGCTGGCGGTCGCCGGCCACCAGCCCGGGCAGGATCGCGTTCACCCGGATGCCCGCCTCGCCGAGCTCGATCGCGAGGGACTTGGTGAAGCCGATCACGCCCCATTTCGCCGCCGCGTAGGGGCTGCGCAGGCCGAAGCCGAACTTTCCGGCCGCCGATGACAGGTTGACGATCGAGCCGTTGCTGCTCGCGCGCAGGTGGGGCACCGCAAGGCGCGCGCAGTTGAACTGGCTGGTCAGGCAGACCGTCAGGCAGCGGTCCCATTCCTCCGGGGCGATCTCCTCGACACGCCCGGTCGGCCCGGCGATGCCGGCGTTGTTGACGAGCACGTCGAGGCCGCCGAGATGCTCGACCGCCGCCGCCATCATGGTGCCGACCGCGTCCCGGTCGGCGACGTCGGTCCGGCAGCGCCCCACCGCTTCCGGAAGGGCGGCCAGGGCCTCTTGGTCGATGTCGCAGGCGAAGACCCGCGCGCCTTCCTCGAGGAAGGCGTCGACGATGCCGCGTCCGATTCCGGCGGCGCCCGCGGTCACGAGCACGCGCAGGCCGGCGATTCCGAGATCCATGGTCGTTCCTCCCGTCCAGGCATCGCTTCAGAGGCGTTCGTCGCCTTTTGGATGAAGCCGATGCGCACCAAAACTATGCGTCCCGCAGCCCTCCGCGGGATAGGATGAAGTCGGCCGCCTCGCGAATGTCCGCGGCCAGGGCGGCGGCGGCAGCGGCACCGTCCCGCGCCTCGATCGCCGCCAGCGCCTCGGCATGCCGGCGCAGGGCGAACCCCTGTAGCAGCCGTTCCGGATGTGCGCGCAGGTCCAGGTTGATGACCGGGCCGGCCTTCAGCCACAGCCGGGCGATGATCGCGTGCAGAGGCTCCAGTCCGCAGGCCGCGTAGATCGCGAAGTGCAGGTCGCGGTTGAGCCGGACGGCCAGGGTGCTGTCCGGCTGCGCGGATGCGGCCTCCCGGCGGAACGCCGCCTCGGCCCGTCGGATCGCGCCGAGTTCCGGTTCGCTCCGGCGCTCCGCGGCGCGCGCCGCGGCCATGCCCTCGACGGCCATGCGGGTCTCGGCCAGCGCCTGGAAATCCTGCGCCGTCATGATCGGCACCCGGATCGCCCGGGTCGGGGCCACCTCCAGGACGCCGTCGGCGACGAGGCGGCTCACCGCCTCGCGCACCGGCATCACGGAGACGCCGAGTGCCGCCGCGCTCTGGCGCAGGGACAAACGGTCGCCGGGAGCGAGTCGGCCGGACGCAAGCAGGTCCGATAGGGCCTCGTACGCGGTGTCGGCGAGGGTGCGCCGCTCGAGCTGGGGTAATTCGGCCAGGGCCGACATGGAACTCATGTGCCGACACTAGACGGATCTGGCACTATCGCGCTAGTGATCTGTGATCACAGTTTGGGTGAGGGCCGTCAGAGCCCATCAAGAATGCCCGGCTGGAGGAAACGCACGGGAGCGGAACGATGACGGATCGGTTCGGGGATTCTCTCTCTCGCCGCGGCCTGCTGCGAGCCGGCGGCGCGGCTCTCATCGCACCGGCGCTCGCCAGCCCGGCCTTGTCCCAGGGGCAGGCGGACGTGGTCCGGATCGGCCACCTGACCCCCCGTACCGGCTTCCTCGGGCCCCTGGGCGAGTTCGCCGTTCAGGCCGCGCAGCTCGCCGTCGAGGAGATCAACGCCGCCGGCGGCATCGCCGGCCGGAAGGTCGAGCTGCTGGCCGAAGACAGCGTCAATCCGCAGACCGCGTCGGCCAAGGCCGAGCGCATGGTCCAGCGCGACCGCGTCGCCTGCCTGGTCGGCGAGATCAACTCCGCCTCGGCTCTGGCGATCAGCCAGGTGGCGCAGCGCGAGAAGGTGCTGTTCATCAACACCGGCGCGAACTCGGACGCGCTGCGCGGTTCCGACTGCAAGCGCTACCTGTTCCACGTGGAGGCGCAGAACACCATGATGGTCCGCGCGGCGGGCCGGGCGCTGGTGGAGAAGGGCCTGATCAAAGGCAAGAAGGTCTACGCGCTGACCGCCGACTACGCGTTCGGTCACGACCTCCTCAAGCAGGCCAAGAAGTTCTTCACCGCGAACGAGGCGACGCTTGCGGGCGAGGACCTGATCCCCACCGAACTCACCGACTTCTCGCCGTTCCTGCTCAAGCTGCGCCAGAGCCGGCCGGACCTCGTGATTTGCAACCTCGCGGGCGCGCAGATCACCAATTTCCTCAAGCAGTACAGCGAGTTCGGATTGCCGTTTCCGGTCGCCGGCTTCGGCTTCGATACGGCGTTGGCCTGGGGCGCGGGCCCCGGCAACTTCCTCGGCACCTGGCCGGTGGTGTGGCACCACCGGATCGACTCGCCCTCGGCCCAGAAATTCGTGGCTGCGTTCCGGGCCAAGTACAAGAAGCCGCCGGAGAACCAGGGTTGGGGCGACTACACGGCGATGAAGATCGTCGCCCAATCCATGAACGCGCTGAAGTCGACCGATTCCACCAAGATCGTGGAATACCTGGAGAAGGGCGCGACCTTCGACATCGCCAAGACCCGGGAGGGCTATTTCCGTCCCTGGGACCACGAGCTGATGCAGGAGATGTACGCGATCACCGCGCTCCCGGCGGACCAGGTGAAGAACCCCTACGACATCTTCACGGCGACCGGGCCGCTGCCCGGTTCCGGCGAAAGCCTGGAGGTGCTCGCCACCACCCGCGACGAGAACGCCTGCACCTTCCCGGCGTGAGGCGGCCATGCAGCTCGTCTTCATCCTCGAGCAGGTGCTCAACGGCCTGCTGATAGGCGTCCAGTACCTGCTGATCGCGCTGGGCCTCTCGCTGATTTTCAGCCTCGGCGGGATCGTCAACCTCGCACACGGCGCATTCTACGCCATCGGCGCCTACCTGACCGTGGTGCTGACCCCGACGATCGGCTTCGGCGGCGCGCTCGTCGCCTCGCCGCTGCTGGTGGCCGTACTCGGCCTCGTGATCGAGCGGTTCCTGCTCCGGCGGTTCTACCGGGGCGACCCGACCCTCGGCCTGCTGCTCACCTTCGGCCTCGCCATGGTGGCCGAGCAGGCCCTGCGCATGGCCTTCGGGGCGGCCCCGTTGCCCTACGGAATCCCGGGTTGGCTGCGGGGCCAGGTGTTCATCGGCGACCTGATCTACTCGCGCTACCGGCTCTCCATCCTGGTGGTGGCGCTCGCCTGCGTCGGCGGCCTGTGGCTGCTCCTGACCCGCACCAGCTTCGGCCGCGTGGTCCGGGCCGGCGTCCAGAACCCCGACATGGTCGCGGCACTCGGCATCTCGCTTCGGCCGTACATGAGCGCGGTGGTGACGATCGCCGTCGGGCTGGCGGCGCTCGCCGGGACCATGATGGCGCCGGTGACCGGGGTTCACCCCGCGATGGGCGCCGAGATCCTCACCTTCGCGTTCGTGGTGGTGGTGATCGGCGGGCTCGGCTCGTTCTGGGGTGTGGTGCTGGCCGCCCTGATCGTCGGCGTGGTCCGGGGGCTCACCGCCTATGCCTACCCGCCCGCGACCGAGGCAGCCGTCTACGGTCTCATGGTGCTCGTCCTGCTGCTGCGCCCGCGCGGCCTGTTCGGCGAGCAGATCGCCCGATTCGAGTGAGCGGGAACAGCCCCATGTCCGGAACCGCCGAACCGCTGCCGCTCGCCATCCCTCAGCGCGGCCTGATCCTGCGCGAGAGCCGCCAGCTCTGGGCGGCGCTCGCCGCCCTGATCGTCCTGCCGTTTGCCCTCGACGCGATCGGCCTGACTCTGATCACCGCCACCGACGTGGTGATCTTTGCCCTCGCCGTGCTCGGCCTCAACATCTTGGTCGGCTGGACCGGCCTCGTCTCCTTCGGCCACGGGGCGTGGTTCGGGATCGGCGCCTATGCGGTGGCGATCCTGCAGACCCGCCTAGCGCCGGGCGACATGGCCCTGCCGCTGTTCGGAGCGCTGGCGATCACCGGTGTCGCGGCGCTCGCCGGCGGCGCCCTGATCCTGCGGCGGCGCGGCGTCTACTTCTCCCTGCTGACGCTCGCGTTCACCGCGATGCTGTACGCCATCGCGTTCCGCTGGACGGACCTCACCGGCGGCGAGAACGGCATCGGCAACCTGCACCGCTGGGCGGTGCTGCAGCGGCCCGGCGCTTACTACGCCGCGGTCTCCTGCATCGCCTTCCTGGTTCTCGTCGCGCTCTGGCGCTTCCGGCGCTCGCCGATGGGAACGGTGCTGGTGGCGATCCGCGAGAACGAGCAGCGCGCCGGCTTCCTCGGCTACGCCACCAACCGTTACAAGCTCGCGGCCTTCGTGATCTCGGCGTCGATCACCGGGCTGGCGGGCGCGCTGTCCGCCTACAGCCACCGCTTCACTTCGGCCGACCCGATCTCCATCGCGTTCTCGGGCGAACTGCTCGCCATGGTGGTAATCGGCGGGATGCGCTCGTTCCTGGGGCCTGCCCTCGGGGCCCTGTTCTACATCCTGTTCCGAGAGTTCCTGTCGATCTACACCAGCGACTGGCTGCTGTATTTCGGGCTGCTGTTCGTCGCCTTCATCGTGTTTTCGCCGGATGGGCTCGTGGGTATCGCGGCCCGGCTGATGCGCCCGTTCCGTCGCGTGCCGGGGGAGGGCGCCGCGATGTCGGCCCGCCGCGCCGGTGCCTCGGGCCGCGTCCCCGCCCGGTTCATCGCCGAGGGGCGTTCCGACGGGGCGGTCCTGGTCGCGGAGGATATCCGCAAGAGCTTCGGACCGGTCGCCGCCGTGCGCGGCGTGTCCTTCGCGGTGGCCGACCGGACGCTGCACGCCCTGATCGGCCCGAACGGCGCCGGCAAGACCACGGCGTTCAACCTGCTCTCCGGGATGTTCCGGCCCAATTCCGGCCGGATCCTCCTCGACGGCCGGGAGATCGCCGGGCTCGAACCCCACGCGATCACGCGGGCCGGCCTCGGCCGTTCGTTCCAGATCACCAACCTGTTCCCCGGCCTGTCGGTTGAGGAGAACATCCGGCTCGCCGTCCAGGCCCGCCACCCGGCTCACATGAATCCGTGGCGCGACGCGCTCCGCCTGCGGGAGATCGCCGACGACACGGCCGAGCTGCTGCGCTGGACCGGTCTTGCCGGGATCGAGAAGGCGGAGGCCGGCAGCCTCTCTTATGGAGGACAACGGCTCCTCGACATGGGCCTGGCGCTCGCCACGCGTCCGCGGGTCCTGCTGCTGGACGAGCCGCTTGCCGGGCTGGCCGCGGCCGAGCGCGAGCGCGTCGGCGACCTGATCAAGGCGCTCTCCGCCGACATCCCGGTGCTGCTCGTCGAACACGACATCGACCGGGTGTTCCGCCTCGCCGACCGGGTCACCGTGATGGCGGACGGCGCGGTGCTGGTCGACGGCTCCGTGGCCGACGCCCGGGACGACTCCCGGGTGCAGGCGGTCTATCTCGGCTCCGGAACGGAAGCGATCGCGGCGAAGCCGCGTGCCAGCGCCGCCGCGTCCGAGACGCTGCTGACGATGGCGGGTGTCAACACCTTTTACGGCAAGTCGCACATCCTCAACGGGGTGGACCTGACGGTGCACAAGGGCGAGGTGGTGGCCCTGCTTGGCCGCAACGGCGCCGGCAAGTCGACCCTGCTGAAGACGCTGATCGGCACGGCACCCCCGGCCGCCGGCCGGATCGTCCTCGGCGAGAAGGACATCGCCGGGCTCACGCCGGACCGGATCGCCCGGCTCGGCATCGGCTACGTGCCGCAGGGCCGCGCGCTGTTCGCCGGAATGAGCGTGGCCGAGAATTTGGGTCTGGGCCGGCTGCGGCGCCTCACCGGCGCGGGTATCCATTGGGACGAGGACAAGGTCCTGGAGTTCTTCCCCCGGCTCAAGCAACGCTGGACCGTCGACGCCGCACGCCTGTCCGGCGGCGAGCAGCAGATGGTGGCGGTGGCGCGGGCGCTCTCCGGCGACACGCGCCTCCTCCTGCTCGACGAGCCCTTCGAGGGCCTGTCGCCGGCGGTGACCGAGGAACTGTTCGAGGCGTTCGACCGGCTGCGCCGGGAGATCGCGATCATCCTGGTGGACCACCACCTCGACCTCGCGCTGGCCCTCTCGGACCGGACCGTCGCGCTGGAGCGCGGCAGCGTGCAGTGGACCGGCGAGTCGCGCCTGTTGCGCGAGGACCAGGATCTGAGACGGAAGGTGCTGTGGCTATGACCGAGAGCGTCGCGATCGTCGGCGCCGGCCTGATTGGCCGGGCCTGGGCGATGATCTTCGCCCGCGCCGGCTGGAACGTGCGCCTGTTCGATGCCGCGGACGGAGTTGCCGAGGCCGCGATCCTGCTCTGCGCCGCAGGCCTGCGGACGCTCTCCGAGAACGGGCTGTGCCCCGATCCAGAGGCGGCGTCCTCCCGTATCCGAGCCCCGAACGGCCTGGCCGCCTGCCTCGACGGCGTCGGTTTCGTTCAGGAGAATGGGCCGGAACGGCTCGACGTGAAGCAGGCCCTGTTCGCGGAACTCGACGCCCTGGCGCCGCCGGACGCGATCATCGCCTCCTCATCCTCGGCGATCCGCTGCTCGCTGTTCACCGAGGGGCTTCCCGGAAGGGGGCGGTGCCTGATCGGCCATCCCGTGAACCCGCCGCACCTGATTCCGCTGGTGGAGATCTCCGGCGCTCCGTGGACGGATGCCGCGGTGCTGGAGCGCGCCCGGGCGACCTACGAGAGAATCGGACAGGTGCCGATCACCGTCCTGAAGGAGATCGAGGGCTTCATCCTCAACCGGCTCCAGGGCGCATTGCTGGCGGAGGCGTTCCGCCTGGCTTCGGAGGGCTACGTGACCCCGCAGGATCTCGACAAGACCGTTGCGGACGGGCTCGGCCTGCGCTGGAGCTTCATGGGGCCGTTCGAGACGATCGAACTCAACGCCCCTGGCGGCATCGCCGATTACTGCGCGCGCTACACCGGATTCTACAAGAGTCTCGCAGCCGACCCGGCGCCCCCGAGCGTTTACGAGGCACCGGCCACCCAGGCGATCCTGGCGAACTGGCGAGAGCCCGCGGATCTGCCCGCCCGCATGAATCGCCGCGACGCGCGGCTGGCCGCCCTGCGGGCCCACAAGCTTTCACAAAAGGACTGAGCATGGCCTCACAGCGGAAAGTCATCATCACCTGCGCCGTCACCGGCGCGATCCACACGCCCAGCATGTCGCCGCACCTGCCGGTGACGCCGGAGGAGATCGCCGACGCTGCGATCGGCGCTGCCGAAGCCGGGGCGGCGATCATCCACCTGCACGCCCGCAACCCCGAGACCGGTCAGCCCGACCAGTCGCCGGAGGCCTTCGCCAAGTTCCTGCCGGTGATCAAGCAGCGCTCGGGCTGCGTCGTGAACATCACCACCGGCGGCGCGCCGACCATGTCGATCGAGGAGCGGGTCCGCCCAGCCGCGACCTTCCAGCCGGAAGTCGCGTCGCTCAACCTCGGCTCGATGAATTTCGGCCTGTTCGGCATGCTCGACCGCTTCAAGGACCTGAAGCACCAGTGGGAGCGGGATTACCTCGGCAACAAGGACATCATCTTCCGCAACACGTTCGGCCAGATCGAGCACATCCTCACCACCTGCGGCCCGAACGGCACGCGGTTCGAGTTCGAGTGCTACGACACGGCCCATCTCTACAATCTCAAATACTTCTTCGATCGCGGGCTGGTGAAGGCGCCGCTGTTCATCCAGACCGTGTTCGGCCTGCAGGGCGGCATTGGCGCGCATCCCGACGACGTGATGCACATGAAGCGCACCGCCGACCGGTTGTTCGGCGATCAGTACCGCTGGTCGGTGCTGGGCGCCGGCCGCAACCAGATGAACATCGCCGCCATGGCGGCCGCGATGGGCGGCAACGTCCGCGTCGGCCTGGAAGACAGCCTCTGGGACGGCCCCGGCAAGCTCGCGGAAACCAACGCCGCCCAGGTCCGCCGCGTCCGCTCGATCATCGAGGGGCTGGGGCTGGAGATCGCCTCGCCCGACGAGGCCCGCGAGATGCTGTCGCTGAAGGGCGGGGACAAAGTCGCGTTCTGAGGCAGGTCGGGCCGAGGCAGAACGGTCTCGGCCCGCCGCCTACTCGGGCACCCCGAAGATACGATCGAGATCGGCCTGGGCTATGCCTTCGATCTCGAGGATCTTGAGCCGGCTTTGATCGCCGGCAGCGATCCGGACCGAAGTGCGGCCGATTTTCAGCGCTTTGGCGATCATCTTTTCCAGCGCCGCGTTGGCCGCGCCATCGACCGGCGGCGCGGACACCCGCGCCTTCAGGTAAGGCTGGCCGTTCTCATCCCGCGCCCAGCCATCCGCCGCATCGCGCCCGCCGCGCGGCGTGAGGCGGACCACGAGCCGAACGGACCCCATCGATCGCCGACCGCTAGAAAATCTTGCCGGGGTTCAGCCGGTTGTCCGGGTCCAGCGCCCGCTTGACCAGCCGCATGGCGGCGATCTCCTCGGGCGAGCGCGAGAGCGGCAGCTTGCTCCGCTTTTCCAGGCCGATGCCGTGCTCGGCCGAGACCGAGCCGTTGAGTTCGGCGAGCGGCGTGTAGAGCGCGGCGTCGATGGCTGCGTTGCCGGCGGCGTCGAGGCGGGTCGTGTTCCAGTGCAGGTTGTTGTCGCCGATATGCCCGTAGACGACGGCGCGGCAATCGGGGATCGCCGCCAGGCGTTCCAGCGCGCCCCGGACATAGCCGTCCATCTTGGAGAGCGGCACGCTCACGTCGAAGGCGCGCTCGATCCCATCGGCGTTCAGGTGCTCGACGCGGTCGCGGATGCGCCACATGCCGCGGCGCTGCTCCTCCGAGGAGGCCACGGCCGCGTCGAGGATCGTGCCGTCCCCCATCAGGCCTTCCAGCAGGCCAAGGAACCGGTCGGACTCCTCCGGGACGCACTCGACCTCGATGATCGCGTAGAACGGATAATCGTAGCTCAGCGGCGGCGTCGCCCGGCCGGGGGCGGTCATCAGCCGGTAGAAATCCGGCCACAAGCCCTCGAAGGACGACACGCGCCCCTGGAACGCGCTCTGGGCGGCGCGCAGGACCCGGGCGCCATCGTCGACGCCCGGGCAGGCGATCAGCGCGGTGGCGTATCCGGCGGGCTCCGGGCGGAGGCGCAGGACCGCGCGGGTGACGATGCCGAGCGTGCCTTCGGTGCCGACGAACAACTGCTTAAGGTCCAGCCCGGTGTTGTTCTTGATCAGCGGGCGCATGGACGAGACCACCGTGCCGTCGGCCAGCACCGCCTCCAGGCCCAGCACCATCTCGCGCATCATGCCGTAGCGCAGCACCCGCAGGCCGCCGGCATTGGTGGAGATCGCGCCGCCGATCGTGGCCGAACCGCGGGCACCGAGATCCAGCGGGAAGAACAGGCCGTTCTCCGTGGCGGCGTTCTGCACGCTCTCGATGGTGGCGCCGGTGCCGACCACCACGGTCATGCCGAGCGGGTCGATCGGCTCGATCCCGGTCATCCGCTCGGTGGAGAGAGTGATCTCATCGGGCGCGCAGAGCGTCCCGTCCACGAGGCCGGTGGCGCCGCCCCGCGGCACGATCGCGACCCCGGCCGCGTGGCAGGCGGCCATCACGGCGCTGGTCTCGGCGGTGCTGCGCGGGCGCACGAGGGCGAGCGCCGCGCAGGGCTCCGTCGGCCGGGTCCAGTTCGCGGACCGGCCGCGCAACTCCGCGCCGGTGACGAGTCCGGAGGGCCCGACGATGTCGGAGAGACGCGCGAGGATCGATTCGGCGGCTGTCATCGGATGGGTCTCTGCGGCTGGGGCCGTGTGGTCCGGAAAGCTGCGGGCGTCAGGCTCTGTCACAGAAGCCCGCGCGCGGCGAGATTGCGCATCAGCGCGCGGGCGCCGAACGTCCAGGGCTCGCAGGCGTCGCACGGGCGCATGCGGTTGACGAGGCTGCCGAGTTCCGGGCTCGCCACGACGACGCGGTCACCCTCGACATGGGTGAAGCCGAGGCCCGGGCCGTGCCGGTCCTGGATCGGCGCGAACATCGTGCCGAGCAGCAGGATGGCACCGTCCGGGTAATCGTGGGTGCGGCCCATCAGGGCCCCGACCAGCTCCTCCGGGTCGCGGCTGATCTCGGCGAGCGGCGAGGTGCCCTCCATCCGGAACCCGTCGGTCCCGGTCACCTCGAGCGTCACAGTGGTGCGCCGCACGTCGTCGAGGCCGAAGGTCTCGTCGAACAGCCTGAGGAACGGCCCCAGGGCGCAGGAGGCATTGTTGTCCTTGGCCTTGCCGAGCAGCAGCGCCGAGCGGCCCTCGAAATCGCGCAGGTTCACATCGTTGGCGAGTGTCGCGCCGACGATGTTCTGCTGGGATGAGACGGCCAGCGCGACTTCCGGCTCGGGATTGTTCCAGTGCGAATCCGGATGCAGCCCAGCGTCCGCGCCGCAACCGACCGCGGAGAGCGGCTGCGCCTTGGTGAAGATCTCCGCGTCCGGCCCGATCCCGACTTCGAGATACTGGCTCCAGGCCCCCTGGGCGACCAGGACCTCCTTCAACGCCATCGCCGCGGGCGAGCCGGGCTTCAGCCGGCGCAGGTCGTGTCCGACAAGGCGCTCGACCTCCGTGCGGATCGCCGCGGCCGCTGCCAGGTCGCCCCGCGCCCGCTCCTCGATGACCCGTTCCAGCATCGACGTCGCGAAGGTGACGCCGGCGGCCTTCAGCGCCTGGAGGTCCACCGGGGCGAGCAACCACGGCTGCCCCGGGTCGCGGCCCTCCGGCGGGGTGTTGGCCAGGATCGCGTCGAGGCTGCCGAGATCCGCGCCCTCGGCGGCGCGCAGGGCCGCGGCGGCGCCCGGCGTCTCGCACAGGTCGCTGACCGTCGCGAAGCGCGCCGTGACGTCGACGACGCGCGCCTCGCCGCCCGACCCCGCCCGGATCGCCACGACGCTCGGTCCGCCGACATCCGGGCGCCACACCCGTCCGACCAGCGTACCCCGGACGCCGTCGTTGGGAAGGATCTCGCCTGCGGTCAGACCGGATTGTGCCATACCGTCCTCTTCCTTCGGGATCCTGCCCGCCGTCTCCGATTATGCCCGGACGTCGCACCGGCAGCGGGGCCGATGCCATCGCCTTAGCATCCGGTGCCGGCTCAGGCTCCGGTGGGATGTTTCATGCCGACGGCCTCGTCACCGATCCCGGCCCGTCGGGCAAGTCCGGTCGAACTCAACCGTATGGCCACCGGCGCCGAAATCCGATCCGGTCGTCCGGATGCAGGATTTCACAGGAAGGTCCTGACAGAAACGAGATATGATTCAAAATTCAGGGTCGGCCGGCTTGCTTTCCGCCGGATGCTCTATTGTACTGCTCAGACAGGAGTCGCCGTCAGAGCGTCCCTGATTGGGAGGAAGCATGGCCTCGGTGGGAATCCGCGAGGTTCGCAAGGCTTTCGGATCGACGAACGTCCTGCACGGTGTGTCCGTGGACATCCGGGACGGTGAGTTCGTGATCCTGGTCGGGCCTTCGGGCTGCGGAAAATCGACGTTGCTCCGGATGATTGCCGGCTTGGAGAATATCTCCGGCGGCGAGATTCGTATCGGCGAGCGTGTCGTCAATGATGTTCCGCCCAAGGAGCGGGACATCGCGATGGTGTTCCAGAATTACGCGCTCTACCCGCACCTCACGGTTCGCGAGAACATGGCGTTCTCGATGCGGATCCGGAAAGCGCGGGCGGCCGAAATCGACGAGCGCGTCAGCAAGGCCGCGCAGATCCTCGGGCTGACCCATCTCCTCGACCGCTACCCGCGCCAGCTCTCCGGCGGCCAGCGGCAGCGCGTCGCCATGGGCCGGGCGATCGTGCGCGATCCGCAGGTGTTCCTGTTCGACGAGCCGCTGTCGAACCTCGACGCCAAGCTGCGCGTCGCGATGCGGACCGAAATCAAGGAGTTGCATCAGCGCCTGAAGACCACGACCATCTACGTCACGCACGATCAGATCGAGGCCATGACCATGGCCGACCGGATCGTGGTGATGCACGACGGCGTGGTCGAGCAGATCGGGCCGCCGCTGGAACTCTACGACCGGCCCGACAACCTGTTCGTGGCGGGCTTCATCGGATCCCCGGCGATGAACTTCGTGAACGGGACTGTCCGGAGGAACGGGAATCTCGTCTTCGCGGCGGATTCGGGCTTGACGATCCCCCTGAACGAGGCGCCGGCGGGCATCGAGGGCCAAAAGCTGGTCCTCGGGATGCGGCCTGAGCATTTCGATCTGGCGCGCGACGGGATCGCCGCCGAGGTCGTCGTGGTCGAGCCGACCGGGTCCGAGACCATGCTGGCGGTGCGCGCCCAGGGTCAGGACTTCACCTGCGTGCTGCGCGAGCGCGTCAGCGAGGGGCCCGGCGAGACCGTCTACCTGCGCCCGAACCGCGTGCACTTCTTCGATGCCGAGTCCGGACGACGCCTGCCGACCTGACCCGTTTTCGGTTGCCGAGCCCGGCCGCCCGGACGAACCGCGTCCGGGGCGCGCCGATCCATTCAGGGAGTGACGCCACGATGACCAGACTCGACCGCCGTTCCCTCCTGGCGGGTGCCGCCGCGACCGGGCTCGCCGCGGGCAGCGACCTGCTGGGCTTCGCCCGGGCCTGGGCGCAGACCGCCGAATGGAAGCCTGAGCCCGGCGCCAGCCTGTCGCTCCTGCGCTGGAAGCGCTTCGTGCCGAGCGAGGACGAGGCGTTCCTGCGGATGGTGGACGCCTTCACCAAGGCGACCGGCGTCAAGGTGTCGGTCACCAACGAATCCTTCGACGACATCCAGCCCAAGGCGTCGGTGGCGGCCAATACCGGGCAGGGGCCCGACATGGTCTGGGGCCTGTTCTCGTTCCCGGCCCTGTTCCCGGACAAGTGCCTGCCGCTGGAGGACGTCGCCGATTCGCTGGCCAAGAAGTACGGCCCGTGGTTCCCGTCGGCGGAGGCCTACGGCAAGGTCAAGGGCAAGTGGATCGCGATCCCGGTCGGCTTCAATGGCGGCTACCCGAACTACCGGATCTCGGCAATGCAGAAGGCCGGGTTCAGCAAGTTCCCCGAGGACACCGCGGGGTTCCTGGAACTCTGCCGGGCGATGAAGAAGAACAACACCCCGGCCGGCTTCGCCCTCGGGCATGCCACCGGCGACGGCAACACCTGGTGCCACTGGGCACTCTGGTCCCACGGCGCCAACCTGGTGGACGCCAACGAGAAGATCGTGATCAACTCGCCCGAGACCGCCAAGGCGCTCGAATACGTCAAGTCCCTCTACGAGACCTTCGTGCCCGGCACCGTCTCGTGGAACGACTCGTCCAACAACAAGGCGTTCCTGGCGGGCGACCTGTACCTGACCAACAACGGCATCTCGATCTACGCTGCGGCCAAGAAGGACAACCCGAAGCTCGCCGAGGACATGGACCACGCGGTCTGGCCGATCGGGCCCGCCGGCAAGCCCACCGAGTTCCAGCTCGCCTTCCCGATCCTGGCGTTCAAATACTCGAAGGCGCCCAATGCCTGTAAGGCCTTCATCAGCTTCATGATGGAGGCGTCGAACTACAATCCCTGGCTGGAGGCCGCGCAGGGTTATCTGTGCGAGCCGCTGTCGAACTATCCCAAGAACCCGATCTGGACGAGCGATCCGAAGAACGCGGTTTTCGCCGAAGCGGGGCGGCGGTCGCTGGCGGCCGGCGGCCTCGCGCCGGTGAGCGAGCGGATCGCCGCGGTGCTGGCCGACTTCGTGGTGGTGGACATGTTCGCCAGCCACTGCACCGGCCGGGAGGACGTGAAGACCGCGATCCGCAACGCCGAACGCGCCGCTCAGCGCATCTTCCGCAACACCTGAACGCGGCCGGCCGCGGGCCCTTCGTCCGCGGCGTCGATTTCGAGGCGTACCCATGGCGCACACGGCCCTGACACAGCCGGCTCCGAATGCGGTCCTGACCCGCTCGGCCTGGCAGCGCCTGCGCGCCAGCCGCGGTTGGGCGGGCTTCTGGTTCATGCTGCCGACGGCGCTGATCCTGGGCCTGTTCCTGGCCTATCCGCTGCTGAAGGGCATCTGGCTGTCCTTCACCAACACCCGGATCGGCCGGGAGGGCACGTTTATCGGCCTGGAGAACTACGCCTGGCTCTGGGACGACGACGTGTTCTGGCTCTCGGTGTTCAACACCTGCCTTTACACGGCGGTGGCCTCGGTGGTGAAGTTCGGCGTCGGGCTCTACCTCGCACTGCTGCTCAACAAGAACATGCCGTTCAAGTCGATCGTCCGGTCGATCGTGCTGATCCCGTTCGTGGTGCCCACGGTCCTGTCGGCGATCGCGTTCTGGTGGATCTTCGACAGTCAGTTCTCGATCATATCGTGGTCGCTGCGCCACATGGGGATCATCGACGGCAACATCGATTTCCTGGGTCAGCCGAGCATGGCCCGCGCCTGCGTGATCTTCGCCAACATCTGGCGCGGGGTACCGTTCATCGCGATCACGCTCCTCGCCGGGCTGCAGACGGTCTCGCCGTCGCTCTATGAGGCTGCGACCCTCGACGGGGCCTCGAACTGGCAGATCTTCTCGCGCATCACCCTGCCGCTGCTGACGCCGATCATCGCCGTGGTGATGACCTTCTCGGTGCTGTTCACCTTCACCGACTTCCAGCTGATCTGGGCGATGACCCGGGGTGGCCCGGTCAACGCCACGCACCTGATGGCGACCCTGTCGTACCAGCGCGGCATCCTCTCCGGGACGCTCGGCGAGGGGGCGGCGATCGCCACCGCGATGGTGCCGTTCCTTCTCGCCGCGATCGGCATCTCGTGGTTCGGCCTTCAGCGCCGGGCCTGGCAAGCCGGGGGAACCGACCGATGAGCGCACCCGCTCCGCCCGCCCATGCCGACCCGCGCCTCGCCTCCGTCGTGGCGGCCCGCCCCGCCGGCCTCACCGACGACAGCGAGGGGATGGCCTACCTGGAGCGCCTGCCGCGGCGGCTCGTGACCACCTACCTGCCGCTACTCATCATCCTGGCGGTGCTGCTGTTCCCGTTCTACTGGATGGCGCTCACGGCGATCAAACCGGACGAGCAGCTGATCGACATGGAGCGGTTCAACCCGTTCTGGGTCGTGGACCCGACGCTCAAGCACATCAACAAGCTCCTGTTCGAGACGCAGTATCCACGCTGGCTCTGGAACACGATGTACGTGTCGGTGGCGGCCACCATCCTATCGCTGTTCGCGAGCGTGCTGGCCGCCTATGCCTGCGTGCGGATCCGCTACCAGGGCGCCGGCTGGGTCGGCGCGGCGATCTTCCTCGCCTATCTCGTGCCGCCCTCGATCCTGTTCATCCCGCTCGCCACGATCATCCAGGCCTACGGCCTGTTCGATTCGCCGATCGCCCTGATCCTGGCCTATCCGACCATCCTGATCCCGTTCTCGACCTGGCTCCTGATGGGCTACTTCAAAACCATTCCCTACGAGCTGGAGGAATGCGCCCTCATGGATGGCGCGAGCCGGTGGCAGATCCTGACCAAAATCATCCTGCCGCTCGCCTTCCCGGGCCTGATCTCGGCCGGGATCTTCTCGCTGACCCTGTGCTGGAACGAATTCATCTACGCGCTGACGTTCCTGTCCTCGACCCAGAACAAGACCGTGCCGATCGCGGTGGTCAGCGAGTTCGTGGATGGCGACGTCTACAAGTGGGGTTCGCTGATGGCCGGCGCGCTGCTCGGCTCACTGCCTCTGGTGATCCTCTACTCGTTCTTCGTGGAATACTACGTCTCCGCGCTCACCGGCGCCGTGAAGGAGTAGCAGCTGCGGGCCGGAACATCGCGTAGAATGCGCCGACAGCCATTGTGCCGGGGCCTGCGATTGCTCAGACACTCCGCCCCGCCGCCGCACTGTGAGAGCTGCGGACCGAGATCGCGGAAGGTCACGCCATGGCCCACTTCATCGAGGCTCGCGCCACCCTGGTCGGCGACGCCATAGCGGGGCTGCTCGCGGCCAGCGGCGGCCGCCTGGCGGGGCTGGACGGCGACCCCGACATCCGCGTCGTGCTGCGCGCCGACCTGGATGCGGACAAGGTCGCGGTGATCTCGGGCGGCGGCTCCGGGCACGAGCCGGCCCATGCCGGGTTCGTCGGAGCCGGCATGCTGAGTGCCGCCGTGTGCGGCGACGTCTTCGCCTCGCCGAGCGTCGATGCGGTCCTCGCCGGGATCCTGGCGGTGACCGGGCCGGCCGGGTGCCTGCTGATCATCAAGAACTACGCGGGGGACCGGCTGAATTTCGGCCTCGCGGCCGAACGGGCCCGGGCCCTCGGCCGCAAGGTCGAGACCGTCATCGTGTCCGACGACATTGCGCTCCCGGCGGCCATGCAGCCGCGCGGCGTGGCCGGCACCCTGTTCGTGCACAAGGCCGCGGGACACGCGGCGCAGGCGGGCGCCCCGCTGGAGGCCGTCGCGGCGCTCGCCCGCCGGGTGGCGGATTCGGCGCAATCCCTGGGGATCGCGGTCTCGACCGCGACCATTCCCGGTTCGCCCCGGAGCGAGCGCTTCGTCGAGGGGCAGGCGGAACTCGGGCTCGGCATCCATGGCGAGCCGGGGGTGGAGCGCATCGCGCTGCCCGGCGCCGGCGATCTGGCCCGTCTGATGACCGAGCGCTTCTCCGCGACCGGGCCGCTGGCGCTCCTCGTGAACAATCTCGGCTCGGCCACGGCCCTGGAGATGCAGGTCCTGACCCAGGCGGTGCTGGCCACCGATCTCGGCCGGCGGGTGCGCCTGCTGCTCGGGCCGGCGCCGCTGATGACTGCGCTCGACATGCACGGGGCATCGGTGTCGATCCTGCCACTCGACGACGCGATCGAGGCGGCGTTGCTGGCGCCGGTCCCCGTGCCGGCCTGGCCCGGTGCGGTGCGGATCGCGCCGCCGGTCCTGCGCCCGCTTCCCGCAGGGCTCGCGGGCGAATCCTTCGCGCCGTCGCGCGATCCCGCGGTCGCCGCACGGCTCGCCGCCGTCACGCGGGCGCTCATCGCCTCGGAGGGCGCGCTCAACGCCCTGGACGCGAAGGTCGGCGACGGGGACACCGGCACCACCTTCGCCGGCGCGGCGCGAGCGGTGGAAGCGGACATCGACCGGCTGCCGCAGGCCGACCCGGCAGCCCTGTGCCGCGCGCTGGCGGTGCGGATCGGCCGCGCGGTCGGCGGTTCGAGCGGCGTGCTGGCCTCGATCTTCTTCGCCGCCGCCGCGTCCGCGCTCACCGACGGTGCGTCCTGGCCCGACGCGTTGGAAGACGGCGTGGCCCGGGTCAGGGGCTACGGCGGTGCCGGCCCGGGCGATCGGACCCTGCTGGACGCCCTGATCCCCGCGCTCGAAGCCCTGAAATCGGACGGCCTCGACGCCGCCGCCGCTGCCGCCCGCGCGGGCGCCGCCGCCACGGCCCGGATGGACCGCGCCGCCACCGGTCGGTCAAGCTACCTCGCGGCGGCGGATCTCGCTGGTGTCGAGGATCCGGGAGCGGCCGGGGTTGCGATGGCGTTTGAGGCGTTGGCGGCGGCCAGCTGAACGGCGCTGGCGGGGCTGCAGATCTTTCAACCGTGATTCCTCGACCGACGTTGCGGCCATTCGTGATTTCCGGAAGCGTCAATGCATTCGCGAACACCGCGCCTGCGCGAGCGTTGCAGCGTCTGAAGCTGGAGAGCGGCCACCGTGCGAACCTGCCTGATCCTCGACGACTATCAGAACGCGGCGCTCGGCCTCGCCGATTGGGCGCGCCTGTCCGACCGGGTCGCGGTCGCGCCGGTCACCGAGCACATCGCGGATCGGGGCGCCCTCGTGGCCAGGATCGACCAGGCCGAGATCCTAGTGATCATGCGCGAGCGCACGCCGTTTCCGGCGGATCTGCTGGAGCGTCTGCCCTGCCTGAAGCTGCTGGTCACCAGCGGCATGCGCAACCTCGCGATCGATGTCGCGGCGGCGCGGTCGCGGGGCATCACGGTCTGCGGCACGGAATCGAGCCCCACGCCGCCGACCGAGCTGACCTGGGCGCTGATCCTGGGCCTCGCCCGCCACCTTGCGGTCGAGAGCCGGAATCTTCGGGACGGTGGTCCTTGGCAGAGCACGATCGGGACCGATCTGGCCGGGGCGACGCTCGGTATCCTGGGGCTAGGCAAGATCGGTGTGCGCGTCGCCGAGATCGGCCGCGCCTTCGGCATGCGGGTGATCGCCTGGAGCCCGAACCTCGACGATGCCCGGGCCGCAGCCGCCGGGGTGGAGCGTGCGCAGTCCAAGGACGCCCTGCTCGAGGCAAGCGACGTCGTCAGCATCCATCTGGTGCTCGGCGAGCGCACACGCGGCCTTCTGGGCGGGGAAGAGCTGCGCCGGATGCGACCGGGCGCCCTGCTGGTGAACACGTCGCGCGCGCCGATCGTCGATCAGGCCGCCCTGGTCCGGGCCTTGGAGGAGAGGTGGATCGCGGGAGCTGGACTCGACGTCTTCGAGACCGAGCCGCTGCCGGCCGACAGTCCGTTCCGGCACCTGCCGAACGTCCTGGCGCTGCCTCATGTCGGCTACGTCACGCGCAGCAACTACCGGACGTTCTTCACCCAGGCCTTGGAGGATATCGAGGCGTGGCTCGCCGGTTCGCCGATCCGGCTGCTGGGCTGACGTCAATCGCTGCGCGGGTCGACGGCGTCGGCCAGGCCGTCGCCCAGGAGCGTCAAGGCGACCAGGGTGGCGATCAGGAAGGCGGCCGGACCGGCCAGCATGTGGGGGGCCGACTCGATCGCCCGGGCGCCCTCGGCGATCAGCACGCCCCAGCTCGTCTGCGGCTCCTGAACGCCCAGCCCGAGGAACGACAGGAAGCTCTCAAGCAGGATCACCTGCGGCACCAGCAGGGTCGCCGCCACGGCTACCGGGCCGAACGTGTTCGGCACGATGTGGCGCAGGATGATCCGGGGCGTGCCGAGGCCGAGGGCGCGGGCGGCGCGGACGAAGTCGCGCTCGCGCAGCGACAGGGTCTGCGCCCGGACGATCCGGGCCATGTCGAGCCATTCCACCGCGCCGATGGCCACCAGCATCAGCGTCAGGCTCGCCCGGAAGAACACCAGCAGGAGGATGACGAAGAACACGAACGGCAAGGCGTAGAGCACGTCCACCAGTCGCATCATCACGGCGTCGACGGCGCCGCCGACGAAGCCGGCGGTCGCGCCGTAGCCGACGCCGATGAGCAGCGCGACCAGGGTGGCGGTGAGTCCGATCAGGAGGGAGACGCGGCCGGCGACGAGGCAGCGGGTGAGCAGGTCGCGGCCATGCACATCGGTGCCGAGGGGGAAGTACAGGCGCCGCACCGGCACGCGCACGATCAGACGCGTCCCATCCTGCGAACCGTCGACGACCCGCGGCTCTCCGAACAGGTCGGAGCGCGGCAGGTAGACGAGGCTGCGCCGGTCGAATGCGGTCTCCGAACCCAGCGTCAGGCGTACTGTGTCACCGTCGCGGGCCACGTCGTCGAGGCGGGCCCGCATCCGGAAGGCGAGGCGTTCGAGGGCCGGGCGCAGATGCTCGGCATCCGGCTGCGCCCTCAGGCCGGCCGGAAGCTGGCGCAGGTCTGGATAGGCCCGTACCGGATCGTGCCCGGTCAGCGCCGGGCCGAACAGGCAGGTCAGCGCGGTCAGGACGAGCACGGCAAGGGCGGCCATCGCCACCCGTTCGCGGCCGAGCCGGAGCAGCATGCGCGCCGCAGGCCCGGTGGTGATGCCCCCGGTGCTCATGCCAACCGCCGCAGGCGCGGATCGAGCCAGGCACAGGCGAGGTCGGCGATCAGGTTCAGGGCGATGACCAGCACCGCGACCACCAGGACAGTGCCCATCACCAGCGTGTAATCGCGGTTGAGTGCCCCCTCCACGAAGTAGCGGCCGATGCCGGGCAGGCCGAAGATGGTCTCGACCACCACGGATCCGGTGAGCAGGGCCGCCGCCAGCGGGGCCAGGTAGGCGACCACCGGCAGGAGCGCCCCGCGCAGCGCATGCCGGGTGATGCGAACGGGCGGCAGGCCGAGGCTCCGCATGGTCCGCACCGGTTGGGTGCGCAGCACCTCGCCGAGCGAGGCGCGGGTCAGGCGTGCCAGCGCGCCCACCTGCGGCAGCGCGAGGGTCACCACCGGCAGGATCAGGTGGCTCGGCGCGCCGCCCTCCCAGCCGCTCAGCGGCAGCCAGCGCAAGGTCAGCCCGAACACGATCTGCAGGAGCGGCGCCACCACGAAGCTCGGCAGCGACAGCGACAGCGCCGCGCCGAGGCCGAGCAGCCGGTCCAGCGCGCCGCCGCGCCGGAGCGCCGCCACGGTTCCGAGCCCGATCCCCAGGCAGGTCGCAAGCGACAGGGCCAGGGCTCCGAGGGTCGCCGAGATCGGCAGCCCCCGGGCGATCAGGTCGCGCACGCTTTGGTCGCGGAACGAGAAGGACGGGCCGAGATCGCCCCGCGCCAGGGCCGCCAGGTACCCGCCGAACTGCACGTTCAGCGGCCGGTCCAGGCCGTAGACCCGCCGCAGGTTGTCCATGGCGGCCGGCGCCAGCGGACGCTCGAGGTCGAACGGCCCTCCGGGCGCCAGCCGCATCAGGAAGAAGCTCACGGCCACCACCGCGAACAGCGTCGGCACCGACTGCGCGAGGCGGCGCAGGATGAAGCGGATCACGCGTCGAGCCTCATGAAGCGGGTCGGTGCGGCGTTGCGCAGGTTCGGGACGTACCCGTGCAGCCGCGGTGCGATCAGCGCCTTCGAGCGATAATGCATCAGCGGGATCCAGGGGAGCTCGCGCAGCGCGATGGACTCGGCATCGCAGAGCAGCTCGGCCCGGCGGGCGAGGTCGCGTTCGGCGGCCGCGCTGGTCAGGAGCGCGTCGTAGGCCGCGTCCGACCAGCGGCCGGCGTTCAACCCATCGTTGCCGCTCTGGAGCAGAAACAGGAAATTCTGCGGATCGGAATAGTCGGCAATCCAAGAATAGCGGGCGACGTCGAAGCTGCCGCCGTCGCGCAGATACGCGAAATGCGTCTTGGCGTCGGTGTAGACAAACCGTGTCTCGATCCCGAGGTCGCGCCACATCTCGGCCACCGCCACTGCGGTGTTGCGGTTGTTGTCGCTGACGTTGAACCGGTACTCCACGGTGAGCGGCCGGCCCGGCCCGAAGCCGGCCTCGTCGAGCAGGCGGCGCGCCTGCGCCTCGTGGTCGATCGGCAGGCCCAGGCGCCCCGCGGTCTCGGGCGGCGTCCGATAATTGTCGATGCCCGGCGGGCACAGGGAATAGGCCGGGCTCATGGTGCCGCCGTAGAGCCCGTCGGCGAGATATTCCCGGTCGATGAGCAGCGACAGCGCCTGGCGGACCCGCCGGTCCGAGAACGGCGCCTTGTGGGTGTTGACCACCAGGGCTTCGAGCCCGAGCGACGGACCGAGGACCACCTGGGCGCCGAAGCGGCGGCGCAGGTCGGCGATCTGGTCGGCCGGGAGCTGGGACAGCGAGTCGAGTTCCCCCGCCGTGTAGCGGCGCACCGCGCTCGACAAGTCCGGCGTCGGCAGGAAGGCGACGCGCCGGATCGCGATCGCGCGGGCTTCGGGATGGTGCGGATTGACCTCGAGGGTGATCGCCCCGCCCGGCACCCGGTCGACCAGCCGGTAGGGGCCGTTGGTCACGAAGTTGCCCGGGCGAGTGAACGCATCGCCGTAGCGCTCGATCGACGCGCGGTGCACCGGCAGGGCGGTCTGATGGGTCAGGAGCTCGAGGACATACGGCGTCGGCTGTTCGAGGGCGATCCTGAGCCGGAGAGGCCCTTCCGCTGCGACCCCGAGGGTGTCGCCGGCTGCATCGCCGCGGTTCACCGCCGCCGCCCCGCGGATCGGAAACAGGATCTCGGCGTATTTCGCCCCCGTGGGCGGCGCCAGGATGCGGCGGAACGCATAGACGAAATCGTCCGCGGTGACGTGGTCGCCGTTCGACCATCGTCCGTCCGGACGCAGCTCGAAGTGTAAGATGAGGCCGTCATCCGAGACGGTCCAGGATCGGGCGGCGCCCGGGATGATGGCCCCGTGATTGTCGTAGGTCAGGAGGCCGTCGAACAGGTCGCGCAGGATATGCGCCTCCGCCACCGTGGACGAGCGGTGCGGATCGAGGGTCTCGGGATCGGCGTCGTTGCCGCGGCGGTAGAGGCCGGGATCGCCGGCGCGGGCGGCCCGTGCGACCGCGAGGGCGGCAGCACCGGCCAGCCACGTACGCCGGCGGATCGCCATCCTCAGGCGCCGGTCTCGGGCACCAGGCCGGCGGCTTCGATCGCCGCCACCGCGCAGATTTCGTCGTTGTCGGACGTGTCGCCCGAGATGCCCACCGCGCCGAGCAGCCGCCCCTCGCGGGAGCGGATCAGCACGCCGCCCGGCACCGGGACGAGCGCGGCCGGGCCGGCGACGTGGCTCACGGCGGCGACGAAATAGGGCTGCGCCTCGGCCCGCGCATGGATCGCCCGGGATCCGAGCCCCAGCGCCAGGGCGCCGTTGGCCTTCCCACAGGCGATCTCGGCCCGGCGCAGCGACGTGCCGTCCTCGACAGACACCGATTTGAGCGCGCCCCGGTCATCGTACACCACCACCGCCATCGGTTTCAGCCCACGGGTCCGGGCTTCGCGCAGGGCGGTATCCACGATGCTGCGGGCGGCCTCGAGCGTCAGATCGATCATCGGAATCCAAGGGCTGTCGCCGCTCCGGGCGGCGGTCCGATCCTTACCGGATCGATCGGGGACCGGTCCACCACAACGCCAGCCTGGTCGTCTCAGCCGGCGCGCTCGACGGCTTGTCTCCTGAACGGCCCGGGTGTTTCCGCTTGTTTCCGGCGCCGTCGGGCGGCATGTGTCGGCGTGCCGGCAGGCGCTCTTGGAGGATGGCCTAACTTTGTCTCAGGCAGGCGCGCGCGGTATCGCGGTTGGGCGGGACGGCTGGCTGTTCTGGGTCGGCCGCTCGGACGAACTGGTGGAACTGTACACCGATTCCGCTGTGACACGGCGCCTGCTGCGCCGGTGGGTGCAGCTGGTCGTCGGCCGCGTCCACCGGGCGGAATCCCTGGGCGCAACCTACGTCCACGCGATCGTGCCCGAGAAGATCGCTATCCATGCCGACACGCTCGACCGGCCGTTCCCGGGCCTGGCCGATCCGCCCGGCGCGCGGCTCGGCCGGCTCCTGGCGACGCAGACGCGGGCGGACCTGGTCGATCTCTACGAGCCCCTGCGGGCGGCGCGCGCCGAGGAACCGGTCTATCTCCGCACCGATACGCACTGGAACCATCGCGGCTACATCGCGGCCTACCGGGCGCTGTGCGAAGCGCTCGCGGTCGCGCCGGCGCCGTACGTGCTCGACGCCACCGGCCAACCCGCGCGCTTCGTGTTCGATCTCGGCGGCAAGCTCAAGCCGCCGGTGGACGAGGCCTATTTCGCCCACGAATTCCCCCGGCGGGCCCAGCGCAGCGAGGCCAACGCCCTGGTGCATCTGCGCGAGACCGGACGGGTCGCAGGCCGGGGCGGCTTCTTCGTCGGATCGCGCGCGGTGATGCGTAATCCCGAGGCCGCCGATCCGCGGCGGATCGTGCTGTTCGGCGATTCCTACGTATTCGATCAGGGGCCGCGCCTCACCGCGATGCTGGCCGAGAGCTTTCGCGAGGTTCACGCGATCTGGTCCGCCGAGATCGACTGGGCCTACGTCGCCGCCGTGAAGCCCGACCTCGTGGTCTACGAGATCGCCGAGCGCTTCCTCCGGCGCGTGCCGACCGACCGCTTTTCAGTCGACGCGTTCGCGGAGCGGCGGGTCCGGCGCGAGTTGAATCCCACCGTGCTCGACCGGCTGCGCACCCTTCTGCGCCTGCGCTGACGCGCAGAACGCCGCCCGACGCGTATCCCGCCAGCCCCGCAGGTGACGCGATCGCATTACGCCGGGGGCGATGCCGGCGCCCAGGTAAGGTTCTCCAGGAAGGTGTCGAAGTCGGCGATCATGTCGTCCGGCCGCTCGAAATGCGGGAAGGCGCCGGTCGGCAGGGTGAGGACGCGCCAGTTCGGCCGGCCCGCGACCCGCGGCGCCAGCCGGTAATCGACGAAGTCGCCGCGCCGCCCGTGCGCCATCCAGACCGGATGGCGCAACGTCTCGTAGAGACGCGTCGTGTCGGTCGGGAACAGGTGGCCTGCGATGAAGCAATACGGGGCGTGCTCGGCACCCGGCTGGTGGGCCGAGGCGTAATCATACGCGAACAGACCCTCGTCGATGTCCTTCGAGCCGAACGTCTTCTGCAGGAAGAAGCGCATGCTCGGCCGGGAGGCCAGCGCATCGAAGAGGGGCCGGCCGAGGGGCGGCCGGTCCAGCAGGTTGCGCAGTCGGTCGCGTCCCCGATGCCCGTCTGGAGGTCCGTCGCCGGAGAGTCGCGCATCGAACCCGGTGGGGCTGATCAGGCCGAGGCTGCGGTAATCCTCCGGCCGCTCGACAGCCGCGCGGGCGAGGTAGGAGCAGGACAACGACAGCGCCATCGCGTCGATGGCGCCGACGGAATGCCGTTGCCGGATCTCGGCCACGGCCGCACGGATCGCTTCCACCATCAGGCGGGGCGTGTAGAGGCGGCGCGATCGCTCGGAGAATCCGAAGCCCGGCAGATCCAGGGCGTAGACCGGGCGGGTCTGGCGGTAATGCAGGTAGAGCGGACGGACCTCGTAGGCGTTCGCGGCCGCGTTGATGGAGTGGATCAGCAGGAGCGGCACGCCGTCCCGGTCGGTCGTCCCATACAGCGAGAGCGCGCCGGCGCGATCCGTCGCGAGCATCTCGTGCCGGCCGGGCAGGGCCGGCGGCAGGTCCATGTGGCGGTCGACGGCGAACCGGCTCCAGCCGACGAGCCCGGCGGCCGAGCCGAGACCGGTCAGGATGGCCGCGATCCCGAAGCGACCGGCGCGTGTCTTCTTACGAGGCTGCCGGCTCATCGGGGCTCCAGAACCTCGGTCGGCCCCGACCCGGACGGTGCCAGTGCCGGGAAAGGGGAGACAGTGCCGTCGTATCAGGATGCGTGGCCGGCCAGGCTGTTCGACGCCAACGCCGGGGAACGTCCGGAGGGGCGGATCGGGCTGATGTCCCGGCCCGCCGCCTCGCGGAAGAAGTCCACCGTCGCCGGATCGTTGCGCCAGTCCTGGACGCGCCGCGAGACCAGGGCCTCGCGCGGGCGCTTGTCGTAGTTCGCGTAGGCCGCCGCCACGAATTCCGGCCGCGTCATCGTGCGGGCGGGGCCCGAGCGGCGCGTCTCGGCCTTGAAGAAGAGCGCGCTGCCGGGAATGCCGTAATGCGCGCCAATCTCGGGATAGACGGGCCAGCTGCCCTGGCCCCCGAGGTCGTCGGGCACGAAGGCGTCCAGGTCGCATTCGGGGTAGGCGACGCCGGATTTGGTCAGCAGCCCGCGGGCGAGGTCGGCGACCACGTAGAGCTTGGTGTGGTTGATCGAGTGCATGAAGCAGCCGCGGCGCGCCCACCGCGTCAGGTGCGTATCGAGATCGTACTGCGCCTGGGCGCCGAGGCCACGCAGGTAGGCGACCGACTCGTTCCAGAGATCGAAATAGCCCAGCCGCTCGAAGACCGGCTCGGCAAACAGGCGCAACGCCTGCGCCTGCGAGAAGCCGGCCAGATAGGCGTAGAGCGTGATCGCCGAATGCGAATGCCCCATCGGCCCGGAGATCAGGCCGTTGAGCGAGACGGCATCCTGCACGCCGACATGGATCAGATCCGGATGGTAGGCGCCGAACACGATGGTGGGGATCAGCCGGACCTTCGGGTGTGTCCGAAACCGGTCGATCGTGCCGCCGTCCTTGAACCGGGGCAGGTAGATGCTGGAATAGACGTGATCGTAGCCGTCGGCATGCGCCATCAGGTCCACGAGCTTCGGGAAGCGCCGGGTGACCGTGAAGGCCGAGACGAAATCGACCTGGGCGTCGGGCAGCAGGAAACGCAGCACCTTGGCCATGGAGCCGGCCTGGCAGACTCCGACCACAAGGATGCGAGGCGAGCCCGTCCGCTTCTTCCCGATCTGCGCAAGCCGGTGCCGCGCGCGCCAAAGGCTATCCACCGTCAACATGCCGCTTCTCTCGCATGTCCGCAGGCCGTGGGCAAACCGCACCGACGGCCCGGAGGCGGCTATTGGCGCGTATCGCAACCGGCAAGCAACACCGGAGGGCAGACTATGACAGTCGCGCGAAGTTGTCGTGCCTCAGGACTGGTGGCGGGGCCGTGCCTGATCCAAGCCGAGCCGACAGAGCCGGGAGGATTAAGATGGCGCCGACAAACGTGCCGGAACCCGTTTCGGATATCGAGCGGGCGACTCTGCGCAAGATCACCTGGCGGATCCTGCCGTTCCTGATGCTCGCCTACTTCATCGCGTTCGTGGACCGGGTGAATGCCGGCTTCGCGGCGCTGCAGATGAACCACGATATCGGCTTGTCCGCGGCGCAGTTCGGATTGGGCGGCGGCCTGTTCTACGTGTCCTACGTGCTGTGCGAAGTGCCGAGCAACCTCGCCATGGAGCGGTTCGGCGCTCGGATCTGGATCGCCCGGATCATGATCACCTGGGGGCTGGTTTCGGCGGCCATGGCGTTCGTCGTCGGGCCCACTTCGTTCTACGCGGTCCGCCTGCTGCTGGGCGCCGCCGAGGCCGGCTTCTTTCCCGGGGTGATCCTGTACCTCACCTACTGGTTTCCCCGCGCCTATCGGGGGCGGATCGTGGCCGTTTTCATGGTGGCGATCCCGATCTCGAGCTTCCTCGGCTCACCCATCTCGGCCTCGATCCTCAACACCGACGGGATGCTGGGCTATCGCGGCTGGCAATGGCTGTTCATCCTCGAGGCGATCCCGGCGGTGCTGCTGGGGATCATCGCATTCGCGGTCCTGCCCGACGGACCCGGCACGGCGCGGTGGCTCACGCCGCAGCAGAGCGCATGGCTGCAGGATCGGCTGGCAGCCGAGCGCGCCTCCGTGGTTGCGGGCGAGGGGGCGCCGGCCCGGCATCTCTCGGTCTGGCAGGTGATGCGCAACCGCTACGTGCTTGCCGCCTCGCTGATCTACGCGGGCGCCTCCGGGGCCAGCCAGTGCCTGTCGCTCTGGCAGCCGCAGATCATCAAGTCGTTCGGGCTGACGAACCTGGAGACGGGCCTGCTGAATTCGATCCCGTTCGGCATCGCCTCGGTGCTGATGATCCTGTGGGGCCGGTCCTCCGACAAACGGCGGGAGCGGGTCTGGCACACGGCAATCCCGCTGGGCCTGCTGGCGCTGAGCCTCGCCGCCTCGATCGCGACCGAGCAGCTGCTGCCGACGATCCTGATCCTGTGCCTCGCTGTGACGGCGACCTACATGGTGAAGGGGCCGTTCTGGGCGCTCTCCACCGAATGGCTGTCGGCCGGGGCGGCGGCGGCCGGCATCGCGCAGATCAACGCGATCGGCAATATCGGCGGGTTCATCGGCACATACCTGCTCGGTGTGATCAAGGATGCCACCGGCAGCTACCCGCTCGGCCTGTTGCCCCTCGTGGTGCTGTCGGGATCGGGCTGCCTGCTTGTCGTGGGCCTCGGCCGAGGCCGGCAGCGGGGCGTTGCGCCGGCGCGGGCCTGATCGAGCCTACCGGCCGGCATCGATTCGCTATCGGATGCACTTCGGCGGGCGGATGACACCGTTTCGCGGTCGATTCGCCCGCCTGCGTAGCCGTATCGATGGCACAGGTGTGAAATTCGTGTGTCGGCCCGCGGGCTCATCACGAGGCCGGGACGCGCCCTGAACTTTGCAAGACGATCAATATCGCGCGACCCGCCGATCTATAGCGCGTCCGAGGTGCATGATCGTATGACGGGAAAGAATATCGGTGCGGCGTTGCTGCAAATACCTGCCCAGGCCGCACAGCGGACTCGCCTGTTGACACGGCAATGCTCGCACGTTCTTATTCTTGTGCCTGAGGCATGACGCCTCAGCGGTACCCTTCCTCCGCGATGATCGCTTTCGGAAGGCCTACGCGAGTTGCTCGCGCACCCGGATATTCAAAGTCTATAGCGCTCAATCGATTGAAATATTGATCGCGCTTAACAGTCTATATGACCCAAAAGGTCAGGTCTGATTGGTGTCCGAGATTATTCTTGAAGCCAAGAAACGACGCTGCCAGCCCACAAGCTGGCAGCGTCGCCAGCCAGGCGACAACGACGACCGAAGTCTTCGGGCGGAAACGAGCCCTTCGAAGTCAAGTAAATCGCCGTCTGAGCAGCACGCCGAAGTGATAAGCGCTCAGACTTCAGAAACCGGATGGAGTTTTTGAGAACATCCTTTGTCAGCCGGTGTCCAGCTTAACACACGGAGTGCGTAAGATGTTCGCTGTCAGCCCCGTTGCGTCTGCCTCTGGCGCCGCGCTGAGGCCGCAGCTGGTCGATGAGCCGGAGCGGATTGCGTCCGTGATGGCAAACCAACTTGCGAAGCCGGTGGCGTTCGATCCGAGGACGACTTACGCGCTCACGGCCGACGCGGTCCTGTCGCTGGTCCGGGCACGCCAACCCGCTTCGGACGCCACCGTACCAACGGCCCAGCTTGCGCAATCTCCGAAGACGGATGGGCCGGAGAACGCGCCTCAGCCGCAGCGCACGGGCGATACGCGCGCGGCGGCGACGGTGCGCAGCGACGTCGATACCGGATCACAGCGTTCGGGTGATGCTGTCCCGATGGCGACCGCGCTGGATCGGTCGATCGCCGAGAGCAAGGCAGTCCGGCAAGCCGAAGATGCCGCGAAGTGGGATGCTTACATTTACAGTATCACGCATATCAATAGCAGCATCACGGCTGCAATCAGTTTTTATCTCATGTGCAACGACGTTCATTACCAGAGTTTCAAAGCCGAGCATCCCAGTACGGATGTCCGTTGGATCAATGTCGACAACAAAAAGATCGTTTCGCTCTGGCCGAAGGTGACGGATCAGTGGTTTTCGCCACGCTGAAGCCGCTGTCCTGGGCGTGTGGCTGCGTGGTCGAACAGCTGCCGACGTTGCGTTCCGCCAACGATCCGGTTTCGGCCGTCTGACCTGAATTAGACCGCAGCGGTCCCCCATGGAACCGCCACGGTCATCGCAGCGACAGGTTGGTCCGTAGATGCGACGCGAACGGCTGGGTCAGCGCCGTCGCGTGGCGTTCGTCGAGGCGGATCACTCGAGCATTTCCCGATCACGCTGCGATCGGGAACAGCTCTAAGTCCTTGATCGAACGCGTTCGCTTACGCCGACCCGACCTGTACTCCGGCGGCAAGCGCTTCAGGCCGATCGTCGGCATGGGCGGCAATCCGGAACACGGTGCAGCAGCTTTTCGCCTGTATCGGCGACCCACGCGAGCGTGGCCTGCTTCAGGAGGCCGCGTGCTCCGCATCGCGCCACCGTTGACAGTGTCGGAGGCAAGGATTGATCGCGGCGCGAATATTTTGGAGCGTGCCCTCGAAGCCGCGGTCTGAAGCGCTCAGGAACGGGATCCCGAAGGGCAAGCCCTTTGGCGGGGTTCGGGGGCGGAGCCCCTGAGGCATCGGGCCAAGCCCACCGCCAGGGCTCCGTACTGAACCCGCAAAAGATCGAAGCCCTTTTGAAACCGGAACTTTCGTGGTCGGCCCCGAAAGACGTTGGGGAGCGAGGGGCTCACGCCGCCTCGATCTCCTCGCTGACCATCAGCCACTCCTCCTCGGCGGCGGCGAGGGCGTCCGCCGCGTCCGAGCGCATCTTGGCGATCTCTCCCGCCTTGGCCGCGTTTTCCCGGAAGGCCGTGCCGTCCTCGAGAGCGGCGTCGATCTTCTGGATCGCTGCCGTGAGCTTGGCCATCCGCGCCTCGATCCCTTCGAGCCGCTTGCGCAGCGGCGCGAGGGCCGCGCGGCGCTCCACCCCGGCGCGGCGCGCCTCGGCCTTCTGGCCGCCCGCGGGCTCGACCTCGCGTGTGTCCTCACGCTCCGGGCCGGACAGGACGAACCGGCGGTAATCGTCCATGTCACCGTCGAAGGTCTTCACGGTGCCGTCGGCCACCAGCCAGAGGCGATCCGCGCAGGCCTCGACCAGGAAGCGGTCGTGGCTCACCAGAATGACCGCGCCCTCGTAGTCGTTGATCGCCTCGACCAGGGCCTGGCGACTCTCGATGTCGAGGTGGTTGGTCGGCTCGTCAAGGATCAGCAGGTGCGGACCGTGGAAGGCCGCGAGCCCCATCAACAGCCGCGCCTTCTCGCCGCCGGAGAGTTTTTCCACCGGCGTGTCGGCCTTGTTGGCGCCGAAGCCGAGCCGGGCGGTGGCCGAGCGCACCTTCGCCTCCGGCACATCCGGCATCAATGTCCGCACATGCGCGTAGGCGCTTTCGGCCGGGCGCAACTCGTCGAGCTGGTGCTGCGCGAAATACGCCACCTCCATCTTGGACGACCGCCGCATCTCCCCGGCGATGGCCCCGAGCCGGCCGCCGATCAGCTTGCAGAAGGTCGACTTGCCGTTGCCGTTGGCGCCGAGCAGCGCCACGCGGTCGTCGGGCGCGAGGTTGAGGTCGAGGCCGCTGAGCACGACGCGGTCGCCGTAGCCGGCCTTGACCCGCTCCATGGAGACGATCGGGGGTGAGAGCGGCTTTTCCGGGCTCGGCAGGTGGATCACCGGCACGTCGTCCTCGATCAGGGCGGCGATCGGCTCCATCTTGGCCAGCCGCTTCACCCGGGATTGCGCCTGCCGGGCCTTGGTCGCCTTCGCCTTGAACCGGTCGATGAAGCTCTGCAGATGCGCGCGCTCGGCATCCTGCTTCACCTTGGCCTTGGCGAGCAGCATGCGCTTCTCGGAGAGCTGCTTGGCGAAGCTGGTGTATCCGCCGCGGTAGATCGTCAGCTTGCCGCGGTCGAGATGCAGGATGTGGTCGACGCTGGTGTCCAGCAGGTCGCGGTCGTGGCTGATGATGATCGCGGTGCGCGGATAGCGCTCCAGGTAGTCGTAGAGCCAGAGCGTGCCCTCGATGTCCAGATAGTTGGTCGGCTCGTCGAGGAGCAGCAGGTCGGGTTCCGAGAACAGGACGGCGGCGAGCGCCACGCGCATGCGCCAGCCGCCTGAGAAGTCCGCGCAGGGCCGCGCCTGGGCGGCCGCGTCGAAGCCGAGCCCGTGCAGGATCGCGGCGGCGCGTGCCGGCGCCGAATGCGCGCCGATATCGACCAAGCGGGTTTCGATCTCGGCCCGGCGCAGGCCGTCGGCATGCTCGGCTTCCGCCATCAATTGGGCCCGCTCGGTGTCGGCGGCCAGCACCACCGCGTGCAGCGTCTCCGGGCCGGCCGGCGCCTCCTGGGCGACCGCGCCGATGCGCATGCCCCTGGGCAGGGAAACCGATTTCGCGTCCACCGGCAGGTCGCCGAGGATCGCCTTGAACAGCGTGGTCTTGCCGGCGCCGTTGCGCCCGACGAGACCCACGCGCGCGCCCTCGGGAATCGAGAAGTTCGCGGAATCGAGGATCAGGCGATCGCCGATGCGGTAGGTGAGGTCATGGACGCGCAGCATGGCGGCGTTCTGGCGGTCTAGACGCGGGAGGGCAAGCGCCCTGACGGTGCCGCCGTGCCCCGGCGGCGCAGGCGAGCCGACGCAGGGCACCAGCGTCGATCGCCGTGAGCGATCGCGAAATCCGTAGAAGCCGCTTTAACGGAATCGCATGACTCTCCGATGATTGTGCGAAATCTCTTCGGTGACTGTGCAGCATCCGTCGTTCGAACCGATCAAAGTATGTTTTTAGGCGGTAATACCGTCGCGGGCCCGGGGCCTGGCGTCGGATGCTGGTCGACCGGGGTGTGCGCCAGTTGGGCGCCGTGATGGGAGAGGTGTTTTGGGTCGCACCGTGATCCTGACTGACGATCTCGGCCGCGGCGAGCGCCTGGCGCGCAATCTGGGCGGCGGTCCGAGCCTTGTTCTCCACGATCTGTACGGCGATGCGGAGCCGCCCCGGGGGGCGGACCTGGTGATCAGCGATGTCAGCGCGCTGACCTCCGACGCCGTGCTTCGCCTGCGCCGGACGCTGGCCGTCGCGCGTGATAAGGCCACGCCGTTCCTCGCGCTGATCCACGGCAATCTCGGGCGCGGCGAGATCCAGGCGACCGCCCTCGGGGCCACGCGGATCCTCCCGGCCTCCGCGGCCAACGCCTTGCTGGCCACCGCCGTCGCGGCTTTGAGCTCGGCCGGACGCGGCCCCGATGACGGCGTCGCGCTGCGTCGCTGCGCCGACGAGGCGCGGTCCGCCTTCCGGGCGATCTTCCGGGCTGACACGACGCCTGCGGCTGCCATCGTCGATGCCGGCACCACCGTCATCGTCCGGGCGATCCGTGAGGCGAAGGTCCGCGACTGGCTGAACGTGGTGGCCGGTTTCGACGACGTGACCCATCGGCACTGCCTGACGGTCGCCGGCCTGGCCGCGGCCTTCGCGCAGAGCCTGGGCCTCAACGAAACGGATACACATCACCTGACCAAGGGCGCGCTGCTGCACGATATCGGCAAGGCGCGGATCCCCCTCTCGATCCTGAACAAGCCCGCCCCGCTCAATGCGGCGGAACGGCTGGAGATGGATCGGCATCCGGCCATTGGCTACGACATGCTGGCGGATGGCGGCTACGATGCCGGGACGCTGGCCGTGGTCCGCTCGCATCACGAATATCTCGACGGCTCCGGCTACCCGGACGGGCTTCGGGCGCAGGAGATCCCCGATCTCGTCCGCCTGATCACGATCTGCGATATCTTCGCGGCGTTGATCGAGGCCCGCCCCTACAAGGCGCCGAAGCCGATCCGGGAGGCCTACGCGATCCTGGGGACGTTGGGCCCCAAGCTCGATGCGGACCTGCTGCGCGCGTTCCGCCAGGTGGTGGTCGCGTGCGACCAGACGACCTTGCGCGCCTCGGCCTGAGGCGCGCCGTCAGACCAGCTCCCAGGCCGTGCGCTCGCGCATCAGTGCCCGGACCAGCGCGTGGTTCAACTCGTGGCCGGTGTGGAACGCCGAGACATGGCCCTCCACCGGGTGCCCCGCCAGCATCAGGTCGCCGATCAGGTCCAGGATCCGGTGGCGCACCGGCTCCTCCGGAACGCGCATCCCGCCGATGACGTGCCCCCGCCAGAGGAGTGCCGCCGAGCGGGCCGAGACGCCCTGCAGGAAATCCTCGCCGACGGCGTAGCCGTAGGCGCGCCCTGCCATGGCGCGGACGTACCGGCCGAAGCTGCGCGCGGGCGCGATCTCCTGCACGAAGCGTTCCGGCGTGATTGCGCCGGACCAGTCGAGCGAGCCGAAATGGGCGAGCGAGACGTGGCCGGTGACGTGCAATCCCGGGCCCGGCCCGATCTGGATCAGGCGCCGTCCGTCTTCGACCGTGACCGTCCGGCGCATCCGCAGCACCCGGCAGGGGGCGGGCTGCTCGGTCCGGCCCACGTCCCGGATCGCCGCGCACCAGGGCGTCGCGCTCCCGTCGAAGATCGGCAGTTCGTCGGCGTCGATCTCGACCAGCACGTTGTCGATCCTGAGGGCGTGCAGGGAAGCCATCAGGTGCTCAATCGTACGCACGAGCACCCCGTCCCGCCGAATTGCCGAAGAGAGCGGCTGCGATTCCCGGAACTGCCACAGGGCCGGCACATCGACGGCCTCCCCCGTGTTCAGGTGGCGGCGGAAGACGATGCCATGTCCTGCAGGCGCCGGGCAGACGCGAACCGTGGCATGGCGGCCGGAATGCAAGCTGTGCCCGGCGCGCTCGAACGCATCGGTCAATGTCGCCTGCAGCCGGACGATCGGGCTGACCGGTCCGGCGAAGGAATGGGCGATGTCGAACGTCTGGTGCATTGCGAATCGTCTGGCGCCGAGGCGCAGGAAATTATCCCTCTCCACCGATTCCCGCTAATAAACTCCTGTTCAGCCAAGCGCGGCTTGACCGGCCCGCGCGTGACCGTCACCATCGATTTCGCCTCATCGCTGGCGCGCGGCCGGGTCGGCGCGCCGCTCCAAGATGCGGGCTGCTTCCGTCCCCACAGTTGCTGGTCGGCACCCGTCAGGACAGGGACGGAGGCTGGGGCCGAAGGGACAGGATCGATGGCGCGGTTGGGGACGATACCCTTCTTCAAGGATCCGGGCATCGAGCTCGGTCCGTTCGAGACCCGCTGCCACTGGCGCCGCTTCGACGAGAACGAGGTTCTGGTCGATTTCGACGACATATCCACCGACGTCTACTTCATCGCCACGGGCGAGGTCCGCATCCTGAACCGGACCCAATCCGGCAAGGAGGTGATCCTCGGCGAGATGCGCGGCGGGGCCTTCTTCGGCGAACTCGCCGCCATCGACGGGATCGGCCGCTCGGCCAACGTCACGGCGCTGACCCGCGGCGAGGTCTGCGTGGTGCCGGCCGCGGTGTTCCGCCAGATGGTGTTCGCCTCCGAGGCGATCGCCGACCGGCTGTTCCGGCTGCTGGCCAAGCGCGTGCGCGAACTCAACACCCGGCTGATGGAGCACGCGCTCCTGGACCTGAAGCACCGGCTCTACGCCGAGCTGCTGCGCCTCTCGGTCCCGCGGTCGGGCACCTCCGGCGAGCGGGTCGTGTCGCCGCCGCCCTACCACCACGTGCTGGCCGCCCGGATCGGCTGCCGCCGCGAGCAGGTCACCCGAGAGTTCACCGCGATGGCGGCCGAGGGCCTCGTCGACCGCACCCGCGGCGCCCTTGTGCTGCGACGGCCCGATCTCCTCGAAGCGCGCGTGGCCGAGGCGCTGCGCGAGGATTCCTGACGCTTTGGCCGACGCACCGGCGCTGCGCCTGCGACTGGAGGATCTCACCAAGCGCTTCGGCAGCCACCTCGCCGTCGATGCGGTGAACCTCGCGCTTGAGCCCGGGGAGTTCTTCTGCCTGCTCGGGCCGTCCGGATGCGGGAAGAGCACCCTCCTGCGCATGATCGCGGGCTTCGAGATCCCGAGTTCCGGCCATGTCCGCCTCGGCGAGCAGGACCTCACGGCGCTGCCTCCGCACCGGCGGCCGGTGAACATGATGTTCCAGTCCTACGCGCTGTTCCCGCACATGAGCGTGGCCGGCAATGTCGGCTACGGACTGAAGGGGCTAGGCCGGGCCGCCGCCACGGCTCGCGTCACGGAGCTGCTGCGTCTCGTGCGCCTCGACGGCTTCGGGGATCGCCGCCCGGATACGCTGTCGGGCGGGCAGCGCCAGCGGGTTGCGCTCGCCCGGGCGCTCGCCCGCGAGCCGAAGCTGCTGCTCCTGGACGAGCCCCTCGGCGCCCTCGACCGGGGCCTGCGCGAGGAGACCCAGGCCGAGCTGCGCGCCGTGCAGCGCCGCCTCGGCACCGCCTTCGTGGTGGTGACCCACGATCCCGAGGAAGCGATGATGCTCTCCGACCGCGTCGGCGTCATGGAGCATGGCCGGCTCGCCCAGGTCGGGACCCCGGCCGAGTTGTACCGCCGCCCGGCCAGCCGCTTCGTGGCGGGCCTGCTCGGCGACGTGAATCTCATCCCCGGCCGGCTGGGACCGGCCGAGCCCGGCGACACGCGCGCGGTGGAGACCGCCCACGGGCCGGTCCGCGCCGCCGCGACTTTGCTGCCCGAGGGCGCCTCGGTCGTCATCGCGGTGCGCCCGGAAGACCTCATCCTCGGCGCCGAGGGCCTACCGGTGACGATCGCCCACGCGCTCTTTCTCGGCGACCGCCTGCGCCGCACCCTGCGCCTCCCCGATGGTACCCTGCTTCGGTCGAGCGGCAGGCCGGGTGGGCACACCGAAACCCTGGGCGCCGACACCCGCGCGGGGTTCGCCCCCCGCGACGCGGTGATCCTGCCGGCATGATCCGCGCTGCGACGAACCGGGCCCGCACGGCCGCGACCCGGGAGCGGCGGCCTTGAGGGTGAAGGGGTCCGGAAAGCGTCTGTTCGATCGGCTCGTGCGCCTGCCGCCACTGCTGTGGCTGTCTGCGTTCTTCCTGCTGCCCGTCGCCATCACCCTCAAGATCAGCCTGTCGGAGCCGGCCACCGCGATCCCGCCCTACCTGCCGGTCTTCGATTGGCAGGGCGGTATCGAAGGCTGGTCGTCCTTCCTCGAAGCCCTGAACCTCGACAATTACGCCACGCTCGCCGCCGACACGCTCTACCGCGATGCCGCCCTCGGCTCGCTCGCCTACGCCGCGGCGTGCAGCGTAATCCTCGTCGCCCTCGGCACGCCGCTCGCCTACGCGCTGGCCCGGGCGCCCGCGCGCTGGCAGCCCCTCCTCGTCGCCCTGGTGGTGGTGCCGTTCTGGACGAGTTTTTTGATCCGGATCTACGCCTGGATCGCGATCCTCAAGCCCGAGGGGCTGCTGAACCTGATCCTGCTTCGCCTCGGCCTGATCTCCGAGCCGCTGATCATCCTGAACACCGATGCCGCCATACTGATCGGTCTCGTCTACGCCTACCTGCCGTTCATGGTGCTGCCGCTCTACGCGGTGATGAATCGGCTCGATCCCGCGCTGCGCGAGGCGGCGGCGGACCTCGGCGCGTCGCCGGCCCGGGTGTTCTGGTCGGTGACGCTGCCGCTCAGCCTGCCGGGGATCGCGGCCGGGGCCGGGCTCTGCTTCATCCCGATGGTCGGCGAGTTCGTAATTCCGGATCTCCTGGGTGGCTCGGAGACCCTGATGCTCGGTCGGGTGCTGTGGAGCGAGTTCTTCTCGAACCGCGACTGGCCGCTCGCGTCGGCCGTGGCGGTGCTGATCCTCGCCATCGTCATCGTTCCCGTGGTGCTGTTCCGCGACAGCCTGCGCAGCGGCGGGGAGGGCCGTCCGTGACCTGGGTGACCCGCACGGCGCTGACGATCGGGCTCATGTTCCTGTACGCGCCGATCCTGGTGCTGATCGCCTACTCGTTCAACGCCTCGAACCTGGTGACGGTCTGGGGTGGATTCTCGATGCGCTGGTACGGCGCGCTCCTGGCGGATGCGCCGCTGATGGCGGCGGCGTGGGTCTCCCTTCGGGTCGCGCTGCTCACGAGCGTGATCGCGACCATCCTGGGGACCCTCGCGGCCTTGGCCCTCGAACGCCACGGCCGCTTCCGCGGGCGGGCGCTGTTCACCGGTCTGATCTTCGGGCCGATGGTGATGCCGGAGGTGATGATCGGCCTGTCGCTCCTGCTGATGTTCATCGGCATCGGCGTCGACCGAGGCATCGCCACCATCGTGATCGCGCACGCGACCTTCTGCACCGGCTTCGTCGCCGTCGTGGTGGCGGCGCGGTTGCGCGGCCTCGACCGTGGGCTCGAAGAGGCGGCTGCCGATCTCGGCGCGAGTCCGTCGCGGGTGTTCCTCACGATCACGCTGCCGCTGCTCGCGCCCGCCGTGCTGGCCGGCGCGTTGCTCGCCTTCACGCTCTCGCTCGACGACCTCGTGATCGCGAGCTTCGTGTCGGGCCCGGGCTCGACCACGCTGCCGATGCGGCTGTACGGCCAGGTCCGGCTGGGGGTGAATCCCGAGATCAACGCCGCCTCGACGCTTCTCGTCGTACTGGTCAGCGCGTTCGTCCTGCTGGCCTCCTGGCTGACCGTGAGACGCACGCGTGCCTGAGCGCCGGTTCATCCCGCGCCGGACCGACCCAGGCACGCGCGACGTGCGCCCGCGCACGCAGGCGCGCGACCGTGAACCGTACGATCTTAGGGAGTTGGCTGCTGATGCGGCCGTTCCCCAAGGGACTACCGTCATGATCCGTGCGCTGACAACGATCTCCCTGGCCGCTGTCCTCTTGGCACCGGCAGCGCAGGCCCGACCGATCCGCGCGCAGGTGCAGCCGTCGGCCAGCCCCGCCGTCAAGGCGCGCCAAGCTGCGCTGAAGGATTTCGACGCCCGGATGAGCCGCCTCGATTCCCTGATGGGCCTGTCGCCCCGGGCGGCCCCACGCTCGCGCTCGGCAGAGGCCGGGCGCTAGTACGCGCAACGTCGGAAGGGCTAACGGCCGAGGCCGCCGGCCTCCTCGATGAAGCGCGCGACGGCATCCGCCCCATCGCCACCGCGCAGGGATGCGAACACGTAGGGGCGGGCGCCGCGCATCCGCTTCGTGTCGGCCTCCATTACCGACAGGTCGGCGCCGACCAGCGGCGCGAGATCGGTCTTGTTGACGATCAGCAGGTCCGACCGGGTGATGCCGGGACCGCCCTTGCGGGGAATCTTCTCCCCGCCGGCCACGTCGATCACGTAGAGCGTGATGTCGGCGAGTTCCGGTGAGAACGTCGCCGCGAGGTTGTCGCCGCCGGATTCGATCAGCACCAGGTCGAGCTTCGGGAAGCGCCGACTCATCTCGGCGACCGCGGCGAGGTTGATCGAGGCATCCTCGCGGATCGCCGTATGCGGGCAGCCGCCGGTCTCGACGCCCAGGATCCGCTCCTCCGGCAGCGCCCCGGCCACGGTCAGGATCCGGGCATCCTCCTTTGTGTAGATGTCGTTGGTGATCGCGCAGATCTCGTAGCGGTCGCGGAAGCGCTTGCAGAGCTGCTCCATCAGCGCGGTCTTGCCCGAGCCCACGGGGCCGCCGATGCCGACGCGGAGTGGGCCGTTCGAGGAGGTCATGCTGCGTTCTCAGGATCGGAAGATGCGGGAATACTGGGTCTCGTGCCGGAACGAGCCGAGATCGAGCCGGATGGTGGCAGACCCGATCGCGTCGAGATCCGCGTCGTGCGCCGCCTCCGCGAGCCGGACCAGGAGGGGCGCGAGCGCCGCGACCACCCGCGTGCCGGCGGCCTGACCGACCGGGGCCGCACGCAAGGCCGCCGACACGAGGTTCTGGACGAAGGCGAGGGCGTAGGCCGCGAGCATCGGCGGCAGCGCCATGCCGTGCGCCCCCGCGGCCGCGCCGACCGCGACGGGATAGGCGACCGGTCCCGAAAGACGTCCGGCCAACGCCGAGAGCCGTTCGCAGGACCAGGCGCCCAAAGTCGCGTCGAGGAAGCTGCGACCCTGCTGGCTCGTCTCCAGGTGCAACTCGCGCGACGGTGCCAGGGCCAGGGCGAGATCGTTGATCGCGACGATCCCGTCCGGCCCGGCCGCGACTGCCGCCCGTTGAGCGTGGGCCGCGAGGATCAGGTCGTTGCGCAGGGCGCCGTACGCGCACACGTCCGCGAGCCACGCGGCGAGGCTCGGCTCGTCATGCACGTCGCCGGTCTCGGCGGCCCATTCCAGGCCGTGCGAATACGCGTAGGCCCCGACCGGATAGCCGGGCGACAGCCACGCCATCAGCCGGAGCGCCTCCAGCGTCTCAGCCATCGGCATGGTGGTGATGGTGCGGGCCGTGCCCATCGCCGTGCGCACCCCCATGGTCGTGCGCTTGCCCATGACCATGCGCATGGCTGTGCGCTTGCCCACCGGAATAGGCTCCTCCCTCCGGCCGGAACGGGCGCTCCACGGGTTCGGCGGTCCCGCCGAGCCCCCGGATCATGTCGGCGAGCACATGATCGTCGGCGATCCACACGGCGTCGGCCCCAATCTCGGCCGGGATATGCCGGTTGCCGATGTGCCAGATCAGCCGCCTCAGGGCGTGCTCGCTGGCGGCGCGGATTTCCAGCAGGCACTCGGGCGCGGCCTCGACCCAGATCAGGCGGCCATCCTCGAGCACGAGGGCATCGCCGTCGTCCAGCACGACCGCCTCCGGCAGGTCGAGCAGAAACCGCATGCCCCCTTCTCCCCGCATGCCGACGCGGCGGCGATGGCGCGCGCCGGAATCGAGGACCACCCGGTCGACGATCTCGCCCCCGGACAGGTGCTCGCGGCGGAGGATTCGGGTGGCGCGGATCATTCTTGGGACGGTTTCTCGTTTGATCTCGGCGTCGTCATACGACATCGTCTTCAGGAATGCCCGGATAGAAGGCGAGATCGAGGATCTGCTCGACCGAGTACGGGCAGGTCTTCGGAAACGTCTTCTCCGGCAGGCGCGTTTCGCTGGACGCGCCAAGCGTGGCGATGCGATAAGCGCTCTGCATCACACGCTCGGGCCAGGACCGCAGGCTCGGACTCGTATCCACCAGACCGTCGATCCGGATCCTTTGCCCCACGATGGTGGTGCGCCAACCGTATTTCCGCTTTTCCGGCTGAAACTCCCATTTCAGCCGGTGGAGAAGAAGCACGGCTAGACGGCTGCGGATCTCGGATTTCTGCGACCCGCCCAAGCTCTCGATCTCCTCGGCAAGGTTCAGCCTATCGATCTCCGACACTCGACCGGCCCGAAGCAGCGCCGACTGCTGCTCGGTCCAGAGACAGAGATCGGTTTCATAGAGATCCGATTCGGGCGTCTTCAGCGCGGCCTTCGCCATGTCCGGCCTCCTGTTCGTTCGCGCCACGATAGCTCAGAACAGGAAGTAGCGCTGCGCCATCGGCAGCACCTCGGCGGGCTCGCAGACCAGGAGTTCGCCGTCGGCCCGCACGTCGTAGGTCTCGGGATCGACCTCGATCATTGGCGTGGCATCGTTGAGCACCATGCTCTTCTTGGAGATGCCGCCGCGGACGTTCTCCACGGCGACCAGCTGCTTCTGCACCCCGAGCCGCTCCCGCAAGCCATCCTCCACCGCCGCCCGGGACACGAAGGTCAGCGCGGTCGCGTAGGGCACCCGGCCGTAGGCCCCGAACATCGGGCGGTAATGCACCGGCTGGGGCGTCGGGATCGAGGCGTTCGGGTCGCCCATCGGGGCGGCCGCGATGCTGCCGCCCTTCAGCACGAGATCGGGTTTCACGCCGAAGAAGGCGGGTGTCCACAGCACGAGGTCGGCGAGCTTGCCGGGCTCCACCGAGCCGATATGCTTCGAAACGCCGTGCGCGATCGCCGGGTTGATCGTATATTTCGCGACGTAGCGCCGCGCGCGTAAGTTATCGGTGCCAGAGGCGTCCCCCGCGAGTGCGCCGCGCTGGCGCTTCATCTTGTCGGCGGTCTGCCAGGTGCGGATCACGACCTCGCCGACCCGGCCCATGGCCTGGCTGTCCGACGACATCATCGAGAGCGCGCCGATATCGTGCAGGATGTCCTCGGCCGCGATCGTCTCGCGCCGGATCCGGCTCTCGGCGAAGGCGAGGTCCTCCGGGATCGACGGGTCGAGGTGGTGGCAGACCATGAGCATGTCGAGATGCTCGTCGATGGTGTTGCGGGTGTAGGGCCGCGTCGGGTTGGTCGAGGACGGCAGCACGTTGGGCAGCCCCGCGACCTTGATGATGTCGGGCGCGTGTCCCCCGCCCGCCCCCTCGGTGTGGAACGCGTGGATCGTGCGGCCCTTGAACGCCGCGATCGTGTCCTCCACGAAGCCCGACTCGTTGAGCGTGTCGGTGTGGATCATGACCTGGATGTCGTGGGCGTCCGCCACCGATAGGCAGGTGTCGATTGCCGCCGGGGTCGTGCCCCAATCCTCATGGAGCTTCAGCGCGCAGGCCCCCGCCCGGACCATCTCGACGAGGCTCTCCGGCCGCGAGGCGTTGCCCTTGCCCGCGAACGCCAGGTTCATCGGGAAGCTGTCGGCCGCCTCGATCATCCGGGCGATGTGCCAGGGCCCCGGCGTGCAGGTGGTGGCGAAGGTCCCGTGCGCCGGCCCGGTACCCCCGCCCAGCATCGTGGTCACCCCCGAGCACAGGGCCTCTTCGATCTGCTGCGGGCAGATGAAGTGGATGTGGCTGTCGAACCCGCCGGCCGTGAGGATCTTGCCCTCGCCGGCGATCACCTCCGTGCCGGGCCCGACGATGATGTCGATGCCGGGCTGCACGTCGGGGTTGCCGGCCTTGCCGAGCTTGAAGATACGGCCGCGCACGATGCCGACATCGCATTTCACGATGCCCCAATGGTCCAGCACAACCGCGTTGGTGATCACCGTATCGACGGCGCCCGCCGCGTTGGTGACCTGGCTCTGGCCCATCCCGTCGCGGATCACCTTGCCGCCGCCGAACTTCACCTCCTCGCCGTAGGTGGTGAAATCGCGCTCGACCGTGATCTCGAGGGACGTATCGGCCAGCCGGATGCGGTCGCCCGTGGTCGGGCCGAACATGTCGGCGTAGGCGGCCCGGGGGAGGGCGGCGGGTTTGGGCATGTTGGCCATGGTCACAGCTTGCCCATCACGTCTCCCCGGAAACCGTACACGGTGCGACCGCCCGAGAGCGGCACCAGCACGACCTCCCGGGTGGAGCCCGGCTCGAACCGCACCGCCGTGCCGGGCGCGATGTCGAGGCGCCGGCCGCGGGCTTTCTCGCGCTCGAAAACGAGGCCGGGGTTCACCTCGAAGAAATGGTAGTGCGAGCCGACCTGGATCGGCCGGTCGCCGGTGTTGGCCACCGCGATCACCGCGCGGTCGGCCTCTGCGTTGAAGACGATCTCGCCGGGCAACGTGGTGACCTGGCCGGGCACGTCGGCCGAGAGCGCCCCGCGGATCGGGTGATGCACCGTCACGAGCTTCGTCCCATCCGGGAAGGTCGCCTCGACCTGGATGTCGGGGATCATCTCCGCGATGCCGGGCATCACTTGGTCCACCGTCAGAACGTTCGCCCCCGCCTGCATCAGCTCGGCCACCGTGCGCCCGTCGCGCGCGCCCTCGACCACGAAGTCGGTGATCAGCGCCACGGCCTCCGGGTGGTTCAGCTTGACGCCGCGCGCCTGGCGGTTGCGCGCCACCTGCGCCGCCATGGCGATCAGCAGCTTGTCCTTTTCGCGGGGCGTCAGCAGCACGTGAGAACCTCGTCGTTGCGGCAATGCGAGCAAGAAACATGCGCGCCGCGGGGTCAAGGCTCGGCGCGTCTCACTCCGTCATCGCGGTGAAACCCGCGAACAGGTCGGGCAGCGGCTCGCCCCGGATCCGGCTCGGAAGGTCGCGCGGATGGATGAACTCGTCCCGGAACCACGGGTAGCGGCCCGGATCGAAGGAGTTGCGCAACCAGTCGATGACGCGGCGGACGCGACCGATCCGCTCCGCATCGGGGTGGTAGGTCAACCATATGTCGAGACCGTAGCGGCCGAGATTGTCCACCGGGACGACCTGGGCCCCGATGGCGGTGGCGTAGGTCGGCAACAGGCCGATCCCCGCGCCTTTCGCGATCGCCCAGTAATAGGCGCTGCTGACGTTGATCTTCAGCGTCACGGGAATCTCGGCGGGAAATCCCTCTAGGCCTTTCGCATAGTCTTCGAGGCCTATCGTCTGGCTCGCGGCCTGGACCACGATCCGGTGCCGCGCGAGATCCGCCGGCTTCTCCGGCAATCCGTAGATCTGCTCGTAGCTGCGCGCGGCGTAGGGCATGATGTGCATGCGCCCGAGCTTGACCATGCGCAGGTCGGGGCTCGTCGGCCGCGTGAGCTGGATCGAGACGTCCGCCTCCAGCCGCAGCACGTCGGCGGATTCCATGGCGCAGCGCAAATCGACGGTCAGGCGCGGATTGGCGCGCTGAAACTCCACTAGCCGTGGTGCCAGCCAGAACGCGCCGAGGCCTTCCGTGACCGCGATGCGCACCTCGCCGGTCTCGGCGAACGGGGCCGCGTCGCCCGCGAGCATCAGCCCGAACGCCGCCGTCTCCATGCGGCTCGCGGCCTCCAGGATCGCTCGCCCCTCGGCGGTCAACCGCACCCCGTCGATGTGCCGGGTGATCAGCGGTGCGCCGATCCGCGCTTCGAGGTCACTGACCCGCCGCCGGATCGAATTGATCGAGAGCCCGAGGCTGGCCGCCGCCGAACGGAAGCTGCCGCACCGATGCAGGGTGAGGAACACCCGGACACTCTGCCAATCGGGCATCGAGCCGTGGTCGACCTCGACCCGTTCCATCCGCGGAACACCCCTGTTTCAAATCATGCACATACAGCGACTGCGCTAGATGCGAAGTGCTGCAGCGTCAATCCGTTCCCGAATGACAGGTCATCCGATGACGGTGCACGTCGCTCACCCCCGTTTCGCGGCACAGAACCCGCCGCCACTGAGCATTCCGCCGCTGCTCCCGGAGCCGCGCCATGACCTCGGCGCGATGCGGGTCGAGCGGGTCGCCCGGCACCTCGTCGCCTTCCTGCCGACTCCGGACGACCTCGGACGGCTCATCGAGGCGGCGCGGGTGGACCTGCCCGACCTGGCATCGCTCGCCACGGTGCAGCGGGTGCTGTCGATCAATCCCGACAGCGTCGTCGCGATCGCCCAGCGACACCGGTTCGACGCCGCCGACCCACGCGGCGAGGGCTTCGTGGCCTGCCTGATGCTGAACGGCGCCGGGCTCGCGGCCTTGAAGGCGGGAACGTTCGATGCGGCCGAGCCGCCCTCCGCCATGCTGGCCGGGCAGCATGAGCGTCCGGCCGCGATCTACGTCTGGGCCGTGTATGCGCGTCGTCGGCTCGCCGGCGGCGTCGGCCTCGTGTTCGACCGCCTGTCGAGCCCCCTGTACCAGGGCGTCGATTTCTACGCCCGCGCGGCGACGCCCGAGGGCGCCGACCTGCTCACCACCCTGGGCTTCGCCAGGGGCGGGGGAGCGAACGGACACCTCCATCATTTCGCGCGCACGCCGGTCCCAGAGATCTCGCCGCCCTACGACAGCCACAGGCCCGGCCTCAGCGGCGTCAGCGTCGCCGTGGCGCGCAGCTTCGAGGATCTCGCCCGGGTCGTCGCCCTGCGGGCCGCCGTCTACATGGCCGAGCAGGCCTGCCCGTACGAGGAGGAGTTCGACGGCAACGACCTCTCGGCCACCCACCTGATCGGCTATGTCGGCGACGAGCCGGCCGGCTGCCTGCGCATCCGCTTCTTCGCCGACTTCGCCAAGATCGAGCGGCTGGCCGTCCGGGCGGAATACCGCAACACCCGCATGGCCTTCGCGCTGGTCCGGGCCGGGATCGAGCTGGCCCGGGTCAAGGGGTATCGCCGGCTCTACGGCCACGCACAGAAGCGCCTCGTCGGATTCTGGAGCCGGTTCGGCTTCCGGGTCTTCGAGGGCGCGCAGGAACTCGTGTTCTCGGATTTCGACTATGTCGAGATGCTGCTGGAGGCGGAGCCGCACCCGGAGGCGATCGGGATCGGCGTCGATCCCTACGTGATCATCCGCCCCGAGGGCCGGTGGCACAAGGCGGGCGCGCTGGACCGGTCGCGCGCCAGGGCGGTGACGCGGCCCTCCGTCGACGGGCCGGTGTCGCAATGACCCGCCACGTGAATCCGGCGCTGTACCGGCGGCCGAGCAGCGTGCCTGTGCTGGTCCTGGTCGACATGCAGCAGGAATACGAGGTCGCCGGCCGCCCGCTGGCCCTTCCGGGCATCGCCCCGGCGCTGGAGAAGTGCCGGCTGGCCCTCGATCATGCCCGGGACAGCGGCATCCCGATCGCCTACGTGCGCTGGATCGGGGCTCCTCTCTTCCAGGCCGGCTCGCGGTTCGCCCGCTGGATCGAGGGGTTCGAGCCTCACGGGTGCGACATGGTCTTCGACCGGGACCGGCCGTCCTGCTACGCCAGCCCGGCCTTCGCCGACGCGATGGAGCGCGGCGGCGTGCAATTGGTGATCGCGGGTTTCGCCGGCGAGGCCGCCTGTCTCGCCACGGCGATCGATGGCTTCCATCGCGGGCAGGAGGTGACGTTCCTGTCCGACGCTTCGGCCAGCCACGATCTCGAAGGCATCGCGGCCCACGATGTGCACCGCTCGATCAGCGCGGTGATGCGCGCCTTCGCGGATGTCATGGACACGCAAGCCTGGGTCGCGGCGTCCGCGCCGTTCAGGCCCGTACCAACCCCACTGAATCCTTCGGCACGCCAATGACCGGTTCCGATCCCCACGGACGCGCCGCACCGCAGAGCCCCAAGAACTACGACGCCATCGATCGCCGGCTCGGGCAACATGCGGTGGGTCTGGTTCAGGCCGCCCGCGAAAGCGGAGACGCGGCATTGATCGCGCAGGCCGAGGCCATGGCCATGGCGGTGGGGTTCGCCCTCGCGTCCCGCCTGCCGGCTCACCCGGAGGCCGGTGAGGCCTGACGGGTCAGACGACCGTGTCGTCGCCGTCGATGAGGCGCATGGCGCGCAGCCGTGCGGTGCGCTCGTCACGCGATCGAAGGTCGGCCCGGATGGCAGCCCAGAGCGCCGCCGCCTCGGCCATGTGCTCAAGCTCGACCGCTGCGTCGGTCTCGGTCTCGCGCTGATCGAACGCGTCCATGTCGTGGCATCCCGCGCCTTGAGGTGCGGTCCGGTAACAGCACAAACCTTCCGCGGTCCAGCCTCAAATACAGGCACCGCCTGTACAACCGGCGCAGTTCGTCACGGCCGGCAGGTTTTACGGACGGCTGAGCTGTCGCCAGGCACATCGCGAGGCCGCTGGATCTGAGACTTCCACGCCCGCACGGCGGATTGCATGGGTTGGACGACACGTCGAACCGCCGAATGCTTTGTCGGCTCCAGGCAGGGGGCGGTTCGACGGACGTCGTCGAACCTCAGCGCGTCCCGGCGGATCGGGCCACCGCCGCTATGAGCGGGTCGCGATCGACCGGTTGCCGGCCGGGACGCCAGCTTCGCCACATCCTGGAAACACAACGGACACGCAAAGGTGCCACCTGTCCGGCCAGCGCGGCCTCGTGCCTTCGGCACGACGGACCGGACCTTGCTCAGACCTTCGTCAGCGTGGCGATGATGGAATCGACGACGTCGATCTGGTGCTGCACGTCCACAAGCCGCGGACCTGCGGCCGCGCCGTCGCCGAGCACGAAGGTGCCCTTCTGCCGGCGCGCGTCGCGCAGCTTGCGTACGGATGCGGCGATGGTCTGCCGCTCCTCGATCAGCGCCGCCCGCAACTCGGTCAGGCCATCCAATTCCAGCGTCTCGGCCATGCGGCGTCCCGGTCTCCTGGCTTCGCGATCCGGCCGGCGCGCATTCCAGCGCGTCGTCGAACCGGCTTTCTGGCTCATCTGCGGGGCTGTTGTCACGGGCGCAATCGGTCCGGCACGGACACGACGAGCGCCGCCTCGCCCTAATGTCGCCGTGACGATTGTATGCTAGGGAATGCAATATTCTTTCGAGGCGCATCGCGGAGTTTTGCGGCGGCGTCGCGGGATCGCCGCGGGCTTCGCGGCCCGATCACGCAAGGCCCAATCCGGCATGTCGCGCGATGAGGACAGCCATCGCGGCACGACCCGATCGGACGAGGCTGTCGCGTTACACGGCGGAGGGGGCTGCGGCCGATGACAGGTGAGCGGAAGCCGCGGCGGTCCCGCGGTTTGGTGACGACGATCGTGGCCGTGGCGGTGCTGGGCGGCGGGGCCTACGGGTACGTGCGCACGACCCAGCGGCCCGTCGCCAAGGCGAAGGCGGCCGCCCCGATCGCCGTTCCGGTGACGGCCGGGATGGTCGAGCAGGGTCCGTTCGCGCTGGTGCTGAACGGCCTGGGCACGGTCCAGGCCTACAACACCGTTCAGGTGCGCACCCGGGTCGACGGCGAGATCAATCAGGTCGCGTTCCGCGAGGGCCAGAATGTCCACAAGGGCGACATCCTGGTCCAGATCGACCCGCGCCCCTACCAGGCGACCCTGGACCAGGCGAAGGCCAAGAAGGACCAGGACACCGCCAACCTCAACAACGCCAAGGCGGACCTCGTCCGCTACACGGGACTGGGCGCCTACGCGTCGCGCCAGCAGACCGAGACGCAGACCGCCCTGGTCGCCCAGTTGACCGCGCAGGTCGCCTCCGATCAGGCCTCCATCGACAACGCCACCACGCAGCTCGGCTACGCGACGATCCGGGCGCCAATCGACGGCGTGACCGGCTTTCGGCAGGTCGACATCGGCAACATCGTCAACGCCGCGGGACAGTCGGCGATCGTCACCATCACCCAGGTCGAGCCGATCTTCGTGGTGTTCACGGCGCCCGAGGACCAGTTGCCCGCGATCGTGGCAGCCCTGCGCGCCGGCGAGGTGCCGGTGGAGGCGCGGACCACGGACGGGCTGACCAAGCTGGCGGACGGCAAGCTAGCCTTGTTCAACAACCAGGTCGACACCGCGACCGGCACGATCCGCCTGAAGGCCGTGTTCCAGAACCAGAACCACGCCCTCTGGCCCGGCCTGTCGGTCTCGACCCGGATGCGGGTCGGCACGGTGGCGGCCGCCACGACGGTACCGGACGATGCCGTCCAGCACGGCCCGGACGGCCTGTTCGCCTTCGTGATCGACGAATCCAACCACGCGCATCAGCGCACGCTGAAGGCGGGGCGCTCCGATTCCGGCCGGACGCAGGTTCTGGGCGGTGACATCAAGCCGGGCGAGCGGGTGATCACCGCCGGGCAGTACAAGGTGCAGGACGGCAGCCTCGTGGCCGATCCCCACGCGGCCCACACCGCGCAGGCGGAGACGGGCGCCGCAATCCGGTCGGCCGAGGCCAAGCCGTGATCGGGTCCGGGTCGGACGGGGCGACGGCCATGCCGCAAGAGGGTCTGCGATGAAAGCTGGCATCTCGGCGCCGTTCATCCGCTTCCCGGTGGCGACCACGCTGATCATGGTCGGCATCCTGTTCCTCGGGATGGTGGCCTACCCGCTGCTCGGCGTCGCGCCCCTGCCGCAGGTGGATTTCCCGACGATCCAGGTCACCGCGCAATTGCCCGGCGCCAGCCCGGAGACCATGGCCTCCTCGGTGGCGCAGCCGCTGGAGCGGCAATTCTCGCAGATCCCGGGCGTCGCCCAGATGACCTCGACCAGCTCGCTGGGCATCTCGACGGTCACGGTCCAGTTCGACCTCAACCGCAACATCGACGGTGCCGCCAGCGATATCCAGGCGGCGATCAACGCGGCGAGCGGGCAGCTGCCGAAGAGCCTGCCGAGCCCACCGACCTACCGCAAGGTGAACCCGGCCGATTCGCCGATCCTGCTGCTCTCGGCCACCTCCGACAGCATGCCGCTGATCGACGTGGACGACGCGGTGGACGTGCAGCTCGCCCAGCGCATCAGCCAGATCTCGGGCGTCGCGCAGGTGTTCATCGGCGGCCAGCAGAAGCCCGCAGTGCGGATCCAGGTCGATCCGGCCAAGCTCGTCGCCAAGGGCCTGTCGCTGGAAGATATCCGCGCGCCCCTCTCGCTCACCACGGTGAACAACCCGAAGGGCAGCATCGACGGAACGAGTCACAGCTACACGATCTACGCCAACGACCAGCTCACCACGGCGCAGAACTGGAACGACGTGATCGTCGCCTACCGGGACGGCGCCCCGTTGCGGGTGCGGGACATCGGAACCGCGGTCGCCGGCCCCGAGGATACCAAGCAGGCCGGCTGGACCAACGGCCAGCGCGGCGTGTTCCTGGTAGTCTTCAAGCAGCCGGGCGCCAACGTCATCGACACGGTGGACAGCATCAAGGCGCAGTTGCCGCGCCTGACCGCGACCCTGCCGGCCGGCATCAAGATCGGCATCCTCAGCGACCGCACGCAGACGATCCGGGCCTCCGTGGAGGACGTGCAGTTCACGCTGCTGATCACCATCGTGTTGGTGGTCGGGGTGATCTTCGTGTTCCTGCGCAGCTTCTGGGCGACCGTGATCCCGAGCGTGACCGTGCCGCTCGCCCTGCTCGGCGCCTGCGCGCTGATGTGGCTCGCCGGCTATACGCTCGACAACCTGTCCCTGATGGCGCTGACCATCTCGGTCGGCTTCGTGGTCGACGACGCCATCGTGGTGCTGGAGAACATCAGCCGCTACGTCGAGGAGGGGATGCGGCCCATGGAGGCCGCGTTCAAGGGCGCGGGCGAGATCGGCTTCACCATCGTCTCCATCTCGGTCTCGCTGATCGCGGTGCTGATCCCGCTGCTGCTGATGGGCGGCATCATCGGCCGCCTGTTCCGGGAATTCGCCGTCGTCCTGTCGATGACCATCGCGGTCTCGGCCTTCGTGTCCCTGACGCTGACGCCCATGATGGCGGCGCGGCTCCTGAAGCCCCACGGCACCGGGCACCACGGCCGCCTCTACCGGGCGAGCGAGGCGGTGTTCGACGGGCTGTTGTCGTCCTACGCGAAGGGCCTCGACCTCGCCCTGCGCTTCCGGTTCGTCACGCTGCTGACCTTCTTCGCGACGCTGGCTCTGACGATCCACTTGTTCATCGTCATTCCGAAGGGCTTCTTCCCGCAGCAGGACACCGGCTTCATGATCGGCGTCACCGAGGCCGGGCAGGACATCTCGTTCTCGGTGATGAAGACGCTGCAGGAGAAGGTCGGCGCCATCGTCCAGGCCGATCCGGACGTGGCGACGGTGGGCATGTCGCTCGGCGGCAACGGCCAGGCGCTGAATTCGGGGCGGATGTACATCACGCTCAAGCCCCGCGAGGAGCGCGAGGCCAACGCGTTCCAGATCATCGGCCGCCTGCGGCCGAAGCTGGAGCGGGTCGAGGGGATCCGCACCTACATCCAGGCCACCCAGGACGTGCGCACCGGCGGCCGGACCTCCCGGACGCAGTTCGAGTACACCCTGCAGGACCCGGATCTCGCCGAGTTGAACACGTGGGCGCCACGCATCCTGGACAGGATGAAGACGCTGCCGGAGCTGCGCGACGTCGCCACCGACCAGCAGAACCGCGGCACCACCCTGACCCTGGCAATCGACCGCGACGCCGCCTCCCGCTACGGCATCACGCCTCAGCTCATCGACGACACGCTGTACGACGCGTTCGGCCAACGGCAGATCGCGCAGTACTTCACGCAGCTCAACAGCTACCATGTGATCCTGGAGGTGCTGCCGGCCCTCCAGGGCAGCGTCGAGAGCCTCGACAAGATCTACATCAAGGCGCCGATCGGAGGGGGGCAGGTGCCGCTCGCGGCCTTCGCCCACTGGACGACCGAGCCCGTGGCGCCGCTCGCGGTCAACCACCAGGGCCAGTTCCCTGCGGTGACGATCAGCTTCAACCTCGCCCCCGACGTCGCGCTCGGGCAGGCGACCGGGGCGATCGGGCAGGCGATGCGCGATCTGCAGGTGCCGCCCACCGTGGTCACCGGCTTCCAGGGCACCGCGCAGGCGTTCCAGCAATCGCTGTCGACGGTGCCGCTGCTGATCCTGGCGGCTTTGTTCGTGGTCTACCTGATCCTCGGCATCCTGTACGAGAGCTTCATCCACCCGCTCACGATCCTCTCGACCCTGCCGTCCGCCGGCGTGGGCGCCCTGGCGGTGCTGATGTGGGCGGGGTTCGACTTCAGCCTGATCGCGCTGATCGGCATCATCCTCCTCATCGGCATCGTGAAGAAGAACGGCATCATGCTGATCGACTTCGCCATCGTGGCCGAGCGCGAGGAGGGCCTGAGTGCCGAGGCGGCGATCCGGAAGGCGGCCCTGCTGCGGTTCCGCCCGATCCTGATGACCACCATGGCGGCGCTGCTGGGCGGCATCCCGCTGATGCTCGCCACCGGCACCGGCTCCGAGATCCGGCAGCCGCTGGGCTACGCCATGGTCGGCGGGCTGGCCGTGAGCCAGATCCTGACCCTGTTCACCACGCCGGTCATCTACGTCTACCTCGACCGGCTGGCGCACCGGTTCTCGTTCCGCGACAGGCCCGAGGCAGTCGACGCGATGCTCGCCGAGCCCGGCCGGGACGGCCACGAGGCGCAGACCCTGCGGGCCGCGGAGTGAGCTGAGCGATCCTGCGCAGGGCGCACATCGCCGGTCACGTCACCGCGTCGGTGTCACCCCGTCCCGCTTGGCGCACGCGGGCGCCGACCCAGATCCCCCGGCGGCGGCCCCGCGGGGCCTGATGGAACGCGAAGGCTGCGGATGAACCCGAACCGGCCGCTGAAAGGGCTGACAATCCTCGCCCTGGAACAGGCCGTCGCGGCACCGTACTGCACGTCGCGGCTGGCCGATGCCGGCGCCCGGGTGATCAAGATCGAGCGGCCCGAGGGGGATTTCGCCCGCGGCTACGATTCCGCCGTCAACGGGCTGGCGAGCTACTTCGTCTGGCTGAATCGCGGCAAGGAGAGCCTGGTCGCCGATATCAAGGATCCGGACGATGTCCGGCTGTTGCACGCCATCCTGGAAGACGCCGACGTGTTCGTGCAGAACCTCGCCCCCGGGGCCGCGGCCCGGGCGGGGTTCGGCGCGGCGGAGTTGCGGGCACGCTATCCGCGCCTGATCACGGTGGACATCAGCGGCTACGGCGCCGGCCACGCCTACAGCGACATGAAGGCCTACGACCTGCTGGTGCAGGCCGAGAGCGGCATGGCCGGCATCACCGGGCATCCGGCCGGTCCGGGCCGCGTCGGCGTCTCGGTCTGCGACATCGCCTGCGGGATGGACGCCCATGCCGCGGTTCTGGAGGCGCTGATCGCCCGCTCCATCTCCGACGTGGGCTGCGCCCTGGAGGTCAGCCTGTTCAGCGGCGCGGCCGACTGGATGACCGTGCCGCTGCTCTACTTCGAGGGCACCGACCGGGAGCCGCAGCGCGTCGGCCTCGCCCATCCCACGATCTCGCCCTACGGCGCCTACCCGACGGCCGACGGCAGCCTGGTGCTCATCTCGATCCAGAACGAGCGGGAATGGGCTCGCTTCTGCGAAGGCGTATTGGGCGAGCCGGACCTCGCCCGCGCCGAGGGCTATGCTTCAAACAACGCCCGCGTGGCGAACCGCGCCGCCGTGGATCTGCGCATCGCCGCAATCCTGGTCCGGTTGAGCCGCGACGCGGCCGCCACCCGGCTCAAGGCTGCCGGCACCGCCTACGGCTTCGTCAACACCCTGGCCGACCTCGCCACCCACCCCGCCCTGGTCCGCGCCGAGGTCGAGACCCCGGCGGGCCCGGCCCGCCTCGTCGCGCCCCCCGTGCTGATCGACGGCGAAGTCCGCGCGCTCGGGCGGGTGCCGGATATCGGCGAGCACAGCGAACGGATCCGGCGTGAGTTCGGGGTTGAGCGGTGAGTGGCGCGCAGTCGCGTTCGAGGACGATCCACGCTCGTCGGCCAAGGTGATGCGATGACGTCCGAACATCCGCCTCGTCATCCCGGAGCCGCGCAACGGAGCCCGGGATCCAGAAACACAGGTCGGGCGAGGTTCTGCGCCGGCGGAGAATCTAGATTCCGGGCTCGCCTGCGGCGCCCCGGAATGACGGAGAGCTTTATTCGGCCGCCCAAGTCGTACGGATTGCAAAGCCGATCGCGAAGTGGATGGAAGTACGAAAGCAGGTTTGTCGCGCAGTAATAAAACAGTCATCAGCCAGAGACGGACTACAGTTCGGGAGGAAACAATGAGGCTCGACGGCAAGATCGCGATCGTGACGGGGGCCGGGAGTGGGTTCGGCGCGGGCATCGCCGAGCGCTTCGCCGCCGAGGGCGCGCGCGTCGCCTGCGTGGATATCGACCGGGCGGCGGCGAAGCGGGTCACGGCCGGGATCGGGGCGAACGCCATCGCGATCGCCGCCGATGTCGGGGCGGCGGCCGATGTCGAGGCCAGCGTCGCCGAGACCCGCGAACGGTTCGGCATCCCCCACATCCTGGTCAACAACGCCGGCACCACCCACCGCAACAAGCCGCTGCTGGAGGTCACCGAGGACGAGTTCGACCGCGTGTTCCGGGTGAACGTGAAGTCGATCTTTCACTACGTCCGGACAATCGCCCCGCTGATGCGCGACCGGGACGGAGGCGTGATCCTCAACGTCAGCTCGACGGCGGCGCTCCGGCCGCGTCCCGGCCTGACCTGGTACAACGCCTCCAAGGGGGCGGCGAGCCTCGCCTCAAAATCGCTGGCGCTGGAATTGGCCCCCTGGAAGATCCGGGTGAACGCCCTGTGTCCGGTGATGGGCGCGACCGCGCTGCTCGAGCATTTCATGGGGGTGCCCGACACCCCGGAGAACCGCGAGAGGTTCATTGCGACGATCCCCCTCGGGCGGATGTCGCGGGCCGAAGACATCGCCGCCGCGGCCCTGTTTTTGGCCTCCGACGAGGCCGCGTTCATCACCGGGATCGACATGCCGGTCGATGGCGGCCGGACAGCCTGAGGCGCACGATGGAAGCCTATACCGAGATCCGCGAGGCGGTCGCCAAGCTCTGCGCCGGGTTTCCCGGGCCGTATTGGCGGGCGCTCGACCGGGAGATGGCCTACCCGACCGCGTTCGTGACCGCCCTCACCGAGAGCGGCTACCTGTCGGTGTTGATCCCGGAGGAGTACGGCGGCTCCGGCCTGCCGCTCTCCGCCGCCGCCGCGATCCTGGAGGAGGTCCAGCGGGCCGGCTGCAACGGCGGCGCCTGCCATGCGCAGATGTACACGATGGGCACGCTGCTCCGGTACGGCTCGGAGGCGCAGAAGGCCGCCTACCTGCCGGCGATCGCTGAAGGCCGCCTGCGCCTTCAGGCCTTCGGGGTCACCGAGCCGACATCGGGCACCGATACCGGCAGCCTGAAGACCACCGCCCGGCGCGAGGGCGACCACTACGTCGTCAACGGCCAGAAGATCTGGACCAGCCGGGCCGAGCACTCGGACCTGATGCTGCTCCTGGTGCGGACCACCCCGCGCACCGAGGGCATGAAGCGCACCGACGGCCTGTCGGTGCTGCTCGTCGACATGCGGGAGGCGGTCGGCCACGGCCTGACCATCCGGCCGATCCGCACCATGATGAACCACGCCACCACGGAGGTCTTCTTCGACAACCTCCGCGTCCCGGCCGTCAACCTGATCGGCGAAGAAGGAAAAGGCTTCCGGTACATCCTGTCCGGCATGAATGCCGAGCGCATCCTGATCGCCGCCGAATGCGTCGGCGACGCCAAGTGGTTCATCGACCGGGCCAAGACCTACGCGGTGGACCGCTCGGTGTTCGGCCGGCCGATCGGCGCCAACCAGGGCGTGCAGTTCCCGATCGCGAAAGCCTACGCCAACATGCGGGCGGCGGAGCTGATGGTCCGCGAGGCGCTGAGCCTCTACGAATCCGGGACCAATCCGGGCGCGGAGGCCAACATGGCCAAGATGCTGGCCGCCGACGCCGCGTTCGAGGCCGCCAACGCCTGCATGCAGACCCATGGCGGGTTCGGATTCGCGGAGGAATACGATATCGAGCGCAAGTTCCGCGAGACGCGTCTCTACCAGGTCGCGCCGATCTCCACGAACCTGATCCTCGCCTACCTGTCCGAGCACGTGCTCGGCCTGCCGCGCGCGTACTGACATGACCGACCTCGAAGCCTGGATCGGCCGCACCCGCGAGACCTCGGATCTCGTCACGCCGCGGCTGCGCGCCGAGTTCCGCGCGACCTTCACGCCGCATCTCGCCCCGGTTCCGGACGGGGCGGCGCCGCCGGCCCTGCACTGGTGCCTCGCCCCCGAGACACCGCCCGCCGACGCCCTCGGCCCGGACGGTCACGCCGCCAAGGGCGGGTTCCTGCCGCCGGTGCCCCTGCCGCGGCGGATGTGGGCCGGCGGGCAGGTCGAGACGCTGGCCGAGCTGCGCGAGGGCGATCTGGTCACCCGGACCGAGACCGTGCGCGACATGGCGTTCAAGGAGGGGCGCAGCGGCCGGCTGTGCTTCGTGACGGTCGAGCACGCGCTCGCCACGGCAAGCGGCGTGGCGATCCGCGAGCGGCAGGACATCGTCTACCGGGAGGCGGCCGGCGCGCAGACCGGCACCGGGGCCACGGCCGAACGCGACGACGCGGCCGCCTACGAGCAGGTCTGGGCCGTGCCGGCGACGCCGACGCTGCTGTTCCGCTACTCGGCCATGACCTTCAACGGCCATCGCTTCCACTACGACCAGCCCTACGCCACGCGCGTCGAGGGCTATGCCGACCTGGTGGTCCACGGCCCGATCCAGGCGACGCTGCTGATGAACCTCGCCGCGATGCTGCTCGGCGCGGTGCCGCGCACCTTCACGCATCGCGGCGTCTCGCCGTTGACGGCCAACCAGATCGTTCGCGTGTGCGGACGGCGGAACGGAGAGACGTTCGAGGGCGTCACGTTGGACGAGGCGGACCGCGTCTGCATGCGTGCGCAGGCGGCCTGAGAGCCGGCTCGATCATTCCGGTTCCGGAGATCAAACTTTGCCGGCCTCGTGAGCGCAGCGAGGCGGCCCAGGGTCACGCGCGACGTGAAACGAGGGCACGTCCCAAAAGCTTCGCCGTGCTCGCCATACCGGTGGGGGCACGACCAACTCGATAGAGACCCCACCCGCGACCCCACCCCGGAGCGGCGGCGCCCCCGGAGGAGGGCTCCTTCGAGACGCAGGCTTTGCGCGCCCCGGAATGAGGTGGATGGGACGACCCGGCTCAGGCGAGCTTCAGGCCGACATCGACGTTGCCGCGGGTGGCGTTCGAGTACGGGCAGACCTGGTGGGCCGCGTCCACGAGCTTCTGCGCTTCGGCGCGGTCGAGGCCCGGCAGGCTGATCGTCAGGTCGGCGGTGATCCCGAAGCCGCCCTCGGAGCGGGGGCCGATGCCGACATCGGCGGTGACGGTGGTCTCGGCCGGAACCTTGAGCTTCAGCGAGGGGGCGACCGCCTTCATGGCGCCCAGGAAGCAGGCCGAGTAGCCGGAGGCGAAAAGCTGCTCGGGATTCGCGCCCGGACCGCCCGCGCCGCCGAGCTCCTTCGGGGTCGCGAGCTTCACCTCGAAGCTGCCGTCGGTGGTCTTGGCGGCGCCGTCGCGGCCTCCGGTGGCGGTCGCAGTGGTGCGGTACTTCACGTCTACGGACATGGTGCGATCTCCAGGAACAGGAAGGGAATCGGCATATAGGGCCGGCACAGCCCGCATATAATCCCGAGATAGATTGCGCGCAATCTATTTCACGGATCGATCAACGCGAAACGGTCGACATCCACTAGGCCCTTGTCGGTGATCTTCAGGTGCGGGATCACGGGCAGCGGCAGGAACGCGACCTGCAGGAACGGCTCGGGCAGGACGACGCCGAGGCCACGCGCCGCCGCCCGCAGGGTCATCAGCGCGGCACCGATCCCATCGAACGGGAGCAGGCTCATCAAGCCGGCGACCGGCAGGGCGATCTCGGCGAGCACCCGGCCGCCCTCGACCACGACGAACCCGCCCTCGATCTCGCCGAGCCGGTTCACCGCCGCGGCCATGTCGGCATCGTCGGCGCCGACCACCGTGACGTTGTGGCTGTCGTGCCCGACCGAGGATGCGATCGCGCCGCGCTTCAGGCCGAAGCCCTTCACGAACGCCACGCCGATGCCCCGCTGCCCCGGCGGCGTCTTCCCGTGGCGCTCCACCACCGCGACCTTGATGACGTCCTGATCCAGGTCGATCCGGCGCTCACCCGCATGGTAGGGCAGCGACAGGTCGTGCCGCAGGGTGATGAGCTTGCCCGGCACCACGCCGATCACCGGCGTCGATGGCCCGGAACCGGGGGCCGCGAAATCCGCCGCCGTCACCCGGCGGGCCCGCAGGCTGTTCCGGCCGATCGGCTGGATCGCGGGCCGGTCGGCGAACAGCGCGTCCTCCACCAGTCGCCCGGCGCTGAAGACCCGGGCGACGCGACAGTCGAGGAAATCGTCGAGGACGACGAGGTCGGCTCGCTGGCCCGGCGCCACCAGCCCGCGGTCGTGCAGCCCCAACGCCCGGGCCGCCGACCAGGACGCCGCCCGGTAGGCCGCCAGCGGCGGTGCGCCCAGCGCGATCGCGGTGCGGATGACGTAGTCGAGGTGGCCCTCTTCGGCGATGTCGAGGGGGTTCCGGTCGTCCGTGCAGAAGGCCAGGAACGGTGCCGTGCGCTCGGTGAGGATCGGCGCCAGGGCGTGCAGGTCCTTGGAGACCGAGCCCTCGCGGATCAGCACGGTCATGCCCTTGGACAGTTTTTCCATCGCCTCTTCGGGCGTGGTCGCCTCGTGCTCGGTGCGGATGCCGGCTGCGATGTAGCCGTTGAGCGCGCTCCCGCGCAGCAGCGGCGCGTGGCCGTCGATCAGCCGGCCCTGGAACGCCGCGAGCTTTTCCAGCACGCCCGGGTCCGCGGCAAGCACGCCCGGGAAATTCATGAATTCGGCGAGCCCGATCACCTTGGGATGGCCCGCGAAGGGCAGCAGGTCGGCCACCCCGATCCGGGCGCCCGAGGTCTCGAGGTGGTCGGTGGCCGGCACGCAGGACGAGAGCTGGACCCGCAGGTCCATCGCCAGGGTGTCGGACGAGGCCAGGAACCACGCGAACGCCTCGGTTCCCAGCACGTTCGCCATCTCGTGCGGGTCGCACAAGCCGGTCGTGACGCCATGGGGCAGGACGCAGCGCTCGAATTCCTGCGGCGGCATCAGCGAGGATTCGACGTGGAAATGCGTATCGATGAAGCCCGGCACCACGACCTTGCCGGCGATATCGATCTTGCGGCGGCCGCGATAGCTGCCGAAGGTGCCGACGATCCGGTCGCCGCAGATCGCGATATCGGAGGCGACGAGGTCGCCGGTGACGAGATCGAGGAAGCGCCCGCCCTTGAGCACGAGGTCGGCCTCGGTCCGGCCCTGGCCCTGGTCGATGGCCCGCCGCAGGAAATCCACTCGGTCCATCGTACGATTCGCCTCTCTCGCGTCCCGGTATCCGCCGGGAGCATGACACGGTGGCGACCGGTTCGGCGACGCTTGCAGCGACGCGTCGGCGGGCGCAGAAGCCCCTACCTTTGAGAGATCCGCTTCCGAACCGATTGAACCGCGCGATGCCCGTCTATCGTTCCCGCACCACCACACATGGCCGCAACATGGCCGGCGCCCGCGGCCTCTGGCGCGCCACCGGCATGAAGGACGGCGATTTCGGCAAGCCGATCATCGCCGTCGTGAACTCGTTCACCCAGTTCGTGCCCGGCCACGTCCACCTCAAGGATCTCGGCCAGCTGGTCGCCCGGGAGATCGAGAAGGCCGGCGGCGTCGCCAAGGAGTTCAACACCATCGCGGTCGATGACGGCATCGCGATGGGCCACGACGGCATGCTCTACTCGCTGCCGTCCCGGGAGCTGATCGCCGATTCCGTCGAGTACATGGTCAACGCGCACTGCGCGGACGCGATGGTATGCATCTCGAATTGCGACAAGATCACTCCCGGCATGCTCATGGCCTGCCTGCGGCTCAACATCCCGACGGTGTTCGTCTCGGGCGGTCCGATGGAGGCCGGCAAGGTCCAGCTGCCCGGCATCGCCAAGAAGGTCGATCTGGTCGACGCGATGATCGCGGCGGCCGACGACCGGATCTCGGACGAGGATGTCGCGGTGATCGAGCGTTCGGCCTGCCCGACCTGCGGCTCCTGCTCGGGCATGTTCACGGCCAACTCGATGAACTGCCTGACCGAGGCGCTGGGTCTGGCGCTGCCGGGCAACGGCTCCGTGCTGGCGACCCATGCCGACCGCAAGCGGCTGTTCGTGGAGGCCGGCCACCTGATCGTGGACCTCGCCCGCCGCCACTACGAGCAGGACGACGCGAGCGTGCTGCCCCGCGCGGTGGCGAGCGTCACGGCGTTCGAGAATGCCATGACCCTGGACATCGCCATGGGCGGCTCGACCAACACGGTGCTCCACCTGCTGGCCGCCGCCCACGAGGGCGAGGTGCCGTTCACCATGGCCGATATCGACCGGCTGTCGCGGCGGGTGCCGGTCCTGTGCAAGGTCGCCCCGGCGGTGGCCAACGTCCACATGGAGGACGTGCACCGGGCCGGCGGGATCATGGCCATCCTGGGCGAGCTCGATCGGGCGGGGCTGATCGAAACCGAGGTCGGCAACGTCGCCGCCGGGACCCTCGGCGCGGCGCTGGCCCGCTGGGATGTCCGCGGTACGCCCAGCGCCTCGGTCCAGAGCTTCTACCGCGCAGCCCCCGGGGGCGTGCCGACCCAGGTGGCGTTCAGCCAGGAATCCCGCTTCGACGAACTCGACCTCGACCGGGAGGGCGGGGTGATCCGCGAGGCCGCCCATGCCTATTCGCGGGATGGCGGCCTGGCGGTGCTCTACGGAAACCTCGCCGAGCAGGGCTGCATCGTGAAGACGGCGGGCGTCGACGCCTCGATCCTGACCTTCACGGGGACCGCCCGGGTGTTCGAGAGCCAGGACGCCGCGGTGGACGGGATCCTCAACGGCAAGGTCACGGCCGGGGAGGTCGTGCTGATCCGCTACGAGGGCCCGCGCGGCGGCCCCGGCATGCAGGAGATGCTCTACCCCACGAGCTACCTGAAATCGAAGGGCCTCGGCAAAGCCTGCGCGCTGGTCACCGACGGCCGCTTTTCGGGGGGGTCGTCCGGCCTGTCGATCGGCCACGTCTCCCCGGAGGCGGCCGAGGGCGGCCTGATCGGCCTGGTGCGCGACGGCGACACCATCGCCATCGACATCCCGGCCCGCTCCATCGACCTCGTCGTCGAACCCGCCGAGTTGGAGCGGCGCCGTGCCGAGCAGGACGCCGCCGGCTGGCAGCCGGCGAGCCCGCGCAAGCGCAAGGTCACCACGGCGCTTCGCGCCTACGCGATGCTGACCACCAGCGCGGCGCACGGGGCGGTGCGGCGGGTGTGATGTTTTGCGGTTGGCCGGACGATCCCGACGGGAACGGCCTCCGCATCACGCGCACTGACATTCCTGGGCGCCGCAGGCGAACCCGGAACGCGGAGCGGCGGTCGGGGCAGGACCTTGACCGGTCGGCGATTGTGAATCCCGGGCTCCGCTTCGCGGCCCCGGGATGAAGGGCCTGAAGCTTGAGCGATTCCGGAACCGACAGGCGCGCGATCGAAAGAGCGTTCCAATCAGCGCAGCGCGAGCACGAGGGCCGCGCCGGTGACCACGATGGCAACCGCGGCAGCAATCGCTACGAGGCGCGCCCCACCGAATGAGCGTGGCTTCGTGCCGCTGAAAGCCTGAACCGTATCCCCCGCAGGCGCTCGCCCCAAAGCCGACAGCATCAGCGGCTCGATCGCCTTGTAGCCTGCCGGGCTGAGATGGAGGCCGTCGGTGGTGTAGGCCCTGCGCAGCGCCCCGGATCCGTCCGCCAGCACCGCGTGGTAGTCGATGAAGGTCGCGCCGTGCTCGTGCGCGTGTTCGCGGAGCCAGGCATTCACGGCGGCGATCATCGCCGGTGCGTCCGGGACCGTGGGGTTCCACGGGATCCGGGCGGCCGGCATGATCGAGCCGACCCAGGCCGACACGCCCATGGCCCGGGCCTCGTCGAGCATGCCGGCCAGCGTCCGGGCGATCTCGTCGGCGGGAACGAAGAACCCCTCGTTGCGCCCAATATCGTTGACGCCGCAGAGGAGGTGGACGCCCCGGGCGCCGGTCTCCTCCAGGTCGCGGCGGAACCGCATGGTGATCCAGCGCGCCGTCTGGCCGGACCCGCCCCGGGGAACCAGGTCGTGGGCCGCGAAGGTCTCGGCCCGGTGGAAGCCCCAGGCTTCGGTGATCGAGTCCCCGATGAATACGATCGGCGCGACCAACGCCTACGCCTCCACGGGGCGGCCGAGCACCTCCGCGACCTCGGCGGCCAGGCGGTCGGCGATCGCCTGCCGGCCCTCCGAGCCGACATGGACGATGTCGGTGAACAGGGCGCGCGTATCGGACTCGAAGATCCGGCTGAGGTCTCGGGTCGTGAAAGGCCCTTGCGTGAGGCCATCGGCGTCGAGCCGGCCCAGAACCTGCTCGATCCGGGTGTATTGACGGTCGAGATATCCCAAGAACTCAGCCGACGCGGTGTTCTGCTCGTCGCCGACTCGCTCGGTCTTGCGCACGATCGCCGGCTGCAGGAGGAACCGCACCGGCGCGCCGATGCCCCCGGACAGCCGGGCGAGGCGCTTCAGCGCCAACTCGAACTGACGGACGACCTCCCATTCCCAAATGTCGGATTGCCAGTTGGTCAGCGCGCGAAGGTTGTCGAGCCGGCCGAAGATCAACGCCTGCAGGCTGTCGTAGCTCAGGTCCTCGGCGTCCGCGCCGGACTTCGTCGTGTTGAAGAAGTAGTCGTACAGGCACTCGTTGGCGAAGTGATTGTACGGGTAGCCGGCGCGCGGATCGAAGCTCCAGGGTTGGAAGACGTCGGTGGCGCCGCCGATCACGAAGATCACATCGGGCTGAAGGTCCATCAGCCGCGTCGTGATCAGTGCGATCATCTGATTCAGGCAGGCGGACGTCGCGCCGAAATTGTAGACCCGGGCCCCGTCGCCGTGCAGGCGCTTCAGCCCGGTCTCCAATCGGCCCGGGATGGTGTCGGCGAAGACCTGGCCGTCGATCAGGGTGCTGTCGCCGACCACGAACACGCGCAGCGTCTCCGTGAGCGAGCGTGGCTCCGCGTGCATGTCGTTCCGGTAGCCCAGCGCGTCGTAGCGCCAGTTCTGGCCTGCCGCGGACGCCAGCGGCTTGCCGGCGAACTGGGTATAGGGTGCCGGGAAACGGATATTCGAATCGAAAGTGTGGAAGTCGCGGAGGAACGTGCGGCGCCGAGCCTGCTCGATGTCGTCGGGGGCCCGTTGGGCCATGCTGGTTCTCCCACCCGGTCGGATGCGGTTTCGTGATGCGTCCGCGCGTCAGCCGCGCAGCGTGGCGTGATTCTCCAGGAACCACCCGTAGGTCTGCTGGAGACCTCTTTCGAGGCCGATCTCCGGCTGCCAGCCCATGGCGCGCAGGCGCGAGACATCCATGAGCTTGCGCGGCGTCCCGTCGGGTTTTGTCGCATCGAACTCCAGGCGGCCCGCGTAGCCGATCACCCGGGCCAGCGCCTCGGCCAGTTCGCGGATGGTGCAATCCTCGCCGGTGCCGACGTTGATGTGCGACAGGTCCGGCCGGGTGTTGGCGGCGTAGACCGCATCGTCCAGCTCCATCACGAACACGCTGGCGCGCGCCATGTCGTCCACGTGCAGGAACTCGCGCATCGCTCGGCCGGTGCCCCAGACCGTGACGGACGCGCTGCCCGCCTGCTTGGCCTCGTGCAGGCGGCGCATCAGCGCCGGCAGCACGTGCGCGTTCTGCGGATGGAAGTTGTCGTTTTGCCCATACAGGTTGGTCGGCATCACGCTGCGGTAGCGGCGCCCGTACTGGCGGTTGTAGCTCTCGCACATCTTGATCCCGGCGATCTTGGCGATCGCGTAGGGCTCGTTGGTCGGCTCGAGGATCCCGGTCAGCAGCGCGTCCTCGCGCATCGGCTGCTCGGCGTGCTTCGGGTAGATGCAGGACGAGCCCAGGAACAGCAGCCGGTCGACGTCGGCCACGTGCGCGGCGTGGATCAGGTTCGCCTGGATCAGCAGGTTCTCGTGGATGAACTCGGCCGGGTAGGTGTTGTTGGCGTGGATGCCGCCGACCTTGGCGGCGGCGAGGTAGACCATGTCGATCCGGTTCTGGGCGAAGAACGACCGGACCGCGGCCTGGTCGAGCAGGTCGAGGGCCTGCCGGTCCGCCGTGAGGATGCGCCCGTAGCCTAGCTCCCGCAGCCGGCGCACGATCGCCGATCCCACCATCCCGCGGTGCCCCGCCACGAAGATGGTCCTGTCCCGCCCGTCCATCACGCGTCCAATCCCTGCGGCCAGCGCTCGCTTGGCCAGCATACCCCCGTCTGGGGCGGATATGGTCGCGGAAAGGCGGATTTTCTGAGGCGCGCGGCGTCTCAGCCGCCTCGAGACGGCGGATACCGCGTCAAACGCGAAGTGGCGAATACAAATACAACCGAAAGTTGGTGTTAAGCATTCTACCAGAAGGTGTGCCGGTACCAGCCTAGCGCCCACCGGACTTCAGGATCGGGGTGGAAGCGACCGGGCCGCGCAGCAATGGAGTCTGAGATGCGTAACTCGACCGACGTCCCGGCTGGGCCGCGGACATCGAATGCCGCCCTGCGCCGGACGTCCGGGCGCATCGCCCCCCTTCTGGCCGGCACCCTGCTCGCCCTCCCGGTCGTCGCCCCGGCGCAGGCGCAACTTCTCCGTGGGACCCTTGATACAACCGGAGGCGGTATCCTGGGAACCGGAATAACGGTCGGCACCACGAATCCCGGCACCGGCATCCTCGGCACCGGCCTGAATGTCGGCACCGCCGGCGGCGGTGTTCTCGGGACCGGCGTGACCGTCGGCACCACCAATCCGGGCACCGGCGTCCTCGGCACGGGCCTGAATGTCGGCAGCACCGGCGGCGGTGTTCTCGGGACCGGCGTGACCGTCGGCACAACCAACCCCGGAACCGGCGTCCTCGGCACGGGCCTGAATGTCGGCAGCACCAGCGGCGGCGTCCTCGGGACCGGCCTGCTGGTCGGGACCACCGGCCCCGGTCAGGGCCTGCTCGGAACCGGACTGTACCTCGGCACCGTCGGCGGAATCGCCGGCGGCGGCGGTACCGGCGGCGGCGGTACCGGCGGTGGCGGGACCGGTGGCGGTACCGGCGGGGCAGGGGG